>JBGQEX010000143.1:0-10676 GCA_041496605.1 Piscinibacter sp.
CCATGCTCGCTTATCGACACGCCTTTCACGCGGGCAACCACGCCGATGTGCTCAAGCACACCGTGCTGACGCTGCTGCTGCGCTACATGAACCAGAAGGACAAGCCCTACCGGATGGTCGACACCCACGCCGGCGCCGGCGGCTACTCGCTGGAGGGCCGCTACGCGCAGAAGAAGGGCGAGTTCGAACAGGGCATCGGCCGCCTGTGGGAGCGCGACGACCTGCCCGAAGCGGTGGCCGACTACGTGGCCCGGGTGCGCGAGTTCAATCCGCAGGGCCCGCTCGAGCAATACCCCGGATCGCCGGCCTTCGCGCAGATGCTGCTGCGCTCGCAGGACCAGCTGCGCCTGTTCGAGCTGCACCCGACCGACCACCGCATCCTCGAGTCCTACCTCGGCAGCGTGAAGGGCGCCGAGGTGAAGAACGCCGACGGCTTCGAGGGCTTGAAGAGCCAGTTGCCGCCATCGACGCGGCGCGCCGTGGTGCTGATGGACCCGAGCTACGAGGGCCATGGCGACTACAGCCGCGTGGTCGCCTCGTTGCGCGACGCGCTGACGCGCTTTGCCGACGGCGTCTACATGGTCTGGTACCCGCAGGTGCAGAAGCTCGAAGCCGCGCAGCTGCCGCGGCGCCTGGAAGCGCTGGCGCCCAAGGGCTGGCTGCATGCACGGCTGACGGTGCAGGAACCCGACTCGCAGGGCTTCGGCCTGGCCGGCAGCGGCGTCTTCATCATCAACCCGCCGTTCACGCTGCACGACCAAATGCTGCTCGTTCTGCCGTATCTGGTCGACGTGCTGGGGCAGTACGACGGCGCCAACTACCTGCTCGAACAGCGGGCTGCATAGCCTTTCAGATACGGCCGCTTACAGACTTGCGACGCGCTGCGTCAGTCGCGCGCACGGCATGGTTCTTGATGCAAACCCTTGCGTCACCGCTCAAGTGACGGATTGGGTATTCGATGGACCTCCTGCAACGCGTGGCGGCACTCGTCACCCTGGCCGCGGCGACGTGGCTCGGCAGCGGCTGCGCGGCCACGTCGGTGCTGACCTTCGCCTATGAAACGTCGACTCGCGACGACCCGGATCCGACCTGCCTGAGCATCGGCTGCGCCGCCAGCGCGATGTTGAGCCATGTCTACGACAAGGCCACCGAGGGCGACCCGACCCCCTGCTACAAGCTGAACAGCGTGGCACGCGCACTGACCGCGCGCTGCGGCGCCTACCAGAGCGGCAGCCTGCTCGCGAAAGATGTCAGCGCCTCGGGGCTGCCGCGCTGCCCGCTGAGCCTGGCTGCACGCGACCCGCAGTTCTGGCCGGCGCTGCCCGAGCTGATCGCCAAAGGCGCGCAAGCTGACCTGTGCGAGCAGGCGCCGCTAGTCGCACTGGCGCAGGCGCAACCGTGTCCAGACTTCGCACTCGCGTCACCCGAGATCCTGCATTCGCTGCGCTGGCTGGCCGAGAGCGACCCCCGAGCCATCCACCACGACGTGGTGCGCATGCTGAGTTGCCCCGCCGCACGCGCCGCCGGCCTGGCCAGCGTGCTCGACGGCTGGCTCGCCCAGGGGCAGCTGCCGAACCAGGGGCTGGCGTTCAGCCCGCTGGGGGCGCTGCATCCGCAGTACCTGCGCACCGCGTTCGCGCGTGCACTCGAAAAGCAAGGGCACACCGCACGCGGCGCGCTGGGTGCCTACGACGGCAAGCTCCCGTCCGGCTTCGACCTGGCCTTGCGCAGCGGCGACCGCGCGGCGCTGGACTGGTGGCTGGCCGGCGCACCCGAGCTTGCCAACCGCGTTCCGCCGGTTCAGGGCAACCAGTTCCCGTGGGTGCCGTTGGCGCGCGTCATCACGCCCAGCTACGTCGCCGACGCGCAGCAGCAGCGCATCCTGGTCGAGTACCTGATGGCGCACGGCGCCGACCCCTGGCAGCCGCTGCCGCACCAGCCGGGGCAGTCGGTGGTGAGCTACGCGCGCCAGTTGAAGAGCCCCCTGCTGCCGCTGCTCGACCCGCCGCTGGAATTGCGCGACGCTGCGCCCGGGCAGGCGACGGGCGTGCCGCCTGCCACCGCGGCCGCGCTGGCGGCGGCACCCGGCGCGGCGATGCCGGCATTGCGCCGCTGAGCGCCACCGGCGCGCTTGCCGGGGAGGCGTCACTTCGCCGGTGACGCGTGGTGCTTCTTCAACTGGTCGAGCCAGTCGGTCCAGTCGATCGGAGCGGATTCGTGGCGCTTCTTGAGGTTGGAGAGCACGGCACCCCAGGCGCGGTCGAAGTAGGCATAGGCCTTGTCCCATTCGCCGCCGTCACCCCACCCGGCGTGGTGCAGCGTCACGCGGGTCGACTTGCCGTCGATGTCGTGCAGGCGCACGACGACGAAGGTGCGCTGCTGCCGGGCTTCGGGCAGCGACGGCGGCGCGCTCCAGTCGAAGCTCAGCATCTTCATCGGCTGCAGCGCCATGTAGCGCATGTCGTCGGCGCCCTTCAGCCCCGGCTCACCCAGCGGGTCGAAGTGGATGTGGAAGGCACCGCCGACGCGCGCATCGACCTCGGCCTGCGGCGCGAAGAAGGATTCGATGCCGGCGCGCGTGGTCCAGCTCTGCCAGACCTCGGCGACCGGCGCGGCGACGACGACCTCCTTGTCGATCGCACGTTCCTGCGCGAATGCTTCGATGCCGAGAACCAGCAATAGCAGGGTGATCCAAACGCGCATCGCAGACCTCCGGAAACGGTCGCGAGACACTACCATCGCGCCCATGCAGACTCAAGCCTCGTCCGCGCGCGGCCCGCTCGCCGGCCTGAAAGTGCTCGAGCTCGGCCAGCTGATCGCCGGCCCGTTCGCCGCCAAGACACTGGCCGATTTCGGCGCCGAGGTGATCAAGATCGAACCGCCCGGCAGCGGCGACCCGCTGCGCCAATGGCGGCTGCTGCACAAGGGCACCAGCGTGTGGTGGCAGGTGCAGTCGCGCAACAAGAAGAGCGTGGCGCTGGACTTGCGGCAGCCGCAAGCGCGCGACATCGTGCGCCGCCTGATCGACGAGTCCGACGTGCTGATCGAGAACTTCAAGCCCGGGGTGATGGAAACCTGGGGCTTCGACTACGACAGCCTGAGCCGCAGCAATGCCGGCCTGATCATGCTGCGCATCAGCGGCTACGGGCAGAGCGGTCCGTACAAGGACCGGCCCGGCTTCGGCGTGGTGGCCGAGGCGATGGGCGGGCTGCGCCACCTGAGCGCGGAGCCGGGCCGCGTGCCGGTGCGCGTCGGCGTGAGCATCGGCGACACGCTGGCATCGCTGCACGGCGTGATCGGCGTGCTGATGGCGCTGCAGCATCGGCACGCCAGCGGGCGCGGCCAGGTGATCGACGTGGCGCTCTATGAAGCGGTGTTCAATTGCATGGAGAGCCTGCTGCCCGAATACAGCGCGTTCGGCACCGTGCGCGAGCCCGCCGGCTCCGCGTTGCCCGGCATCGCGCCGAGCAACGCCTACGCTTGCGCGGACGGCTGGGTGCTGGTGGCGGGCAACGGCGACTCGATTTTCAAGCGCCTGATGGACGCCATCGGTCGCCCCGACCTCGGCGCCGACCCGGCGCTGGCCGGAAATGCCGGCCGCGTCGCGCGCGTTACCGAGATCGATGCAGCGATCGGCGCCTGGACCGGGCCGCGCACGGTGAGCGAGGTGCTTGCCGCGCTCAACGACGCGCAGGTGCCGGCCGGGCGCATCTACACCGCGCGCGACATCGCCGACGACCCGCACTACCGCGCGCGCGGCATGATCGAGCGCATCACCACCACTGACGGCCTCGCTCTCGACGTGCCGGGCATCGTGCCCAAGCTCAGCGCGACGCCGGGCGCGATCACGCGCCGCGCGCCGACGCTGGGCGAAGACACCGACGCGGTGCTGCGCGAGATCGGTGTCACGGCCGACCAGCTCGCCGAACTTCGGCGCCGCGGCATCGCCTGACTCAGCCGGGCGCGGCGCGCTTCAAGTCGCGAAACGCCGCGAACAGCCACGAGCGCATGCCCACCACCAGCGTGTAGGGGCGCTTCTGATCAGGCGCGAGTCGCTGGTCGGCGAGGTGCTGCTGCGCGAAGTCGTTGCCGACGCGCTGCAGCCGCTCGACGAAGCTGGAGGCCTGTGCGCCGCTGATCTGACCGTGCACCAGCATCAGCAGTTCGCCTTCGCCGTCGAAGCCGCCGCTGTAGTAGTCGTCTGCCACATGCTTGCGGAAGTACTCCATCACTGGGCCGTGCGCTCGCCAGCGAAAGCCCTTCGCCACCTTCAGCCGGTAGCGGTTCAGCGGCCGCAGCTCGATGATGCCGAGCTTGTCCAGCGCCACCAAGTGGGCCACGCATTCGGCGTCGCTGAAGGTGTAGGTGCCGACCATCTGCTCGAAGGTCCATTGGCTGAGGCAGCAGATCGCCAGCAATAACAGGCGCCGGTCGCCGACCACCGCCTTCTCTTGTTCCAGCGTCAGCTCGCGGCGCAGCGGCTGTGCGTCGGCGACCTTGCGCGCGAGTTCGGCGAAGTCCATCTTCAACACGCGCAGCACGTCGTCGATGCGCGACAGCGGCATGTCGGCCTTGGCGAAGACACGCTTGATGCTCGATTCGGACATGCCGAGCTGCAGGGCCAGGTCGGCGTAGGTGAGATCGGCGGCCTTCAGTTCGGCCTTCAAGGCGCTGACGAGGTCTTGGGTGGTGCTCATGGAGGTCAGGAAAAGTATCGCCGGAAGATACCAGCGAGCGAATTCGGCGCAACCCTTCCGGGAGCGATTGCACCCGGCGGCGCCGGCACCGAACATCCGCGGCGTGTTCAACCACCCCGCAATGCCAATGCACGCCAACGCGATCCGCCACGACACCAAAGCCTGGAAGGCGCAGGTGTGGATCTCCTTCGCCACCGCCGTCACGCTGTGCGCCACCGGCCTGGCGTATCTGCCCGGCCAGGACCTCGACCGCGCGTTCATGGTGATGGGCTACGTGTTCTGCTTGTCCACCGCATTCGCGCTCGCCAAGTTCGTGCGCGACAACGAGGTGCGCCGCACCGACACGCCGATTTGGGGGCTGGTCGTGTGGGGCGGCTTCGCGTTCGCGTTTGGCCTGACCGGCTGGGGCCTGTGGCGCATGGAAGTCAACCCGACCTACAAGGCCTATCTGGGCGTGAGCTGGCTGTTCCTGATCTCCAGCGTGTTCACCTTGGCCAAGACGCTGCGCGACGCGCACGAAGCGCTGCTCGCCGAGGCGCGCCGCGAAGGCATGCGGGCCGCGCGCGACGCCGAATGAATCACTGCCCCGAACGGAGAACCCTCATGAAACGATTGGCCCTTCATTCGATGCTCGCCGTGGCCGTGCTCGCGAGCGGCCTCGGCAGCGCGCGTGCCCACCCGCCGAGCGCGCTGTCGATGCTGCCGGTGGCGGTGTCGGTGGCCGCGCCGGCGATGATCCTGTCGGCCGGCGCCACGCTCAGCGTCGTCGCCGTCGAAGCCGCGGCCGACGGCACGGTGTGGGTGCTCGAACGCGCGTCCGACGGCGCACGCGCCAGCCTGACGCTCAGCGCGCAAGCCGCCGGCGGCGTCTCGGTCGCGGTCGGCACGGTCGTCGTCGTCACCAACTTCAGCGCGGGGTGGGTGTTGTCGGCGGCCGGCAAGGCCATCGCCTACATCCCCAACGAGATCGGCGCCGCGCTGCTCTACAACGAGCGGGTGACGCGATGAGCGTGCGTGCGCTCGTCGCCGCGGCGTTCGTCATCGGCACCGGCGCGGCACACGCCGGCCGCTCGTGTGAACACAAGCTGCCCGACGCCAGCAGCGTGCAGCGCGCGATGTCGCTGGCCGAGCACACCGCGCGCCAGCTCGACGCCAGCGGCGCGCAGGTGGTGGTGCTGGCGCGCATGGGGCAGGACCTGAGCAAGTACGGCCAGCGCTACTCGCACATGGGCCTGGCCTACCGCGATGGAGCGGTCTGGCGTGTGGCCCACAAGCTCAATCAGTGTGGCAGCGCGCAGGCCGCGGTGTACCGCCAAGGGCTCGGCGAATTCTTCCTCGACGACTTGTACGAGTACCAGGCCGGGGTGGTCGTCCTCGCGCCCGCGGTGCAGGCCCGCTTGCTGCCCGCGCTGCAAGACAACGCTCGCCTCGCCCAGTTGCACACGCCGGCCTACAGCATGGTCGCCTACCCCTGGTCGCAGACCTACCAGCAGTCCAACCAATGGGCGATCGAGACGCTGGCGATGACGCAGGACCCTGCCGCGACGACGCGTGAGCGGGCGCAGGCCTGGCTCAAGCTGCAGGGTTACCAGCCAACGACGCTGCACCTGTCGGCGCTGACGCGGCTGGGCGCGCGCATGACCGCGGCCAACGTCGCCTTCGACGACCACCCGAACGCGAGGCGTTTCACCGACCGCATCGACACCGTGACCGTCGATTCGGTGTTCGTCTGGCTGCAGCGCAGCGGCCTGGGCGGCGCGCCGCTCACGGTGCACTGAAGAGCTGATTCGCCGCATGCGGGAAACCGGCAGCCGGACCGGCGCGAGCGTACAGCTACATTGCGCATCAGACCGATCCATGACCACGGAGCCGCCTTTGTCCACTCCAGACCACCCGAACCAGTTCGACCTGCTGCGCCAGCGCCGCTTCGCGCCGTTCTTCTGGACGCAGTTTCTCGGCGCCGGCAACGACAACCTGTTCAAGTTCGCGTTCACCGTGCTGGTGACCTATCAGCTGCAGGTCGAGTGGCTCGAGCCGAAGATGGCCGGGCTGATCATCGGTGCGCTGTTCATCCTGCCGTTCCTGCTGTTCTCCGCCACCAGCGGGCAACTCACCGACAAGTACGACAAGACACGCGTGATCCAGCTCGTCAAGTCGCTCGAGATCGGCATCATGCTGCTGGCCGGCTGGGGTTTCTGGGTCAGCAACGTGCCGGTGCTGCTGGCCTGCGTGTTCCTGATGGGCCTGCACTCGACGCTGTTCGGGCCTGTCAAGTACGCCTACCTGCCGCAGCACCTGAACGAGCGTGAGTTGACGGGCGGCAACGGCATGGTCGAGATGGGCACCTTCGTCGCCATCCTGCTCGGCCAGGTGGCCGGCGGGCTGCTGATCGGGATGCCCGAGATCGGCCGGCACTACGTGGCCTTTGCGTGCATCGGCATGGCAATTCTCGGGAGGCTCAGCGCGCAGTTCGTTCCGGCATCGCCGTCCACCGACCCGAACCTGCGCATCAACTGGAACCCGGTCAGCGAGACCTGGCGCAACCTGCAGCTCGCGCACCAGAACGTCGTGGTGTTTCGCTCGCTGCTGGGCATTTCGTGGATGTGGTTCTTCGGCGCGGTGTTCCTGTCGCAGTTCCCGTCGTTCGCGAAGGAAGTGCTGCACGGCAACGAGCAGGTCGCGTCGCTGTTGCTGGTCGTCTTTTCGGTCGGCATCGGCACCGGCTCGCTGCTGTGCGAGGTGCTGTCGCGCCGTCACGTCGAGATCGGCCTGGTGCCGCTCGGCGCCATCGGCATGAGCGTGTTCGCGGTCGACCTGTACTTCGCGTCGCGCGGCCTGCCGCCGGCGACGAGCCTGTCGCTCGGAGCGTTCGTGGCGCAGGCGGCGCATTGGCGCGTGATGGCCGATCTGGCATTGCTGTCGCTGTTCGCCGGGCTGTACAGCGTGCCGATGTATGCGCTGATCCAGCTGCGCTCGCAGGCGAGCCACCGGGCGCGCATCATCGCGGCCAACAACATTCTGAACGCGCTGTTCATGATCGTCAGTGCCGTCGGCGTCGGCGTGTTGCTGAAGACGGGCCTGTCGATCCCGCAGGTGTTCCTGATCGTCGGCCTGCTCAATGCCGTGGTGGCCGGCTACATCTTCCTGCTGGTGCCCGAGTACCTGCTGCGCTTCGTGGCCTTCGTCACGACGCGGCTCGTCTATCGGCTGAAGGTGCGCGGCGACGAGAACATTCCGACGCAGGGCGCGGCCATCCTCGTCTGCAATCACGTCAGCTTCGTCGACGCGGTGTTGCTGATGGCGGCGAGCCCGCGGCCGATCCGCTTCATCATGGACCACCGCATCTTCCAGGTGCCCGTGCTGGGCTGGTTGTTCAAGCTCGCGAAGGCGATCCCGATCGCGCCGCAGCGCGAGGACCCGGTGGTCTACGAACGCGCGTTTGCGCAGGCACGCCAGGTGCTTGCCGACGGCGACCTGCTTTGCATCTTTCCCGAAGGTGCGATCACCCGCGACGGCCAACTCGCCGAGTTCAAGGGCGGCATCATGAAGGTGCTCGAAACCCATCCGGTGCCGGTGGTTCCGCTTGCGTTGCAGAACCTCTGGGGTTCGTTCTTTTCGCGCATCGACGGTGCGGCGATGACGCGGCCATTCCGCCGCGGGCTGTTCAGCCCGGTCGGCGTGGTGGCAGGCGATGCGGTGGCGCCCGACGCGGTGACGCCGTCGCTGCTGCGCGATCGTGTCGGCGCGCTGCTGGCGAGCTGATCGGTCCCGGCGTCAGCACGCGATGAATTCACCTGTGAGCCGAGCCGCGCTCGTTCGCATCGTTCCGTTCGCGCTGTTCATGGCCTTGCTCGCGTTGCGCGGCGCCCTGCCCGCTGACGGCTCGTGGGGCCTCGACCCGCGCTGGATCTACGGCTGGACCGTGCTGCTGGTCGGCGGCGTCTTGCTGTGGTGCTGGCGCGATTACGGCGAGTTCGCCGCGCAACTGCGGCCGGACCTGCGCGAAACGCTGCTTGCGGTCGTCGCCGGTGCGCTCGTGTTCGGCCTGTGGATCCAACTCGACGCGCCGTGGATGAAACTCGGCGGCGCGAGCGCCCAGTTCAAGCCGGTCGACCCCCAGGGCGCGCTGCAATGGCCACTGATCGCGATGCGCTGGATCGGCGCCGCGCTGCTCGTGCCGGTGATGGAAGAGCTGTTCTGGCGCTCGTTCCTGATGCGCTGGATCGAGCGCGCCCAATTCGAAACCGTGATCCCGCAGCGAGTCGGCCTGAAGGCCGTGGCGCTGTCGACCTTCGTGTTCATGCTCGCCCACACGCTGTGGCTCGCGGCCATCGTCGCCGGCCTGACCTATGCGTGGCTGTATGTGCGCACCGGCAAGCTGTGGGTGCCGGTGATTGCGCACGCGGTGACCAACGGGGCCTTGGGGGTGTGGGTGGTGCTCACCGGGAACTGGGCCTATTGGTGACGGGGTGAGAGACAGTGCGCCTTGCCCGACACCCCGGCGCCGCGCTAATATAACAATTGTTATAACGCTCCGACGCCGACCCCATGCATACCCTCAAGCTCACCCAAATCGGCAACTCCGTGGGCGTGATCCTGCCCAAGGAAGTCCTCGCGCTGCTGAAGGTGGAAAAGGGCGACGTGATCTACCTCACCGAAAGCGCTGACGGTGTGCGGCTGACGCCGCACGATCCGAATTTCGAGGCCCAGATGAAAGCCGCCCGCGACATCATGCGCAAGCGGCGCAAGGTTCTGCGCGAACTGGCGAAATGAGCCGCGCGCGCTCCGTGAACGACCGCTGGGTGTGGCTCGACACGTCGGTTGTCCGCGCCGTCCATGAGGAGCAGCTCGCCGAACATGGTGGCGCCGTCGGCCTGCGCGACGCCGGCTTGTTCGAATCGGCGCTCGCCCGACCGATCCAACTGGCCGCCTATGGCGAGCCCGACATGGCCGCGCTGGCTGCCGCCTACGGCTTCGGGCTGGCTCGCAACCACCCCTTCGTCGATGGCAACAAGCGCACTGCGTTCGTCGCCGTCGAACTGTTTCTCGCACTCAACAGCTACGAATTGGCGGCGAGCGATGCCGACTGCGTGCTCAAGACCTTGAGCTTGGCCGCGGGCGATCTCAGCGAAGCCGAGTTCGCCGACTGGTCAAGAAGCGAAATTGTCAGGCGTTGAGCGAGCACAGCGCAGCCACGCCCGCTACAGCGGATCGGCCATCCGCAAATAGCTCGCAAAACGCGGCAAGCCGCTCGCCGTCAAGTCGCGGTAGGTGTACGTGATCGTGCTGCCCAGCGGCGGTGGTTCGCGCCGCACGGCATCCGAAAATCCGCTGCCGATGCGGAAATGCTGGCCCGCCGGCGTGCGCACGACCAGCGCCCCCATCATGCCGGCGTACTTGCCCTGGCCCGCGACGTGCGCAACCACCTGCGCCTCGCTGTCGGCCAGCGGCTTCAGCTTGAGCAAGACGTCGCTGCGGCCGGTCGCATAAGGCGCGTCGGCGCGATGCAGCATCAGCCCTTCGCCGCCCGCGCCGTGGACGGCGTCGAGCATTCGCAGCAAGGCCTGCCGATCGGCGACGTGAGACTGCTCGACCGCGCGCAGCGCCTGCCAATTCGCGGCCTGCGCGATGTGCTGCAGCTGCGCGTGGCGTTGAGCGAAACTGCCGTCCGCCGCAGGAAGTTCGAACACCATGTAGCGAAGCTGCCGCCACTCGTCATCGACCGGCTGCGACTTGCGCACGATGCCCGACAAGGCATCGAACTGTCCGCGCGCCAGCCACAGCTCGCCGTCGAGCGGCCGGGCCGGCAGGCGCTCGATGAACCAATGCGGCGCGCTGACCGTGCGACCGCTGCGAAAGCGCAGCAGCCGGCCGTCCCAGACGGCACGCACGCCATCGTATTTCTCGCTCACCAGGTAGTCAGCCGGATCGACGTTGGCGTCGGCCACGTTGGCCAGCAGCAGCGGCGGCGCCGCAGCG
>JBGQEX010000144.1:0-10570 GCA_041496605.1 Piscinibacter sp.
CACCCCAAGACTCGCAGGCCTGAGGCCGTGGACCTGGTCGGGCGCGGGCCGAAATCCCTCGGGCAGTTGGAAGCGCAGTTGCGGCGAGACCACGGAATCTACTGAGCCACTGGCGAACACGCGCCGCCTTGAGTCGTTGTGCGGTGTCTGCTTCTGGCCGTGACCGCCGGTCCCGCGGGTGCTCCGAGGCCAGACCTCGGAAAATCGGGCTCCCTGGGGCGAGGGCAGCTTCCAGGCTTCACTGCGAACTCACCGCTCCGGCCATGTGCTGTCGTTCACGGTGGCAGGCTGAACGACAGCAGAAGACTGTCATGCATATCTATCCATGACAGTCTTTGGACTAAACCGCTGAAGCGGTAGCCACACCTCCCCGGCCCGGTGCGACGACGGGCGCGGTTTCACAGCACTCCGGTTGGAGAACGATGCAGATGCTGTTCGCAGCACTTCATCTTTCACCAACCAGGAGCATCACCATGACACCGCTACGCCAGCGGATGCTCGAAGACATGAGCATTCGCAATTTCGCAGAGAACACGCAACTGTCGTACGTGCAGCAAGTCGTCTGCTTTGCCCGGTACTTCGGGTGTTCACCCGAGGAACTGGGACCAGAGCAAGTACGCCTCTACCAGAGCCATCTCGTGAACGACAGGCATCTCGCGGCGAGCAGCGTCGGCACGGCCACCGCGGCGCTCCGGTTCTTGTTTCGCGTGACGCTCAAGCGCGACTGGTCAAGCGACGACATGCCGATGCCCAAGAAGCCGTTCAAATTGCCGGTGGTGCTCAGCCCCGAGGAAGTGATGTTGTTCCTTGCATCGGTCAACTACCGCAAGCACCGAACGATCCTGACCACCATCTACGCCACCGGGCTGCGCATCTCGGAGGCTACGCACCTGTTGGTGACCGATGTCGACAGCCAGCGCATGGTCATCCGGGTCGACCAAGGTAAGGGCCACAAGGATCGATACGTGATGCTGTCGCCTCGCTTGCTCGAGGCGCTGCGTTCGTACTGGGCTGTGGAGCGTCCGAAGCCGTGGCTCTTTCCTGGTGACGTCCCCGGCCAGCCGATCTCGCGCGGTGCCGTTGGTCAAGCCTGCGAGAAGGCCCACCGTGCATGCGGCATCACCAAGCCGATCACGCCGCATTCGCTGCGCCACGCGTTTGCCACCCACCTGCTCGAGTCTGGCACCAACGTGCGCACGATCCAGTTGCTGCTCGGCCATCGCAGCTTGGCCACCACTTCGCGCTACCTGAAGATCGCAACCTGCACCGTGTGCGCCACATCCAGCCCGCTGGATCTGTTGCCCAAGATCGAGCCGCCGCCAAGCACGAGTCCGCCAGTCCATTTCTGAGGGCGCGCGTTGCGCCCGCTCGGGCTCGAAGTGGCGGACATCTTCCGCCAGATCGGCCCTGCCTATCGTCGTGACCACGCGGCGCACTTGAGCCGTGGGCAGCGCTGCGTCATGAGCGCGATCGAGCGCTGCCGCACGGCTGCGCTCGGGGGCCACGTCGAGCAGTGCGACGCCTGCGGCCACCAGCGCATTGCGTTCAACAGTTGCCGGAACAGACACTGCCCGAAGTGCCAGTCGCTCACGCGTGCCCAGTGGCTCGACGATCGCCGCCGCGAATTGCTGCCGGTCGAATACTTCCACGTCGTCTTCACCGTGCCGCAAGAGATCGCGGCGATCGCGTACCAGAACAAGGCGGTGGTCTACGACATCCTGTTCCGCGCCACCGCCGAGACCCTGCGCACGATTGCCGCGGACCCCAAGCACCTGGGCGCCGAGATCGGCTTCATCGCGATCTTGCACACCTGGGGCCAGAACCTGTTGCATCACCCGCACCTGCACTGCGTGGTGCCCGGTGGTGGACTCTCGCCCGATGGCCAGCGCTGGATCGCCTGCCGGCCCGGCTTCTTCTTGCCGGTGCGTGTGCTGTCGCGACTGTTTCGGCGTCTGTTCATCGCGCAGTTGTGCAGCGCATTCGACGCCGGCGAGTTGCACTTCTTCCATGGGCTGGCCGCGCTCCAAGACCCTGGCGAGTTCGCTCGCTATCTCGCGCCGGTCTCTCGCGCTGAGTGGGTTGTCTACGCCAAGGCGCCGTTCGGCGGCCCCGAGCGGATGCTCGATTACCTCGGCCGCTACACACATCGCGTGGCCATCGCCAACAGCCGGCTCGTCGAGTTCGACAACGGCGATGTCGCGTTCCAATGGAAGGACTACCGCCACGAATCGCAGCACAAGGTCATGCGGCTGCAGGCCGACGAGTTCGTGCGGCGCTTCCTGCTGCACGTACTGCCGTCGGGGTTCCAGCGCATCCGGCACTACGGCTTGCTGGGCAATCGCAGCCGCGAGGCCAAGCTCGAGCGCTGTCGTCGATTGCTCAACGCTCCCGCACCTGTCGTGCCGGCCGACGAACCCGAGGACTACCGCGATCGCTATCAGCGGCTCACCGGGGTGTCGCTGTGGGACTGCCCGCAATGCAAACACGGGCGGATGATCTGCATCGAGACCTGGTTGCCTGGGTCGGCGCCTCGTGGACCGCCGAGCGCCACCGCATGAGCCTTCTGCATCGATCGACGCGACGGCGCCGCGACGTTCCTATCGGCGTTGACGCTCGCTTGTGCCCAAACCATCGCGGCACGCTCAACAACGACTGGCAGGTGCGCCATGCATCGGCAACGTTGCGATCTCGATCAGCTTCACCCACCACGACTGTTGCGAATCGCTCCACCAGCCGGGCGAATTCGACACTGCATCACACTGCTGCGCCCATTCAATTCCCATAGCCCGTCACCGCCGCGCCGGCGGTTCAGTCCAACGGGATCTTTTGCCTACCGAACGCGGGGCGGCATCGTCACGTCGTTCACCGTCATCACGCCGCGTCCGCCAGGCAAAAGACTCTCTGCATTATGCAAAGCTTTTCATAACGGCCATGAGCTGACGCCCGCGAACGTCAGCTTCCCGGTTCTCTCAGTCCGGAGATACTGCGAGACTGCGAGATCGCTTTCGCCATGACGACCCCATCGAATCGAACGAGAGAGGGCACGGAACGCGACGTGCGGATTGATCTCGCCGCTGCGTACCGCCTGGCGGCGATGGCGGGCTGGGACGACACGATCTATACGCACCTGTCGGCCGCTGTTCCAGGCGAACCCGGCGTGTGCCTGATTGACGAGTTCGGCCTCGGCTTCGACGAGGTGCGCGCCTCCGACCTAGTGAAGATCGACGTCCCCGGTCGCGTCGTGGACGGCAGCGGGCGCCGCGTCAATCCGAGCGGCTTCGCGATCCACGGTGCCGTGCACGCCGGCCGGCCCGACGTCGAGTGCGTGATCCATCTGCATGCGCCGTGGAGCGTCGCGCTGGCGATGCTTCCCGAGGGTTTGCAGCCGACGTCGCGGTGGGCGATGCGGCTGCACGGGCGGCTTGGCCGCCATACCTATGAGGGCCTGGCCCTCGCGCCGAGGAGCAGCAACGGCTGGTGGCCGACCTGGGCGCGCTCGACGGGCTGATCCTCGAGAACCATGGCACGCTGACCGTCGGGCGTACCGTCGCCGAGGCCTTCGTGCTGATGCGCGTGCTCGATCGAGCGGCACAGGCGCAACTGCGTGCGATGGCGGCCACTGGAGGCCACGTCATGAAAGGATAACTGCCATGCCGACGATACGCGTCGAGCTCTTCGAAGGCCGCACGCCGCAACAGAAGGCGGAGCTGGCCAAGGAACTGACAGAGGCCTGCGTGCGGGTACTCGGCGGCAGCGCCGATGCGGTCGACATCCTGTTTTTCGATATTGCGCGGCACGATTGGGCGACTGGCGGTGTGTTGTGGAGCGACAAGAAGCCGGGCAAGCCACCGGCGTAGGGCTTGCGCGGTTGTCGTCGACAGCGTGTCCGTAGGGCCGGGCAGAGCGACCCACCATCGACGGCGGCTCATGAGGCCGGATGCAAGGGCTCGCGTGGCGAAGTTCGATGAACCGGCGTTCGAAGCCCGGACGGTGGCGGGGGCGGCGGACGCCACAGCGGTGCGGCAGGTCCACACGGCTGCATGTTGGCGGCCGTCCCGACCCCGCCGGCGCATCGCGTGAAGCGCGTGCAAAGCTCCGTCACTGGAAGCGCGCTCAAATACCCCAACACGCTGTCGATGCGGATGACGATGCCCAGAAGCGCCCCTTTCGCATCGAAGAGCCCACCACCGCTCATGCCCTTTTCACCTTTGATGCCCGAAAAGATGAGCGGAACGGGCACTCCATTGGTTGTCCACCGGGCGGCCCCGATGGCGCCGGAAGCGATCTTCGGTGCTTCATCTGGTTGCGGGCGCTCCACGACCACGGCCATCTCGCCCGTGACGACAGCTCTCCCACGGATCGTCGCGATATGCTCGAACGGATGTTCGACACTAAGAAGGGCGACATCGACAGTCTTGTCGATGCACAGCACGCGAGCGGGAACTTTCGCGCCCTTCAAGTCCGAGATGGTGATCGACTTGGCTTGCCAGACGACATGAGCCGCCGTGGCGATTTCGCGCGAATGCGTGATCACCACCCCCATGCCTTCGGCTTCACGCGGGAGGCGATATCCGTTGAACTGCAGCCCCTCTTCCCGCCGAACGTCGATCCACACCGAGGATCGAGCCGGGTCCGCGTTGGCGTGGCAGGGCGCCAAAGCCAGTGCCAGAAAGATGCGAAGGACAGCGGAGAAGAACGATCCCAGTGTCTTCCACCCGCTTTCCGCCGCGGCGCGCGCACGCCCCCCGTGGGGGTCGCACCCGGGACTGAAGACGCCTTCGCCGACGATCGGTGCGGCAGTGCTCATGATCTTCCGACTTGAGCTTAGTTCGTGGGGCGTCTGAATCAACGTCCTACAACGGGGAGCTGTCCCCAAGATTGCTCGCGCGCGCCAGAATGCGATCCGGATGTCTGCGCCCAGGATCGAGCCCAAGATGTCGAAGGTCCGGAGTCGAACGTGGGATGGCGTGCGCCCATGCTGGTGCGCTTCGTCGCACTGGCGTCGTCATCTCGTCTGCATGGGCCTGCTTGTCTGCGTGCGCGTCGCAACGTCGCAAGTCGTCGGCGTGGGGTCGGAATGTCACCAGGCCGAAGTCAGGGACGCGATGGCGCGCGTGCGAGCCCAGTTGCCCGGGATTGAACGAATCCTCACGGAACTGGAAGAAGCGAAGTACGAGTGCCGGGTGTTTCGGAAAACCACCGGGGCCGCGACGGTCGGCAGCGCGGCCCATCACGCGGAAATCGCATGGCCAGGCACATCGGGAAGATTCGCGGACGACAGCTGCATCGACGCCGATGCCAGCCTCGTTCACGAGATTTATCACTGCTGGGTGCGGTCGAAGAACGACGGTGAGGAGCCGTGCACCTTCGTGCCGACCCGAACCGTGTCCGGGGTGCTCGTGGTCGCCAGGGCATCGTGCGAATTCGATGCAGTGGCGTTCGAGAATCGGTACCGAAAGGCCATTGGGATCTGCGAACGACTCACCTACGGCAATTTCCAGGTCCCCGGTGCCGAGCGTACGTGCCCGGCTCCGGAGACGGCCTGCCCTGCATTCACTGGTTGTTCCGCTCCAGCGAGGACCACGCGAGTGATCGAGACCGGCGCCAAGTCTCGGTGAGTGTTCGCCCAGCGCCCGCTTTGCGCGGTACCTGTCGTGCCGCCAGATTTACCCCTGGAGTCGATGATCAAGGCCAGAGCTCGGCCATTATGGAGAGCTCTCCATAGTGGCCGACTGCTGGTAGCGGCGAACGGCAGGTTCAGAGCGCTCAACAGCGAGCGGGATCTGAGCGACGCAAGGTCACACGGTCACAGCTGCCGCTGCCAACTTGGATCGATACGGCAACGACGCGAACGCGGCTGGCCGATCGCGCGCCCAACCACCTTCAACCTCAGTTTGCGGCCTGAGTGCTTACGATCTGCTTTCGGGCTAAACCCTTTGGACGCGCCATGGCTGCTTGCCGTCTTTAACCGCATGACCAAGCTCGCCGGACCCCCGCCTCGTACGCAGTTGCGTTGCGGTGCTTGGTCCACCACACAGTCGGAGGTGGCGTATCGGGGCACTCGTCGGACCAAGCTGTAAGGAGCTCACGATGCCGAAGCTGACGAAGACCGTTGTTGATCGCGCCGAGGTGCCCTCAAAGGGCCAGGCGTTTGTGTGGTGCAGTGAGGACCGAGGGTTCGGTGTGCGCATCAATGCATCGGGTTCCCGCACGTTCATCGCGCAGGGACGCATCAACGGCAAGGAGCGACGCGTTTCGATCGGTCGGCAGGGTGTGTTCAACGTAGATCAGGCGCGCGTGCAGGCCCGAGAGCTTCTCCGAGGAATGCGGCTTGGCGTTGATCCGGTGGAGGAGAAAGCGCGCAAGCTGGCCCGAGGCATCACGCTCCGAGAGACGATTGCCGACTACTGCACGCACAGGCGGACGAAGAATGGCCCGCTGCGCACCCGCACGAAGGCAGACATTGCATATCACGGCAACAGAAGCTTCGCCGATTGGCTCGACAAGCCCGTCACATCCATCAGCCGAGATGCCTGCTTCAGCCGGTTTGCCCGCCTATCAAAGACCGGACCCTCGCGCGCGAACCAAGGCTTCATCATCCTGCGAGCGCTTCTCAACTTTGCTCGCAATCGCTATCGAACAAACGATGAGCCGCTGATGGTCGAGAACCCGGTCGACGTCCTCAAACAGAGCTGGCATCCGAAGAAGGCAAGGTCTGAGCGGATCCCGAACGACAAGATCGGTTCGGTGTGGCGCATGCTTGCGAAGCAAGCCCACGAGGGCAGTGAGGCTCGAGGCATACGCACTGCAGCGGCCTATGTGCAGTTCCTCATCCTGACGGGAGCGCGTTCACAGGAGGGCGCCAAGCTGACGTAGGATCGGTTGGATCTCGAGGGCAAAGTGCCCAGTTGGCACATCACGGCCGAGCAGTCGAAAACTGGCAGCGTCCGGACGCTGCCCCTGTCGTCGCAAGCGGTCGCGCTGCTACGTGATCGACCGCAGACCAAAGCCAATCCCTATGTGTTCGCCGGGCGCGGAGGAAAGGGTCACATCGGCAATCCGCAAGGCACCTGGGACGCGGTCAGTCGGGCTGCAGGTTTGCACCTCTCGGCACACTCAATGCGTCGAACCTTCACCAATGTCTGTCTCAAGCTCGGAGTTGAGATGTGGAAGGTAGAGTTGCTCACGTCACATGTCCCGACCACCACGACGCTCGTGCACTACACCGACACCGAAGATCTGCGCGAAACCTGCGCTGCAGAGGTTCAGCTCGTGGGCGATTGGATCGAGTTTGAGGCGATGGTCGCAGCGCGGGAGACAGATGCTTCGACCGCGCACTGAGCCGAGTTGCCAAGGCGGTGCTTACGATGTGCTTACTCTGGGTGACGCGGCGCAGGGCACTTAGCGCGGGGCTGCGCTAAGTGCCTGCTGTTCAACGAGTATTTTGGTGGGCCCTGAGTGACTCGAACACTCGACCAACGGATTAAGAGTCTCGGGTTTTGTCGAGTGAAATCAACCAGTTAGCACGATTCCAGTTCCGCAAAAATCCCGAAAACGAAAGCCGCAAAGCGAGAATTGGCGCGAGCCTCAACTTTTTTGCGGAACAGTTTTCGGCTGCGTTGCAGAGACTCTCCGGACCTCCGCACAGTCTATCAATACCGCACGGCGACAGGTTCGCATGCATCTCGAATCGGAGGCCAAGGGCGAGTCGCCGCGCTCCGATGAACAATTGGCGACGCCTACGCCTTGACGCCCATAGCCAATATGGCTGCGGCCGGAATCTTGAATACGCCGTCTTCCTGATAACGTTCTATTGCGGACTCGACCGCCGTGATGAGCGCCGCCGCTTTGTCGGCCGGTTGCGATCTGATGACGGCGGACATTCGCACCGTGCCATCGGTCAGGAGATCGATCAACTGGCGGGCCGAGGCCTTCTCCTTCATCGCCAGATCCGCTTCGACGTATTGATGGGTTGTCGTCGGGCTCTCATGGCCCCAGCGACAAGGAGATCACGCTGATGTCCTCGCCGGACTGCAGCAAGTGCATGGCCGTGGTGTGCGCAAGGTCGGCGCTCACAAGCTTGCTGCTTTCGCCGTTGAGGGAGTCGGAACCTTGATGCGATGCTTGTCTCGTAGCTGTTGAGGTCACGGCACCTTTGCGATCTCGGGAGGACCAAGGTCGGGTGACGGAGTGGTAGGTACCTGCTGCGCGATTGCAGCCTCCTGCTGCGCAGCCATCGCCCGCAGATAGCCGTCACGCAATTGCAGCCGCTGCCAATAGGCCCGTACAGCAGGCGTGAAGCGTTCGTGCAAGCCGAGATGCTGAGCAAGAAGCAAGGCGTAGCCGACCGATACATCAGCGGCCGTGAAGCGCTGAGCACACAAGAACGGTTGTTCGGCAAGCAGCGGCTCGAGGGTACGCAACCTCGCAAGAAACCACTTCGCGTAGTCGTCGGCAACCTCCGGCTGGCGGCGCTCCGCCGCTTCGAAGCGGCGGTAGCGCAGCACCAAGGTTTGCGGGAAAGTCAGCGTTGCTTCGCCGAAATGCAGGTAGTTCAGGTAGGCGCCGAAGGCTGGTTCGTCAATTCCGACGTCGAGCGCGCCAGCCGAGAACCGCGCGGCGAGGTACTGGCATATCGCAGCCGATTCCGTCATGCGCGTCGCACCGTCCAACTAGGCCGGCACAGTTCCGAGCGAATTGATCTCGAGGAACGGACGTGCCAGCACACGCGGCGGGAACGGCATCATCTTGAGTTCATAAGGCAGCCCGATTTCTTCGAGCATCCACAACGGCCGAAACGAGCGCGCGCTGACACAGTGGTGCAAGGTGATCATCGAGCAAATCTCGTCTCACGCAACCGCAGTCGCTGGCCGCTTGGCAATCAAAGCACGACTTACGCGTGATCCCGTTTGGCGGTTCAGGGCAGCGGAGATCCAGGCGCCGCAGTCAACCAGCACGTCGAGGTCGATGCCGGTCTCCGCACCCAGGCCGTGCAAGAGATAGACAACGTCCTCTGTCGCGACGTTGCCAGTCGCGCCTTTTGCGTATGGGCAGCCACCCAGGCCGGCGATCGAACTGTCGAACACCCTCAGACCGAACCCATATGACGCAACTACGTTGGCTATCGCCATTCCGTAGGTGTCGTGATAGTGCCCAGCCAACTGCGCCACCGGCACGCGCTTGGCAACCGCCTCCAGCATGGGCAGCAGCGACCCTGGTGTGGCGGTGCCGATGGTGTCGGCCAAAGACACTTCGTAGCTGCCCAATTCGTGGAGGCGTTGAGCAACGTCAGCGACCTTGCCCGGCGCAATGGCGCCGTCGTATGGGCAGTCAATTGCGCAGGACACGTAGCCGCGAACTCTGACACCAAGCCGGCGAGCCGCCTCGAACACGGGCACGAAGCGATCGATCGACTCGTCAATCGAGCAGTTGATGTTCTTCTGCGAAAAGCCTTCGGACGCCGAAGCGAAAACGGCTACCTCCTTCGCGCCTTCCGCAACGGCCGCCTCGAAGCCCTTGAGATTCGGCGTCAACACGGGATAGTTCACTCCATCGTGGTGCACCAGGCCGCGCATGATCTCGACGTGGTCGGCCATTTGCGGCACCCACTTCGGCGAAACGAACGACGCCGCCTCTATGTCGCGCAGGCCCGCCGCCACCAAGCGCTCGATGAGTTCCAGCTTGGTGGCAGTCGAAATGCTCTGCTTCTCGTTCTGCAGTCCGTCGCGCGGACCGACTTCGACGATGCGAGCGTGTTCCATCATTCGGCTCCCTCGAAATCCACCAACTCGGCGCCGTCGGACACCTGATCGCCGGGTGCATAGCGGAATTCCTTGACCACACCTTTGCGAGGCGCGCTGATCGTGTGCTCCATCTTCATCGCCTCCATTACCAACAGTGGCGCGCCTTTCTCCACCGTCGTTCCCGGCTGGACAAGGAGGGTTATCACCTTGCCGGGCATTGGCGCACGAAGTCCGCCTTCAACCTCCTCGCCTTCACCGCCCACGTGCAGGGTGTCCACCAGCGACAGTGGCCAGGATCGGCCTTCGAAGAAGACTTGGCGGCGCTCGCCCGACGGCACAACCGCTGCGCGCACGCGCCGCTCGCCTAGCTGGGCTTGAATTTCGCTGTCCGAGCCGAGGGTGCCCCGTGCGAAAACACGCTGGCTTCCCACCACTAACTCGTGGCCGCCTGCAACGACTTGGACCAGAACTTCCTGAACCGCTTCCCCGATGCGGAAGGCGAGCTTGCGCTCGGTGCGGCCGTTGAGTCGCCAGCCATCGAGCGCGCGCCAAGGTGAATCCGCGTCCACGGCTTGAGCCGCCTTCTTCTCCGCGAGCCGCTTCTCGCGTAGTAGCTCGGCCAACGCGGCAATCAGCCAGACGTCGGACGGCACCTCCCCGGGCGGCGGGAACAACAGCGCCTGCTCGCGCTCGATCAATCCAGTGTCGAGTTCGGCATTGGCAAACGACGGCACAGCGACCAGGCGGGCCAGGAAATCGACGTTGTTCGACACGCCAACCACGCGGTACTGCGCCAGCGCCTGCCGCATGCGAGCCAGCGCCTGGCG
>JBGQEX010000145.1:0-10308 GCA_041496605.1 Piscinibacter sp.
CCGAGCCGCGACGACGCCGCGGAAGCACTCAAGCAACTGGTTCTCGAAGCCCACCTGATGATCAAGCTGACGGCGATCACCTCGGAAGAGGAGCCGCACAGCACCGTCGCCGCATTCATCATCAGCCCGACGCGCGAGTGCGACGTCATTCACGCCGGCGATTCGCGCGTCTATCACTTCCGCGGGCCGGACATGATGAGCCGAACCATCGACCATTCGTTCGTCCAGCGGCTGGTCGACGAAGGCCAGCTCACCGAAGAAGAGGCCAACAGCCACCCGCAGTCGAACCTGCTGACGGGTTGTCTGGGCACCGCGCAGGACCCGCCACTGACCGCGGGCCACGTCGACCGGATGGAGATCGGCGACACCGTTCTTGCCTGCAGCGACGGGCTGTGGCACTACTTCACCCCGAAAGAGATCGGCGCCATTGTTCACGCCTTGCCACCGCGCGAGGCGAGCGAGATGCTGGTCAGCAAGGCACGCCAGCGCGCACGCGGAGGCGGCGACAATCTGTCGCTGGCGCTCGTGCGCGTCGATCCGCTGGCCTGACGCGGCGCTAGGTAGGCGCCGACGCCGCACCCGGCGTCGGCAAGGGTTTCGCAGGCTTGCCCTTGGCGGCGCGCTCGGCGTTGCGGCGCACTACGGCCTCGCGGTGCGCCTTCGCATCGGTCTGACGTTGCTCATATTCCTGCGCCCGCCGCGGATCCGGCGCGCTGGCCTTGCGATGCGCGACCGCCGCGGGGCGTCCAGCGCGCGACGCCGGCGCTGCCGGCGCTGACACCGCCACGGCCTCCGTCGACGCCGCCTCGGCTTGCTGCTTCGCCTTCAACCGCTGGCGCTCCGCGATGTCGCGGCGTTTCGCCTCCTCTGCGCTCACGTTGTTGCGGATTTCCTCCACGCGCTGCGCCGCCCGCCGCTTGCGATCCGCTTCGTCAAGCACATCCTGCTGCACACGCAGCCGATCCAGCGCCGCGCGCCGCTCACGCCGCGCCGCGTCCAGGCAGGCCGTGACGGCGAAGCGCTCGCGGCATTCCTGTTCGCGCGCGGCGAACGCCGCCTCCGCCCGCGAACGTTCGGCACCGATGCGATCCCGCTCGGCACGCTCCGTTGCCAGATCGGGGGCACCGGCAGCCTGGGCGACCAGGACGCCGGCACAGAGTGCCAGGAACGTCAACGTGGACTTCATGTCAGCGAAGTATCCACGTCGCGTCGCGCCAAGGCCAGGAACTGCGCCGACTGCATCTCGTTGAGTCGAGACACCGTGCGCGGGAACTCATGCGCGAGGGGGCCTTCGGCGTACAGCAAGTCCGGCACCACCTCGGCCGACATGATGAGCTTGACGCGCCGGTCGTACATCACGTCGACCAACCAGGTGAAGCGACGCGCCTCCGAGGCGTGGCGTGGCGACATCTGCGGCACACCCGACAGCAGCAGCGTATGGAACTGGGTCGCGAGTTCCAGGTAGTCGTTCTGTGACCTTGGGCCGGCGCACAGCTGCTTGAAGTCGAACCAAACGACACCGCCCGCCCGACGGCGCGCATGCAGTTCCCGGTGCTCGATGTGCAGCACCGGGCTTTCCTCCTTCGCCTCGGCCAGGCGCCCGAAGGCGTCGCTCATCTCGGCGTCGGCCGCGGCGCCCAGCGGGGTGTGGTACAGGCGCACGTGCTCCATCGTGAGGCGGCGGTAGTCGGTGCCGTTGTCGACGGCGATGACTTCGAGCCTGTCTTTCAACAGCTCGATCGCCGGCAGGATGCGGTCGCGGTGCAGGCCGTGGGGATAGAGCCCGTCGGGGTGGAAGTTCGACGTGGTCACGATGCTCACGCGGTGCTCGAACAGGGACTCGAGCAGACGATGCAGGATCATCGCGTCGGTGACGTCGGCGACATGGAATTCGTCGAAGCAGATCAGGCGGTGGCGACGTGCGATGCGCTGCCCCAGTTCATGCAATGGGTTCGCCGTGCCCTGCAATTCGGCCAGCTCGCGGTGCACTTCGCGCATGAACTCGTGAAAGTGCAATCGTGTCTTGCGCGTCAACGGGACGGCATTGAAGAAGCAATCCATCAGGAAGCTCTTGCCGCGCCCGACCCCGCCGTGCATGTACACGCCGCGCGGAATCGGCGGGTGGCGCAGCAACTTTGCGATCGGATTGCTGCGCCGCGCCTTGTAGTCGGCCCATTCGCTCTCGCAGCGCTCCAGTGCATCGATGGCGCGCAGCTGCGCGGGGTCCGCGGTGTAGCCTCGCTCGGCGAGCGTTTGTTCGTAGAGCTCGCGTACGGCCACCTGCAAGGTCACCTTAGAAGTTCAGCGTGCGCTTGTCGACCGCGAGGGCAGCTTCCTTGGTCGCTTCACTCAAGCTCGGGTGCGCGTGGCAGATGCGCGCGATGTCTTCCGCCGAGGCACGGAACTCCATCGCCACCACCGCCTCGGCGATCAGCTCCGAAGCGTAGGGGCCGACGATGTGCACGCCGAGGATCTCGTCGGTCTTGGCATCGGCCAGGAACTTGACCATGCCGGTGGTGTCGCCCAGCGCCCGCGCGCGGCCGTTGGCCATGAACGGAAAGGTGCCCGCCTTGTAGGCCCGGCCGGCGGCCTTGAGTTGCTGCTCGGTCTGGCCGACCCAGGCGATCTCGGGCGAGGTATAGATCACCCACGGAATGGTGTTGAAGTTCACGTGGCCATGCTGGCCGGCGATCCGCTCGGCCACCGCCACGCCCTCTTCCTCGGCCTTGTGCGCGAGCATCGGGCCACGCACCACGTCGCCCACTGCCCACACATTGGGCAGGTTGGTCTTGCAGTCGTCGTCGACGACGATGGTGCCGCGCTCGTCAAGCTTCAGCCCGACCGCTTCGTGGTTGAGGCCGACGGTGTTGGGCACGCGGCCGATCGAGACGATCAGCTTGTCGACCGCGAGCGTCTGGGCCTGGCCCTTGGCATCGGTGTAGGCGACGCTCAGGCCCGACTTGCCCGCCTTGACCTCGCCGACCGTCACGCCCAGTTCGATCTTCAAGCCCTGCTTGACGAACGCCTTCTGCGCCTCCTTGGCGATCTGATCGTCGACCGCGCCGAGAAAAGTCGGCAAGGCTTCGAGCACCGTCACTTCGGAGCCCAGCCGGCGCCAGACCGAACCCATCTCCAGGCCGATCACGCCGGAGCCGATGAGGCCCAGCTTCTTCGGCACCGACGGAATGCGCAATGCGCCGTCGTTGGACAGGATGTTTTCTTCGTCGAACGCCGCTCCCGGCAACGCACGCGGGTTCGAGCCGGTCGCGAGGATGATGTGCTTGCCGCTGATGACCTCGTCGGCGGCACCGGAGACCTTGACCTCGTAGCCCGCGTCGCCCGCCTTCACGAACGAACCGCGGCCGTGGAAGAACGCGACCTTGTTCTTCTTGAACAGATAGACGATGCCGTCGTTGTTCTGCTTGACCACCGTGTTCTTGCGGCCGAGCATCTTGGCCACATCGATGCTGAGATCGGTGAGGCCGATGCCATGGTCGGCAAAGTGATGCCCGGCATGTTCGAAATGCTCACTCGACTGCAGCAGCGCCTTGGATGGAATGCAGCCGATGTTGGTACAGGTCCCGCCCAGCGCAGGGCCTCCCTTGTCGTTCTTCCACTCGTCGATGCAGGCGGTGTTGAAGCCCAATTGGGCGGCGCGAATGGCGGCGATGTAGCCGCCGGGGCCGCCACCGATGACGATGACGTCGAATTGCTTGCTCACTCGCGCTCTCCTTAGATGTCGAACAGCAGGCGAGCGGGATCTTCGAGCGCCTCCTTCATGGCGACCAGGCCGAGCACCGCTTCGCGGCCGTCGATGATCCGGTGGTCATAGCTCATTGCGAGGTAGTTGATCGGCCGCACCACCACCTGCCCGTTCTCGACCACGGCCCGGTCCTTGGTCGCGTGCACGCCAAGAATGGCCGATTGCGGCGGGTTGATGATCGGCGTGGACAGCATCGAGCCGAACACACCACCGTTGGAGATCGAGAACGTGCCACCGGTCAGCTCTTCGAGCGACAGCTTGCCGTCACGGGCCTTCACGCCGTACTCGGCGATCTTCTTCTCGATGTCGGCAAAGCTCATCTGGTCGGCGTTGCGCAGGATCGGCACCACCAGGCCGCGCGGCGAGCCGACCGCAATGCCGATGTCGAAGAAGCCGTGGTAGACGATGTCGTTGCCGTCGACGCTCGCGTTGAGCACCGGGTACTTCTTCAGCGCCGCCACCGCGGCCTTCACGAAGAAGCTCATGAAGCCGATCTTGACGCCGTGCTCCTTTTCGAACTTCTCCTGGAAACGCTTGCGCATGTCCATCACCGGCGCCATGTTCACCTCGTTGAAGGTGGTCAGGATGGCGTTGGTGGCTTGCGATTGCAGCAGGCGCTCGGCGACGCGGGCGCGCAGCCGGCTCATCGGCACGCGCTGCTCCGGGCGGTCGCCGAGGTTCATCGCCACGGGAGCTGCCACGGCCGGCAGCGGCTTCGCAACAGCGGGCGCCGCCGGTGCGGCGCGCACCGGCGCCGGCACGGGTTTCGCACCGGCCTCGATCGCGCCCAGCACGTCACCTTTGGTCACGCGCCCGTCCTTGCCGGTGCCTGGCACCGAGCCGGCGGCCAGGCGGTTGTCGGCCATCAGCTTGGCGGCCGCGGGCATCGCCACGCCGCTCATCGCGCCGCCGCCGGGGGCAGTTGCCGCCGCAGCCGGCGCCACTGTGGTGGTCACGGACTGAACCGCGATCGGGCTCACCTGCGCCGTGCCTTCGGTGTCGATCTTCGCGATGACTTCGTCGCTGACGCAGCTTTCACCGTCGTTCTTGACGATCTGCGCGATCACGCCGCCGACCGGTGCTGGCACTTCGAGGACGACCTTGTCGGTTTCGATTTCGATCAGGATCTCATCCATCGCCACGGCCTCGCCGGGCTTCTTCTTCCATTGCAACAAAGTGGCTTCAGCCACCGATTCGGACAGTTGCGGGACCTTGACTTCTACGATTGCCATTTGCTTGCTTTCTTGGGGTGCCATGGCGCGCTGCGCTTCGCGCGCGCCAAGCCGTCGCGACGCGCAGCGCCGCGACGGCCGTGCTTACTTGTTGAGAACGAAGCCCTTGAGCTTGCCGAACGCCTGGTCGAGCAATGCCTTCTGCTGCTCCTGGTGCAGGTGGGCGTAGCCCACCGCCGGCGATGCCGACGCGGGCCGCCCGGCGTAGCCGAGCTTCTGCCCTTCGACCATGTTCTCGTGGATGTAGTGCTGCACGAAGAACCAGGCGCCCTGGTTCTGCGGCTCGTCCTGGCACCACATGATCTCGGTCGCGTTGGGGAACTTCTTGAGCTCGGCGGCGAAGGCCTTGTGCGGGAACGGGTAGAGCTGTTCGACGCGCAGGATCACCACGTCGAAGGCCTTCTTCTCGTCGCGCCGCTTCAGCAGGTCGTAGGCGACCTTGCCCGAGCAGGCAATGATTCGCTTCACCTTCGGCGGATCGATGTCCGGATGGTTCGGCCCGATGACGGTGCGGAACTCGCCCTTGGTGAACTCGGACAGCGGGGACGCCGCATCCTTGTTCCGCAACAGCGACTTGGGCGTCATGATGACCAGCGGCTTGCGGAACATGCGCACCATCTGGCGACGCAGCAGATGGAAGATCTGGCTCGCCGACGTGGGCTGCACCACCTGCATGTTGTTGTCGGCTGCGAGCTGCATGAAGCGCTCGACACGCGCCGACGAGTGTTCCGGGCCCTGGCCTTCGTAGCCGTGCGGCAGCATCAGCGTGATGCCGTTGGCGCGGCCCCACTTCACCTCGCCCGAGGCGATGAACTGGTCGATCACCACCTGCGCGCCGTTGACGAAGTCGCCGAACTGGGCTTCCCAGATCACCAGCGTGTTCGGGTCGGCGCTCGCATAGCCATACTCGAAGCCGAGCACCGCCTCTTCGGACAGCAGCGAGTCGATGACCACGAACGGCGCCTGGCCGTCGGCCACGTGCTGCAGCGGCGTGAAGGTGCCTTCGTCCCACTTCTCGCGGTTCTGGTCATGCAGCACCGAGTGGCGGTGGGTGAACGTGCCGCGGCCGCAGTCTTCGCCCGACAGGCGAACCGCATAGCCGCTCGCCACCAGCGATGCGAAGGCGAGGTGCTCGCCCATGCCCCAGTCGACGTTGACCTCGCCGCGGCCCATGGCAGCCCGATCGGCGATGACCTTCTCCACCAGCGGGTGTGCCTTGAACTTGGCCGGCAGCGTGGTGATGCGCTCGGCCAGGCGCTTGACCTCGGCCAGCGGCAGCGCGGTGTCGGCCGCGTCGGTCCACTTCTTGCCGAGGAAGGGCGACCAGTCGACCGCGTACTTGCTCTTGTAGTTGGTGAGCACCGGGTCGACGGTGTGCTTGCCGGCGTCCATCGCGGCGCGGAAGGCCTTCACCATCGCGTCGGGGCCATCCGCCGGCAGCAGACCCTGCGCCACCAGCTTCTCGCCGTACAGCTTGCGCGTTCCCGGGTGCTGGCCGATCTTTTTGTACATCAGCGGCTGCGTCAGCGCCGGCGTGTCCTGCTCGTTGTGGCCGAGCTTGCGGAAGCACACGATGTCGAGCACCACGTCCTTGTTGAACTCCTGGCGGTAGTCGAGCGCGAGCTGGGTCGACAGCACCACCGCTTCGGGGTCGTCGCCGTTCACGTGCAGCACCGGCGCCTCGATCATCTTGACCACGTCGGTGCAGTACAGCGTGGAGCGGGTGTCGCGCGGGTCCGAAGTGGTGAAGCCGATCTGATTGTTGATGACCAGGTGCACCGTACCGCCGGTGAAGTAGCCGCGCGTCTGCGCCAGCGCCAGCGTTTCCATCACCACGCCCTGGCCGGCGAAGGCCGCGTCGCCGTGCACGATGATCGGCAGCACCGTGTCGCCCTGCTTGTCGCCGCGGCGATCCAGCCGCGCCTTGACGGAGCCTTCGACCACCGGGTTGACGATTTCGAGGTGCGACGGATTGAACGCAAGGCTCAAGTGCACCGGGCCACCTGCAGTCGTCACGTCGCTGGAAAAGCCCTGGTGGTACTTCACGTCACCGGCGGGCAAGTCTTCCTTGGCGGTGTGATCGAACTCCGAGAACAGCTCGGCCGGCGTCTTGCCCAGGGTGTTCACGAGCACGTTCAGCCGCCCGCGGTGCGCCATGCCGATGACGATTTCCTGCACGCCCTTGGCGCCGGCGCGCTGCACCAGCTCATCCATCGATGCGATGAAGCTCTCGCCGCCTTCGAGCGAGAAGCGCTTCTGGCCGACGTACTTGGTGTGCAGATAGCGTTCGAGCCCTTCGGAGGCCGTCAACCGATCGAGGATATGGATCTTCTCTTCGGTGCTGTAGGTGGGCTTGGAGCGAATCGACTCCAGCCGCTGCTGCCACCAGCGCTTCTCGGTCGGCTCGGTGATGTGCATGTACTCGGCGCCGATCGAGCCGCAGTAGGTCTCGCGCAATGCCTGCACGATCTGCCGCAGGGTCATGTTCTCTGCGGTCGTGAAGTAGGTGTTGGTGGCGCTGAACGAGATGTCCATGTCGGACTCGCTCAGGTCGTAGAACGCCGGCTCCAGCTCGGGAATCTTCGGCCGTTCGTGGCGCTTCAGCGGATCGAGGTCGGCCCAGCGGGAGCCGAGGAAGCGGTAGGCCGCGATCAGCGACTGCACGTGCACCTGCTTGCGCGCGACCGCCAGATCGGCACTGCTGGCCTTGTTGCCGAAGGCGTTGGCCTTGGCGCGCTGCGCGAACGACTCGACGACCGGCGCGTGCGCCACGTCGCGATCTTCGGAGCCGTCAACAGCGGGGACGTGCTGGAGGGCGTCGAAATACGCTCGCCAGTTGTCGGGTACCGAGCCCGGGTTGTCGAGGTACGCCTCGTACATGCCTTCGACATAGGGAGCATTGCCCCCGAACAGGTACGAATTCGACCTGTATTCCTGCATCATTTCGCTCACCTCGTGCGCCGGTTTCCAGCGCGTTAGTGGGTTGATCAACCTTCCGCGGCTCGGCTTGACCGGTTGGCGGATTGCGACCCGCCTTTACTGTTGCCAGAAAAGGGGACGGGAAGGACCTCAAGAGTCACGGGGCGACTGTAACACCCCTGGTTCCGCGCTTCAGTTGCGCAAAACGAAATACCACACCGCACCGCGACGTGTTATGCGGCACCTACATTCAGTGCGATTTCGTCAGGTTCAGGCAAGCGCCAGGGCGTTGCGCGCCTGTTCGTACTCGGCCTTCAGGCGGGCGATCAGCACCCTTGCCGGCACGACCTCTTTGACCGCGCCGATGCCCTGGCCGCAGCCCCAGATGTCCTTCCATGCCTTCTTGGCGTCGCCACCGAAGTTCATCTTGCTCGGGTCGCTTTCGGGCAGTTTGTCCGGGTCCAGTCCCGCGTTGCGGATCGACTCCAGCAGGTAGTTTCCGTGCACGCCGGTGAAGAGGTTGCTGTAGATGATGTCGTCGCTGCTGCTTTTGACGATCATTTGCTTGTAGCCCTCGACGGCACGCGCTTCCTCGGTGGCGATGAAGGCCGAGCCGATGTAGGCGAAGTCGGCGCCCATCGCGCGCGCCGCGAGCACCGCGCTGCCGGTGGCGATGGCCCCGCTCAGCGCGACCGGCCCGTCGAACCACTCGCGGATTTCCTGGATCAGCGCGAACGGACTCTTCACGCCGGCGTGCCCGCCGGCACCGGCCGCCACCGCGATCAGACCGTCGGCGCCCTTCTCGATCGCCTTCTTCGCGAAGCTGTTGTTGATGACGTCGTGCAGCACCACGCCGCCCCAGGCATGCACGGCGTCGTTGACGTCGGTGCGCGCGCCAAGCGAGGTGATGATGATGGGCACCTTGTACTTGGCACACATCTGCATGTCGTGCTCGAGCCGGTCATTGCTCTTGTGCACGATCTGGTTGATCGCGAACGGGGCGGCGGGCTTGTCCGGGTGGGCCTTGTTGTAGGCCGCCAGCGTTTCGGTGATCTCGGCCAGCCACTCCTCGAGTTGAGCGGCCGGCCGCGCATTCAATGCCGGCATGGAGCCGACGATGCCCGCCTTGCATTGCTCGATCACCAGCTTCGGATTGCTGATGATGAACAGCGGCGACCCGATGATGGGCAAGGGCAGGTTCTGCAGGACGGTCGGCAAGGACACAGTGGTCTCCACAAAGGGCGGCAACCGAGTGTGCTCAGCACACCGGGCGGCGGCAGTCACGGGCGTGACAGAAAGCTCAGAACGATTCGAGCGCCATCGCGTTGACGCTGTCGCCACCCTCGACGATGGCGTCACGCGTCGCCGGCACCTTGCTGAGGATGTGATCGGCGTAGAAGCGCGCGGTCGCCACCTTGGCTTTGAGGAACGACGCGTCGCCGCTGCCGTCGGCCAGCTGCTCTTCAGCGATCAGCAGGGCGCGCGCCATCTGCCAGCCCGCCATCAGGTTGCCGGCCAGCATCAGGTAGGGCACCGATCCCGCGAACACGGCGTTGGGGCTCGCCTTGGTGTTGCCGGCCACGAAGTCGACCACCTGGACGAAGGCCTCGCGCGCGGCGCCCAGGCGCTTGCGCATCGAACGCGCTGCCGCGCTGTCGCGCCGACCCAGCGCGGCTTCGGTGGCGGCGATCTGCTGCGCGATCGCCTTGGCGGTCTGGCCGCCGTCGCGCGCTGTCTTGCGCCCGACCAGGTCGTTGGCCTGGATCGCCGTCGTGCCTTCGTAGATGGTCAGGATCTTCGCGTCGCGGTAGTACTGCGCCGCACCGGTTTCCTCGATGAACCCCATGCCGCCGTGCACCTGCACGCCGAGGCTCGTGACGTCCAGGCTCATCTCGGTGCTGTAGCCCTTGACCAGCGGCACCATGAATTCATAGAAGGCCTGGTTCTGGCGGCGCACGTCGGCGTCCGGGTGGTGATGAGCAGTGTCGAACGCCGCCGCCGCGACGATGGCCATCGCACGGCAGCCCTCGGTGTAGGCGCGCATCGTCATCAGCATGCGTTTCACATCGGGGTGGTGGATGATCGCCGCGCTGCCCGGCAGCGAACCGTCCACCGGCCTCGACTGCACGCGGTCGCGCGCGTACTGCACCGCCTTCTGGTAAGCGCGCTCGGCGACGGCGATGCCTTGCACGCCGACCGCATAGCGTGCCGCGTTCATCATGATGAACATGTACTCGAGGCCGCGGTTTTCCTGGCCGATCAGTTGGCCGATCGCGCCGCCATGGTCGCCGAACTGCAGCACCGCCGTCGGGCTGGCCTTGATGCCGAGTTTGTGTTCAATGCTGACGCAGTGCGCGTCGTTGCGCGCGCCCAGCGAGCCGTCGGCATTGACCA
>JBGQEX010000146.1:0-10136 GCA_041496605.1 Piscinibacter sp.
AAGATGTAGTCCCAACGTCCGGCGTTCAGCCCCGCGCTGTGCTCGCGCAGTTCGTAGAGGATCTCGTCCATCTCGAATGCGGCCAGGATGGTTTCGATCAGCACCGTCGCCTTGATCGTGCCTTGCGGCAGGCCGAGCTCGTTCTGCGTCATCACGAACACGTCGTTCCACAGCCGCGCCTCGAGGTGGCTTTCCATCTTCGGCAGGTAGAAGTACGGGCCGGCACCGCGCGCAATCTGCTCGCGCGCGTTGTGGAACATGAACAGCGCGAAGTCGAAGATGCCGCCGTGCACACGTTGGCCGTCGACCAGCACATGCTTCTCGTCGAGGTGCCAGCCGCGCGGACGCACCTGCAGCGTGGCGATCTTGTCGTTGAGCTTGTACATCTTGCCGCCCTGCTCGAGCGTGAGCGTGCGGCGAATCGCGCGGCCGAGGTTGATCTGGCCTTGGATCTGATTGCTCCACAGCGGCGAGTTGCTGTCCTCGAAGTCGGTCATGTAGCTGTCGGCGCCTGAGTTGAAGGCGTTGATGACCATCTTGGCGTCGACCGGGCCGGTGATCTCGACACGCCGGCAGTGCAGCGCCTTCGGGATGGTCGCGACCTTCCAGTCGCCGTCGCGAATGGACTTCGTTTCGGCCAGGAAGTCCGGGCGCTCGCCGGCGTCGAGCCGCTTGGTGCGCGCGACACGCGCGGCCAGCAGCTGCTGGCGCCGCGGCTCGAACGCGCGGTGCAGCTTGGCCACCAGCTCCAGCGCCGGCAGCGTGAGGACGGTCTCGAAGCCCGGCAGGATGGGCGCGTTGATCTGCATGCCTTGGGGCAGTGGAATGCTCATGGTGTGGTCCCTTCTTCAGTTCGCAAAAAAACTCAGCACATCGCGCAGGCTGCTGCCGCTGCGGGTGGGCTCGGTATCGAGTTGTTCGAGCGGCAGGCCCTGGCGGTTGACCCACAGCGTGGTGTAGCCGTACCAGGTGGCGCCGATGGCGTCCCAGCAGTTGCTGGAGACGAACAGGATCTGCCTGGCCGGCAGGCCCAGTGCTTGCGGCCCGAGTGCATAGGCCGCGGGGTCGGTCTTGTACCTGCCCACCGCGTGCACGCTCAACAAGTGGTCGAGGGAGGTGTCGAAACCCGCGCTCTTGACGGCGACGGCCAGCATCTCGGGGTCGCCGTTGCTGAGGATCGCCGTCGGCACGCCGCGCGTCTTCAGCTCGCGCAGCACGTCGTGGTTTTCCGGAAAGGCGCTGAGGTGCCGATACTGGTTCATCAAGCGGTCTTCGGCGGCTGCATCGAGGGACAAGCCGAGGCGCAGCGACGCGAATCGCAGACCGGCGCGGGTCAGATCCCAGAACGGCCGGTAGCGCCCGCTCATCGACGTGAGGCGGGTGTATTCGATCTGCTTGTCGCGCCACAGCACGCTCAAGGCTTGCCCGTGGCCGGGAAACAGCTGCTCGGCCAGCAGCGCGACGCTGTAGACGTCGAACAAGGTGCCGTAGGCGTCGAAGACGACGGCGCGCGGGACGGGCAGCTTGTCCATCCACACAACTTTATTCGACACCTGAGCGCTGATTAAGTACGCTGTCTTTGCTGGATTTGTGACTTTATAGTTGGAATCGCACGGCAAGACGATGGACCGACTCAAGCAGATCGAATCCCTGGTGGCGGTGGCCGCACGCGGCAGCCTGACGGCGGCAGCGCAAGCCGAGGGCGTCGCGCCTGCCGTCATCGGCCGGCGCATCGACGCGCTGGAACAGCGCCTGGGCGTCAAGCTGTTGCTGCGCACCACGCGCCGCGTCACGCTCACCCATGAAGGCAGCGCCTTCCTGGAAGACTGCCAACGGCTGCTGGCCGACCTGGCCAATGCCGAAGCCAGCGTCAGCGCCGGCGGCGTGAAGGCGAGCGGCCATTTGCGAATCACGGCGCCGGCCGGCTTCGGGCGGCGCCACGTGGCGCCGCTGGTGCCGCGCTTCCTCGCCCAGCACCCGGACGTGTCGGTATCGCTGAACCTGAGCGACCGCATCGTCGACATCGTCAACGAGGGCGTGGACTGCGCGGTGCGCGTCGGCGACCTGCCCGATTCGGCGCTGGTCAGCGTGCGCCTGGCCGAGAACCGCCGGCTGTGCGTGGCCGCGCCGGCCTACCTGAAGCGCGCCGGCACGCCCAAGCACCCGAGCGAACTCGCACGGCATGAATGCCTCACGCTCAGCAGCGACGCCAGCCAGACCCGCGGCTGGGCGTTCACGATCGACGGCAGCGTGACCCATCTTCGGCCCAGCGGCCGGCTGGACTGCAGCGACGGCCAGGTGCTGCACGACTGGTGCGTGGCCGGCATGGGCATCGCCTGGCGCTCCACCTGGGAGGTCGAGCATGAGGTCGCTGCGGGGCAGTTGGTCCGCGTGCTCGATGACTTCGCTGCGCCGCCAAACGGCATTTTCGCGGTGTTCCCTTATGCCAAACACCTGCCGCTGCGCGTGCGGCTGTGGATCGACTTCCTGAAACACAGCTACGGCGACCCGGCGTACTGGTCAGGCGCGCGCAGTCACTGACGCCGTGGCGCAGGCGCTGAAACAGCGCCAAGCCAACCAAGAAAGGCCCGGTACGTCGGGGCCTTTTCAATGTGCCACAGGCCCCTACTTACTCAGGCATTCCTTCATGAAGGCCTTGTACTCGTCGCCCTTCTTGCCTTTGCCCTCGGCGCTGCAGGTCTTCATCTTCTGCTGCTGTGTCTTCTTGGCGCCGCTGTCCTTCTTGAGGCACTCCGACATGAAGGCCTGGCGCTCGCTGCCGGGCTTGCCGGTTGCCTTGAAGTCGGCGCTGCAACTGCCCATCTTGGTTTGCTGCTTGGTCGGCGCGCTCGCGGCGTCGGCCGCGTGGGCGGAGGTGGCGAATGCGGCCACGGCGAGAGCAAGCACGGTCATGAGCTTCTTCATGGAGTCTCCTTTGTCGTCGAACGGGGCATGATTGCCGGCCCGAATTGGAGCACGCGGCTCGCCCGCCCAGCAAGACGCTCAACGCATCAAGCTGTATCGCAACCGCAAGCGCCTCAGAGAATCCGCCGCGGGTGCGCCAGCGCCTCGTGTGCGGCGTGCAGCCGGCGCACCAGCACGCGAATGAACGCCTCATCAAAATGATGGCGGCAGCTCGGGCTGAGCTGCGCCAGCGTGTCGGGCGTGAACGAGATCGTGGTGGCCGGCTCGGTGACGATCACATCGGTGCTGTGGCGGCGCAGGTCAGGGCTCGGCGCCAGGTAGACCATCTCGCCCACCGAGGTGCCGGCGCCGAGCTGGGCGACCTTCTGCCCATCGCGAAACACCTCGAGTTCGCCCTGGGCAATGATGTGGAAGCTGCTGCCTTCCTCGCCCTTGCGGTACAGGCCGTGACCGAAACTGAAGCGCTGCCACTTCGCGCGGTGCACCACCTCCCACAGCTCCACGTCACCGAAGCTGGTGAAGAAGTCCAGGCTGCGCAGCAGGTTGAAACGCTCGGAGTCGAGCACCCCCTGCAACTGGCCGCGCGGCACCTCGTGGTTGACGATCAGCGACGACAGGGCCTGCGCGAAGTCGTCCCAGGTCGCGTAGCGCGCGCTCGGGTTCTTTGCCAGCGCGCGCTGGATCACCTCGTCGACCGCCGGCGCGAGCCCGGAGCGCAACGCGGTGAGCGGCGCCGGTTTGACGTTGTAGATCTGGTTCATCATCGCCGACTGCACTTGGGCATCGAACGGCGGGCGGCCGGCGATCAGGTGGTACAGCACGCCGCCCAGCGAATACATGTCGGCGCGGCAGTCGAGCGTGCCGCCATCGAGCTGCTCCGGTGACATGTAGGCCAGCGACCCGACGCGATAGATCTGGGTCACGTCCGAGCCGAGGTTCAGCACGCTGCCGAAGTCGGTCACCTTCACATCGGTGATGGCGCCGGCGTTGAGCACCACCAGCAGGTTGGCCGGCTTCACGTCGCGATGAATCAGGCCCTGGCGGTACACGTAGCCGAGCGCCATCGCGCACTTGAAGCCGATTTCGACGATCAGCTCGAGCGACAGCAACTGGTCGGCGCGGCAGTAAGGCCGCAGCGTGTTGCCGGCCACGTATTCCATGACCAGGTACGACTCCGCCGGGTCGGCGACGGCGTCGAAGATCTGCACCACGTTCGGGTGCTGCAAACGCCCGACCAGCGCCGCCTCGGCCGCGAAGAAACGCTCGGAGTAGCGCCCGTCCACCGGGTCGCCCGACAGCGGGGCGCGCACGCGCTTGATGGCCACGTCGCGATCGTGAAAATCGTCGTGGCACAGGAACACTTCGCTGGTTGCCCCTTCGCCCAGCCGCCGCAGCACGCGGTACTTCCCGATCTGGTACGGCAACGGCGGAAGACTCGAACTGAGGTCGGCGGGCCGGGAGTGGGTGTTGGACATGGATGCCTCAGCCGGAAACAGACCCGGCCTCGTATGGTTTCATCAGCGGCGCCGGTGCGTTGGCCGGAACAGCGGCGCAAAGACACGGCAATCTTGCGCCAGTTGAGCAGCCCGTGGCAACGGCCCGGGTCTGCCAGGGCGTTGCAGGGGCCAACCGTAGAATTGAAGCATGATCCAAGCGAAACAAGACCTGCTGAACGCCCTTGGCGAGGCGATTCAGGAGGTCAGCCCCGGTGCAGCCGTCTCTCCCGCGTTCGAGTCTCCCAAGCAAGCGGCGCACGGTGACTTCGCCGTCACAGCGGCGATGCAACTGGCCAAGCCGCTGAAACGCAACCCGCGCGAGGTGGCGCAGGCCTTGGTCGACGCATTGAACCGTCGCGCCGCCGTGCAGCGCTGGGTCGAGGCACTGGAGATCGCCGGCCCCGGCTTCATCAATTTGCGCCTGACCGCGGCGGCCAAGCAGGCCGTCGTGGCCGAGGTGCTGAAGGCAGGCTCGCATTTCGGCGAGCAGCCCCCCAACGACGAGCACGTGCTGGTCGAGTTCGTGTCGGCCAACCCCACCGGCCCGCTGCACCTGGGCCATGCGCGGCAAGCGGCACTCGGCGACGCCCTCTGCCACCTCTTCGCGACGCAGGGTTACCGCGTCACGCGCGAGTTCTACTACAACGACGCCGGCGTGCAGATCGCCACGCTGGCCGCGTCGGTGCAGGCGCGGCTGCGCGGCTTCAAGCCCGGCGATGCGCAGTGGCCCGACGCGGCCTACAACGGCGAGTACATCGCCGACATCGCCACCGACTTCATGGCGCGCAAGACCGTGAAGGCCGACGACCGCGAGTTCACCGCCTCGGGCGATGTGGACGACATTGACAGCATCCGCGAGTTCGCGGTGGCCTATCTGCGCCATGAGCAGGATCTGGACCTGCAGGCCTTCGGCTTGCGCTTCGACAGCTACTTCCTCGAATCGAGCCTGTACACGACGCACCGCGTCGACGACACCGTGGCGCGCCTGATCGCGGCCGGCAAGACCTACGAGCAAGACGGCGCGCTGTGGCTGCGCACCACCGACTACGGCGACGACAAGGATCGCGTCATGAAGAAGTCGGACGGCAGCTACACCTACTTCGTGCCCGACGTGGCCTACCACGTCAACAAGTTCGAGCGCGGCTTCACGAAGGCGATCAACATCCAGGGCAGCGACCACCACGGCACGATCGCGCGCGTGCGCGCCGGGCTGCAGGCCGCCGGTGTCGGCGTACCCGGCGGTTACCCGGACTACCTGTTGCACAAGATGGTCACGGTGATGAAGGGCGGCGAGGAGGTGAAGATCTCCAAGCGCGCCGGCAGCTACGTGACGCTGCGCGACCTGATCGAGTGGACCAGCAAGGACGCCGTGCGCTTCTTTCTGAACAGCCGCAAGGCCGACACCGAATTCGTGTTCGACGTCGACCTGGCGCTCGAGCAAGCCAATACCAACCCGGTGTTCTATGTTCAGTACGCCCACGCGCGCATCTGTTCGGTGCTGCGCACATGGGCCGGCGACGACGCTGCCAAGCTGAACGAGTTGACATCGGCGAAACTGGCACTCCTGTCGGAGCCCGCCGAACTGGCGCTGATGCTTCGTCTGGCGGCCTATCCGGACGTGCTGGCCGCCGCAACGAAGGGCCTGGCGCCGCACGATGTCGCGTTCTACACGCGCGAACTCGCGAGCGACTATCACGCGTACTACGACCAGGTGCGCTTCCTGGTCGACGACGCGGACCTGACTCGCGCGCGGCTCGCCTTGTTGAGCGCCACCCAGCAGGTGCTGCAGAACGCGCTCGCCGTGCTCGGCGTCAGCGCGCCGCAAAAGATGTAAACCCTGGAGACCTCATGAAATTTCAACGCGGTGGCTTCGTGATGGGCCTGATCGTCGGCTTGCTGGTCGGTCTGGCACTGGCGCTGGGCGTGGCGCTGTACGTGACCAAGGTGCCGGTGCCCTTCGTCAACAAGGTGCCGCAACGTACCGCCGAGCAGGATGCCGCCGAAGCCGAACGCAACAAGAACTGGGATCCGAACAGCCCGTTGTATGGCAAGAACCCGGCGCGCCCCTCGGCTTCGGCAAGCGGCGTGGTGTCGCCGCCCGCGCCGCGCGAGAGCGCGGTCGTCGCGCCGGCGCCCGCCAGTGCGGCCGCCCCGTTGGCCCGCGCGTCCGCGCCGACCAGCACGCGCAACGCTGCCGCCGTCCTGGCCGACCGGCCCACACCTGCGGCGCCGGCCATCGCGTCCACCAAACCCGGCGCTGATCCGTTCTCCTACTTCGTGCAGGCTGGCGCCTACGCACGCACCGAAGACGCCGAACAGCAGCGCGCCAAGCTCGCGATGCTGGGTTTTGCGGCCAAGGTAACCGAACGCGACCAAAGTGGGCGAACGGTGTACCGCGTGCGCGTCGGCCCGTTCGACCGCAAGGACGAGGCCGACACCACAAAGGAGCGGCTCGAGAGCTCCGGCGTCGAGTCGTCACTGGTGCGGGTGCAGAAGTAGGCTGAACTTTCAGCGTCGATGACGACTCTGTCGATGCGTTGCCCCGGGTTTTCAAGGAACAAGAACATGAATCGTCGCGAGTTTTCTGCCCATGTCGTCGCTGCCGGCGTCGGCATCACGTCGGCGTCGCTGAGCACTGTGGTGCAGGCGCAGGGCGGCCCGGTCGAGGGCACCCACTACGTTCGCCTGAGCCAGCCGCTGCCGGCCGCGGCGGGCGGCAAGATCGAAGTGATCGAGTTCTTCTGGTACGGCTGCCCGCACTGCAACGCCCTCGAGCCCGCGCTCGACGCCTGGCAGAAGAAGCTGCCGGCCGACGTTGCCTTTCGGCGCGTGCCCGTGGCCTTTCGCGACGAGCCTTTCGTCGCCCACCAGCGCATCTACTACGCACTCGAAACCATGGGCAAGGTCGATGCGATGCATCGCAAGGTGTTCTACGCCATCCACAGCGAGCATCAGCGGCTGGACAAGGCCCCCGAGATCGCCGCGTTCATGACCAAGAACGGCATCGACGGCGCCAAGTTCCTCGAGGTCTACAACTCGTTCTCGGTGCAGACCAAGGTGCACCAGGCCAAACAGCTCGCCGAGGCCTACAAGATCGACGGCGTGCCCGCGCTGGGCATCCAGGGCCGCTACTTCACGTCGGGATCGATGGCCGGCTCCAATGAAGCAGCACTGACGGTGGCCGATTTCCTGATCCAGCGAGTGCGCAAGAACGGCTGAGAGCGCGCAGCGAAGGGCGAGGGCCCCCGTTTACGGGGATCGACCAGCGCAGCGATCGGCGAGGGAGTGGGGCTCAATGCCCCACGACCGAGATCAACGGTGCCGAAACAACGATCGTTTACGGCGATCGACCAGCGCAGCGATGCGCCGAAATCAACGATACCGCCGCCACCGCGAGGCCACCATTCGCACGCATTTCACCGAGGCGCGGAACTGTTCAGGCTAGAATGGCCTGCAAGTTTCATGCCTCTATGAGTCGGACTCCCTTCCTCCCCCTTTCCACGCTGGCTGCGGCGGCGCTTGCCGCGTCGCTGGCCAGCTCGGTGCACGCCGAGAAAGCGGATCGAGCGAAGCCGCTGAACGTGGCCGCCGACCGCCAGGGAACCCTGGATCTGCTCAAGCAGGTCGTCGTGTTCGGCGGCAATGTGATCATCACCAAGGGCAGCATCGTCATCAAGGCCGACCGCGTCGAGGTGCGTGAAACGCCCGACGGCTACCGCACCGCCGTCGCCATCGGCGCCGCCGGCCGGCCGGCCACGTTCCGCCAGAAGCGCGACGGCATCGACGAGTACATCGACGGGCAGGCCGACCGCCTGGAATACGACGAGAAGGGCGACGTGATCCGCTTCGTCAACAACGCGGTGGTGCGCCGCCTGCGCGGGGCCAGCACCGGCGACGAGATCACCGGCAGCGTGATCACCTACGACAACACCACCGAAGTGTTCAGCGTGTCGGGAGGTGCAGGCGCCGACCCGGCAGCCGGCGGCACCGGGGGACGAGTGCGCGCGGTGCTGACGCCACGCGAAGGCACGCCGGCCGCCATGGCCGCCGCGCAAGCGGCCTCGCAGGCCGAGCCGCAGCTCAAGTCCAGCCCCGCGTTGGGAGCGAAACAGTGAGCCTGGGCGTCGCGGGTTCGGCCACCGCCGTGCCGCCGCGCGGCGCGCACCGCCTGACGGCGCAGGGCCTGCAGAAGAGCTACGGCGCGCGCAAGGTGGTCAAGGACGTGCACCTCGCGGTCGACGCCGGCGAAGTGGTGGGCCTGCTGGGGCCCAACGGCGCGGGCAAGACGACGAGTTTCTACATGATCGTCGGGCTGGTGCGCGCCGACGCAGGCGAGATCACCATCGAGGGTCAGCGCGTCGAGCGGCTGCCGATCCACCGCCGGTCACGGCTGGGCTTGTCGTACCTGCCGCAAGAGGCGTCGATCTTTCGCAAGCTCAACGTCGAGGAGAACGTGCGGGCCGTGCTCGAACTGCAGCTCGGGCCCGACGGCAAACCCTTGAAGCCGGAGCTCATCGACGAGCTGCTCAACGGCCTGCTGCACGACCTGGGCATCGACAAGCTGCGCGCCTCGCCGGCGCCCGCCCTGTCGGGCGGCGAGCGCCGCCGCGTCGAGATTGCCCGTGCCTTGGCCACGCAGCCGCGCTTCATCCTGCTCGACGAGCCGTTTGCCGGGGTCGACCCGATCGCGGTGATCGAGATCCAGCGCATCATCAGTTTCCTGAAGAGCCGTGGCATCGGTGTGCTGATCACCGACCACAACGTGCGCGAAACGCTGGGCATCTGTGACCGCGCCTACATCATCAGCGAGGGCCGCGTGCTGGCCGAAGGCACGCCGGTCGAGATCGTCGAGAACGCGGACGTTCGCAAGGTCTATCTCGGCGAACACTTCCGCATGTGACATGTCGGCCCCCCGGTCCACGTTCCGTGTCCCGACCCCCCGTGGGGGTCTCGCCGCCGCTTGGGAGCGGCCCGGCGCTGCGGCTCGCACGCGCCGAGGATCCCGCGCATGAAACCGTCACTGCAGGTCCGGCTGTCGCAGCATCTGGCGCTGACGCCGCAGCTGCAGCAGTCGATCCGCCTGTTGCAGCTGTCCACGCTCGAACTCCAGCAGGAGGTCGAGCAGATGCTGGAACAGAACCCGTTCCTCGAAACCGAAGAAGACAGCACACCGACGTTCGAGCCGCTCAGTGAACGGCTCAGCACGGCCGAGCGCGCCGGCGAGCGCGAGACCGAGAACGCAGCGGAGGCCGCCACCGGCGCCGGCGATGACGCCGCCGGCATGGACAGCGCCGAGTTCGGCGGCGCGGAGCGCGAGGACTGGGAGAACGGCACCGAGCGAGACGACTTCGACGGCATTCGCGAAACGCCGAGCGGCAGCGCGTCCGCGAGCGGCGACAACGACGACTTCGAGCCGCAAGACCGCAACCCCGCGGCGCAAAGCCTGCAGGAGTACCTGCGCGACCAGGTGCTCGGCATGCGGCTGTCGGCCGAGGATGCGGCGGCACTGCATGTATTGATCGAATCGCTCGATGACGACGGCTATCTCGCCGACCCGCTGGAAGACATCGCGGCGCAACTGGCCGAGAGCGAAGCCCAGCGCGAGGAACTGCTCGAACGCCTGCAATGCGCGCTGAAGTGGCTGCAGAGCATGGAACCCACCGGGGTCGGCGCGAAGAACCTGAGCGAGTGCCTGACGCTGCAGCTGCGCCTGCA
>JBGQEX010000147.1:0-9927 GCA_041496605.1 Piscinibacter sp.
ATCGGGCGGTCCGAGGTGAGCCGCTTGCCGTTGGCGTCGACGCAGCTGTAGATCACGCCACCGGCGGCCCACGCCAAGGCCAGGCCGCCCAGGGCCACGGCGCTGCCGCAAAAAACCGCGTACAGCGCCGGCATCGAAACCCAAGCGCGGTGGCCCATTCACACTCCGTAGCGTTCGCGATAGGCGGCCACCCGAGGCACGTGCGCGCTCAGGGCCGGGTCGTCGGTCGAGCGCAGATACTGCAGCAGGTCGGACAGGCTCGCAATGGCCAACACCGGTATGCCGTATTCGCGCTCGAGGTCTTCAACGGCGGAGCGTGGCGACAGGTTGTCATCGCGCCCCCCACGCTCCATGCGGTCCAGCGCAATCAGCACCGACACCGGCTGCGCGCCGGCGGCGCGGATCATCTCCACCGATTCGCGCTTGGACGCACCGTCGGTGATGACGTCGTCGATGATGACCACGCGGCCCCGCAGCGGCGCGCCGACCATCTGGCCGCCTTCGCCGTGGTCCTTGGCTTCCTTGCGGTTGTGCGCAAACGGCACGCTGCGGCCGAGCCGCGCCAGCTCGACGGCCGTGGCCGCGGCGAGCGTGATGCCCTTGTAGGCCGGCCCGAACAGCATGTCGAATTCGATGCCCGATGCGAGCAGGCGCCGCGCATAGAATTCCGCCAGGCGGCCCAGCTTGGCGCCGTCATCGAACAGGCCGGAGTTGAAGAAATAGGGCGACAGCCGCCCGGCCTTGGTCTTGAATTCCCCGAAGCGCAGCACGCCCGCCTCGACCGAGAACTTCACGAAGTCCTGGGCCAAGGCGTCGGTCGCGTGACCGGTTGCGGTCGGGCTCATCGAGGACATGGCTGTGTTCCGTCTCGTCACGTTGAATCTGAACGGCATCCGCTCGGCGGCGAACAAGGGCTTCGAGGCCTTCGCCGAACGCCTGGCCGCCGATTGTATGGGGGTGCAGGAGATCAAGGCGCAGGCCGCCGACGTGGCCGGGCGCTTCGACACAGTTGCCGGCATGCGCGGCCATTTCCACTTCGCCGAGAAGAAGGGCTACTCGGGCGTGGGCCTATATTCGCGCCACGAGCCGAGCGACACCCGGCTGGGCATCGGCAACCCCGAGTTCGATGCCGAAGGCCGCTACGTCGAGACCCGCTTCGACGCGCCCAAGCGCAAGCTGAGCATCATCAGCTGCTATTTCCCCAGCGGTTCGAGCAGCGAGGAACGGCAGCTGGCGAAGTTCCGTTTCCTCGCGCTGATGACGCCGCACCTGCAGCGCCTCAAGCGCACACGCGAATTCATCCTGGTCGGCGACATCAACATCGCGCACAAGGAAATCGACCTGAAGAACTGGAAGAGCAACCAGAAGAACAGCGGCTTCCTGCCCGAGGAGCGCGCCTGGATGACGCATGCACTCGACGAGATCGGCCTGGTCGACGTGTTCCGCACGCTCAACCCGCAGCCCGAGCAGTACACCTGGTGGAGCAACCGCGGGCAGGCCTGGGCCAAGAACGTCGGTTGGCGGCTCGACTACCACCTGGCCACGCCCGGCATCGCGGCCAAGGCGCTGCGCGAGCACATCTACCTGGAGCAGCGCTTCAGCGACCACGCGCCGCTGGTGATCGACTACGACTTCAGCTTGTAGCACTCCCTAGAATCCCCGAATGATTTCGCCCGCCCTGCGCGTCGCTGCGCGCACCCGCCTCACCGCGGCCGCGTGGCGCCGGCTTGCGGTGGTCACCGTGCTGGGCTTCGCGTCGGGCCTGCCGCTCGCGCTCACCGGCCAGGCGATGCAGGCCTGGCTGAGCGTCGAAGGCATCGACATCGCGACCATCGGCTTCCTCAGCCTGGTCGGTCTGCCCTACACCTTCAAGTTCCTGTGGGCGCCGCTGATGGACCGTTTCGAGCTGCCGTGGCTGGGCCGCCGCCGCGGCTGGCTGGTGCTGACGCAGCTGGCGCTGGCGGCTGCGCTGTTCTGGATGGCCGGCACCTCGCCCACCGCGGCGACGCGCGGCTTTGCCTTGATCGCGGTGCTGGTCGCGTTCGTTTCCGCCTCGCAGGACGTGGTCATCGACGCCTACCGCACCGACTTGCTGCACGCCAGCGAACGCGGTCTCGGTTCGTCACTGAGTGTGCTGGGCTACCGGCTGGCGATGATCCTGTCCGGCGGCGTGGCCTTCGTTTGGGTCGACCCGACCCAGGGCGGGGGCTGGACCTGGCCCGAGGTCTATCGCGTTATGGCCGGCTTGATGATCGGCGCCGCGGTTGTGTCGGCCGTCGCGCTGCCGCGGCTTGCCGCCGCGGCGGCGCCGTCGAGCGTTGCGCGGCGCGATGTGCTCGGATTTCTCGCGGTGGTGGCGGCGGTCGCGGTGGGCTTCGTCGTCAGCGACCGGTACGGGCGATCGGTGGCGACGGCGCTGTTGTCGCCGCTGCTGCAGTTCAGCACGATGCCGATGGCGCTGAAGCTCAAGTGGACCGACCTGTTCGCACTGCTGCTGGGCATCGCGTTCACGCTGCCGCTGGCGGCCTGGGCGGCACGCGCGGCGCGCTTCGAAACCCTGCTCGGCGGCCTGCGCAGCTACTTCGCGCAGAACGGCGCGGCGGCGTTCCTCGGCCTGATCATCCTGTACAAGCTCGGCGACGCGTTCGCCGGCTCGCTGATGACGCCGTTCCTGCTGCAGTCCATGGCCTACAGCCAGGCCGAGGTGGGCGTCGTCAACAAGATCATCGGCTTGTGGCTGACCATCGGCGGTGCGCTGGTCGGCGGCGCGCTGATGCTCAGGCTGGGCCTGTGGCGCTCGCTGCTCCTGTTCGGCGTGCTGCAGATGCTGAGCAACCTCGGCTTCTGGTGGCTCGCGGTCAATGGCAAGGGCGTGCTGCCCGGGCTGACGATTCCGCCTTTCGACTGGGGCTTCGTCAAGCTCGCGCAGGCCACGCCGGTGGACGGCGGGCTGCTGCTCGTCATCGCCTGCGAAAACCTGTCCGGCGGCATGGGCACCGCCGCCTTCGTCGCGTTCCTGATGAGCCTGTGCAACCACCGCTTCACCGCCACGCAGTACGCGCTGCTGTCGGCATTCGCATCGGTCGGGCGGGTCTGGGTCGGGCCGCTCGCCGGCGTGCTGGCCGAATCGATCGGCTGGGGCAGCTTCTTCATCCTGTCGACGCTGTTGGCCTTGCCGGCGCTCGCGATGCTGTGGTGGTTGCGCGCGGCGGTGCGCGCGCTGGAAGTCGACCCCGATGCGCCGCGGGTCGATGATTGAGCGCCCGGAATCGTCTTTCGGGAACATCGCCAAGCCATTCGTGTCCGAGCAGTTCATGAGCCCTGATTTCGATCCCCACGCCAACTTCAGCGACCCGGCCATCGGCGTGCACACGCGCGGCTGCGGCTGCGCGATGCACTCACGCCGGCTGTTCACCGGCGCCGTGCTCGGCGCCGGCGCATCGCTGGCGTTGCCCGCCTGGGCCGATGGCGTGCAGCTCGACAACCGGTCCAGCCTGGCGCAGCTGGTGCCGGCCGAACAGATCGAAGCCGCCGCGACGCGGCAATACCGGCAGATGTTGCAGCAGGCCGCGCAGCAGCACGCGCTGGCACCCGACAACCACCCGCAGCTGGTCCGCCTGCGCGCCATCGCGCAGCGCATCATCCCGTTCACCGGCGCGCCCAACCTCAAGTCCACGCAGCGCGCCGCGGCATGGAAGTGGGAGGTGAACCTGATCGGCAGCAAGCAGATCAATGCCTTCTGCATGCCGGGCGGCAAGATCGCGTTCTTCTACGGCATCCTCGACCAGCTGAAGATCAGCGACGACGAGGTGGCGGTGGTGATGGGCCACGAGATGGCGCATGCCTTGCGCGAACATGCCCGCGAGCGCATGGGCAAGACGGCGGCGACCAACACCGCCATCGAGTTGGGCGCGGCGATCTTCGGTCTGGGCAACGGTGGTCGCTACCTGGCCAACATGGGCGGGCAGCTGCTCACCTTGCGCTTCAGCCGCGAAGACGAATCCGAAGCCGACAAGGTCGGCCTCGACCTCGCCGCGCGCGCCGGCTACGACCCGCACGCCGGCGTCACGCTGTGGCAGAAGATGGCCGCGGCCAGCAAGGGCGCGCCGCCGCAATGGCTGTCGACGCACCCGGCCGGGGCCACGCGCATTCAGGAGATCGAGCACAACCTGCCGGCGGTGGAGCCGCTGTATGCGCGGGCCGACAAGCCGACACAGCGCTTCGCACCGCCAACGGCGACGTTGAAGCAGCAAGACGGCGGCGCGCAAGGCAGCGCGATCCGCTGACGCGTTGTCGTGGCGCGCCAGCGGTCAATCAGGTCCCGCCGACGTAAGGGTTGGTCTTGCGTTCGGCCCCGAACGTCCCCTCCGGCCCATGCCCCGGAATGAAGGTCACGTCATCGCCCAAGGGCCACAGCCGTTGTGTGATCGAGCCGATCAGCGTGTCGAAGTCACCCTGCGGGAAGTCGGTGCGGCCGATGCTGCCGGCGAACAGCACGTCGCCGACGAAGGCGTGCTTGGTCGTCGGCTCGTAGAAGATCACGTGGCCCGGCGTGTGGCCGGGGCAGTGGCGCACCTGCAGTTCGCAGTGTCCGATGCGCACCGTGTCGCCGTCGTGCAGCCAGCGCGTCGGCGTGAAGGACTCGGCCGGCGGAAAGCCGAACTTGCGGCTTTGCTGCGGCAGGCCGTCGATCCAGAACTGGTCGGCCGGGTGCGGGCCGACGATCGGCAGCCCTTTCAGGCGCGCCAGCTCGGCGGTCGCGCCGGCATGGTCGATGTGCGCATGGGTGAGCCAGATCTGCTCGAGCGACAGACCCAATCCTTCTACGGTGGACAGCAACAGCGGCAGGTCGCCGCCGGGGTCGATGATGGCGGCCTTCATCGTCTCGCTGCACCACACGATGGAACAGTTCTGCTGGAACGGCGTGACGGGAACGGTGCGGTAGTGAAAAGCCATGGCGCCGATCGTAGCGGCTGACTCAGGGGCCGGCTGCGTCGACCATCGCCTGGTGGTGACTCAGGAACACGCGCCCGGCAAACCACTGCGACCAGCCGCCGGCATGCAGCGCGTCGAGCACCGGCCCCTTCACCTCGCTCAGGTCGAGGCGGATGCCGCGCGCGGCCAGCGTGTCGTGCAGCGCGCGCAGCGCTGCGAGGCCGCTGAAGTCGATGCGGTTCACCGGCGACATCAGCAGCACCAGGCGCTGCGTGCCGGAGGCCTGCGCGAGCTGCTGCTGCACCACGTCGACGAGCTGGCGAGCGTTGGTGAAGAGCAGGCTTTCGTCGATGCGCAGCGCCATCACGCCGGGCGTCAGCTGCACCTCATGGCGCCCGACGTTGCGAAAGTGCTCGGTACCGGCCACGCGCCCGATCAGCGCCACATGCGGGCGCGCGGTGCGCTGCAGCAGCAGCGCGATCGACGCGGCCACGCCGACGCCGAGCGCCCAGGCCACGCCCTGCAGCAGCGTCAGCGCGGCCACCACGCTCATCAGCACGCCCTCGCTGCGCGAATACAGCCACGCCTGCCGAAACGGCCGCCAGTCGAGCACAGACAGCACGGCAATGATGATGGTCGCGGCCAGCACCGCGGCCGGCAGCGCGGCCAGCGGCCGGGCCAGCAGCACGATCGCCAGCGCCATGAACAAGGCGGTGAACACCCCGGCCATGCGCGTACGCGTGCCGGCGTCGAGGCTGACGACGCTGCGCGAGAAACTGCCCGCCACCGGCATGCCCGAACTCAATGCGGCCGCCAGGTTGGCGGCGGCCAGGCCCGCCAGTTCGCGCCGCGGCTCGACGCGCGTGCCCTGCCGGCGGCCCAAGGACTCGGCGACGACCAGGCTGCTGACGAAGGTGACGAGCGCCACCAGCAGCGCGCTCGGCAGCAGCTGCCACCACAGGGCGGCGGCGAGCGGCGGCAGCCCGATGCGCGGCGCCAACTCCGGCAGCGCACCGACCAGCGCGACCCCATGCGTGCCGGCGTCGGTCAGCGTGGCCGCGCCAACGGCGAGCATCAGCACCGCCAGCGGGGCGAGCCGCACCAGCAAGGTCGCGCGCGACACGCTCATCCAGCGCGCCAGCGCGCGCCCCGCGTGGCGCCGTGCCAGCCACAGCGCGAGCAATGCGCCGCCACCGTAGAGCGCGGTCAGCGGCTGCCACGCGGACGGCGCCCGCCACCAGGCACCGACCAGCTGCGGCAGGTTCGAGCCGCGCACCGGCGCGCCCAGCAGCAAGGGCAGTTGACTCAGCGCGATCGACAGCGTGGCGCCGGTCTCGAAGCCGTGCAGCACCGGCACGCTGAGCAAGGACGCCAGCGCGTCCAGCCGCAGCCACGCGGCGGCCGCGAGCAGCAGCCCGACCTCGGCCGCCAGCACCAGCGCGCCGGCCTGCGGGCCCACGTCGGCCGGCACATGCGCCAGCGCCTGCGAGATCATCAGCGCCAGCACGGCCACCGGCCCGACGCACAACAAGGGGCTGGAACCCAGCGCCGCGTAGGCCACCAGCGGCAGCAGGCTCGCGTACAGGCCGACCTGCGGCGGCAAGCCGGCCAGCAGCGCGTAGGCCAGGCTTTGCGGTATCAACAGCACCGAGACGATGGCGGCGGCCACCAGGTCGTCGCGCAGCGCGCTGCGAGCGTAGTCCCGGATCTCAGAAAGCATCGAGCGGAATCTTCAGGTAGCGCATGCCGTTGTCTTCGGGGGGCGGCAGGTGGCCAGCGCGCACGTTCACCTGCACCGCGGGCAGCAGCAGCGCCGGCATCTCGAGCGTCTTGTCGCGTGCGTGGCGCATCGCAACGAAGGCCGCTTCGCTGACACCGTCGTGGATGTGAACATTCGCGCGGCGCTGCTCGGCCACGCTGCTCACCCATTGCGGCGCGCGGGTGTCGGGCGGGTAGTCGTGGCACAGGTGCAGCCGCGCGTCGCCGGGCAGCGCCAGTAGCCGCTGGATCGAGTGGTACAGCGCGTGTGCGTCGCCGCCGGGGAAGTCGCAGCGGGCAGTGCCGTAGTCGGGCATGAACAGCGTATCGCCGATGAACGCATCGACGCCGGCGGCCGACTCGATCACGTAGCTCACGCAGGCCGGCGTGTGGCCGGGCGTATGCAGCACGCGCGCGGCCAGCCCGCCGATCGCGAACCGCTCGCCATCGCGGAACAGGGTTTCGAACGGGCTGCCGTCGGTGGCCATGTCGCTCGCGTTGAACAGCGTGCGAAACACCTTCTGCACCTCGCGGATGTGCGCGCCGATCGCGATGTGCCCGCCGGCGTGGCGCTGCAGGTAGGGCGCGGCCGACAGGTGATCGGCATGCGCGTGGGTTTCGAGCAGCCACTGCAGCGTGAGGCCTTCGGCGCGCAGATGCGCCAGCACCGCGTCGGCGCCCGCCGTCGACGTGCGGCCCGACGTCGCGTCGTAGTCGAGCACGCTGTCGATGACCGCCGCCTGGCGCGTCGCCGGGTCGGCAACGACATGGGTCACCGTGAAGGTGACCGGGTCGAAGAACGAGCGGATGTGCGGCGCAGCCATCGATACCTTGATGCGTCAGCGGATCTTGCCCAGCAGCATCTGCACGTCTTCCAGCACCGCGTCGATCTCGTCGGCCCGGCCACGTTGCGTGCCCAGGCGCGCATGCAGTTCCTGTTGCATGAAGCACACCGTCATGCGCACATAGGTGCTGTCGAGTGCCTTGCGCACGGCCGACATCTGGCCGGCAATGTCGAGGCAGGCCTCGCCTTCCTCGATCATGCGCTGGATGCCGCGCAGCTGGCCCTCCGCGCGTTTCAGTCGGTGCAACAGGTCGGTGCGGCTCTTTTCGTCGGCAAGCGTGGACATGGCACAGGTCTCCGCGTGGTCACGGGTCATGAGGGGAGTTGCCATTGTGAGCTTGCCAGCCTTGCTTCGGTGCGCGCGGCGCGCCGAAGCTTCGACCCTGCAGATTTGCCACTGTATACCTGTCAGGGTATACAAGTCGAGCCCGCACCGGTCGCCGAGGGGCGCCGCTGGCCCTATGCTTGCGTTCGTCAAGCGTTGGGAGACACACATGACCATCGACTGGGTCCACTTCACGCCGGCGAGCGCGCTGGCCGGCGGGCTGCTCATCGGCATCGCGGCGGCGCTGTATCTGCTGGGCAATGGGCGCGTGGCCGGCATTTCCACCGTCGTCGGGGCGGCGCTGCAGACCCTCGTCGAGCGCCGCACGCTGTCCGGTGAAGGCCTGCGCTGGGCGTTCATCGCCGGGCTGCTGGCGGCGCCGTGGCTTTGGCGCTGCGTCGCGGCCCTGCCGCCGGCGCAGATCGACGTGACCAACGGCTCGCTCGTCGCGGCCGGGCTGCTGGTGGGCGTGGGCACCCGCATGGGCAGCGGCTGCACCAGCGGCCACGGCGTGTGCGGCCTCGCGCGCCGGTCGCCGCGTTCGCTGGCCAACGTACTCGCCTTCATGGGCGCGGGCTTCGCCGGCGTCTACGTGCTGCGGCACGTGTTGTGAAGGTCGCACAATGAACATCACGAACGCGTTTCTCAGCGGCCTGTTGTTCGGGCTCGGCCTCATCGCCAGCGGCATGACCAACCCCGGCAAGGTGAAGGGTTTCCTCGACCTGGCCGGCGCCTGGGACCCGAGCCTCGCGCTGGTGATGGGCGGCGCCATCGCGGTCGGGATGCCGGCATTTGCGATCGCCCGGCAGCGCGCGCGCTCCTGGTCGGGCGCCGGCTTCGTGCTGCCGATGTCCACCGCCGTCGACACGCGGCTGCTCGGCGGTGGGCTGATCTTCGGTGCCGGCTGGGGCGTCGCCGGCTTTTGTCCGGGCCCGGCGCTGGTCGCGCTGGCGTCGGCCGGCGACGTGTGGCGCGGCGCCGCACTGTTCGTGCTGTCGATGCTGGCCGGCATGTGGCTGCACGACTCGGTGTGGATGCGCCGTCGTACAGTCTCGGCTTCAGCGCCCGCCAACCCAGCATGACCCCTGCCCCCCGCTCGCCCCGCCCCGCCATCAGCTGCGTGATGCCGGCCTTCAACGAGGCCGAGAACCTGCCGCTGGTGCTGGCCGACGTGACGCAGCAGCTGGCCGCACTGACCGATCGCTGGGAGCTGATCGTCGTCGACGACGGCAGCCTGGACGCCACCCCGGCGGCAATGCGGCCGTGGGTCGCCAAGCCCGGCGTGCGCTACGTGCGGCTGTCGCGCAACTTCGGCAAGGAAGCCGCCTTGACCGCCGGAATCGACCGCGCCGAGGGCGAGGTCGTGCTGCTGATGGACGCCGACGGCCAGCACCCGACGACGCTGCTGCCGCGCATGCTCGATACCTGGCTGGCGGGCGCCGACATGGTGTGCGCCGCACGCTCGTCGCGCGCCGACGAGTCGTGGCGCAAGCGCGTCGGCACGCGGCTGTTCTATCGGCTGGTCAACTCCAACCCGTCGGTGCAGATCCCGGTCAACGCCGGCGACTTCCGCCTGATGGACCGGCGCGTGGTCGACGCGCTGAAGTCGCTGCCCGAGCGCAACCGCTTCATGAAGGGCTTGTACGCGTGGGTGGGTTTTCGCACCGAGATCATCGACTACCTGCCGTCGGAGCGCTTGTCGGGCCACAGCAGCTTTTCGATGAAGGGGCTGACGCGGCTCGCATTCACCGGCGTCACCGCGTTCACCAACCTGCCGCTGCGGCTGTGGAGCGGCGTCGGCGCGCTGGTCGCGCTGGGCGCGATCACGTTCGGCACGTGGATCATCATCGACCACTTCGTCAACGGAAGCGACGTGCCGGGCTGGGCCACCCTGGTCGTCGGCCTGAGCTTCTTCAGCGGCGTGCAATTGCTGTCGATCGGCATCCTCGGCGAATACGTCGGGCGCATCTTCGACGAGGTGAAGCAGCGACCGGTCTACATCATCGGCGCGGAAGCGGGGCGCGGCGCGCTGACGCCGCCCACTGACGCGGCGGCATGAGCCGCC
>JBGQEX010000148.1:0-9872 GCA_041496605.1 Piscinibacter sp.
ACTGGACGCGAGCAGCCGGCGCTCTGAAACCGAAGCGATCTCAGGCTTCGCTCGGCGCCCGGCTCATCTCGTTGTTTGCCGTGACCAGCACGCGCAGCATGCGCATGAACTCCGATCGTTGACCTTTGGGGAGCGGCGCAAGCATGCGCTCCTGAGCGCGAAGCACGTAAGGCACCAATGCCTCGAGCAGTGCGTGGCCTTCGTCCGTGAGCTTGAGCAATCGCACTCGCCGATCCTCGGCCGAGGCATCGCGCTGCATGAGCCCGCGTGATTCGAGCCGGTCGATCACGCCGGCGATTGTCGAGGTGTCGAAGCCGATCGTTCGCGCGAGCGTGCGCTGGTCGATGCCGGGGGTCTGGCCGACGGTCTGAAGGGCCGCGTATTGCACCGGCGTGACGCCGTGCGCTTCGGTCTCCTGCAAAAAGATCGCCACCGCGATCTGCTGAAGCCGCCGGATGTAGTGGCCGGGCAGGGTCTCCAGGTCGAGCTGTGCAGCCTTCGATTTCGCCGTCATGACGCTTCCAGTCCCGTTTCGGGTTATCCCTTATTGGTTGTCGTCAATCCTATCACTACACTTATGCTAAGCATACTGATGATCAGTATGCATCTTTTGAGGAAACGCAAAGTGACTGCAAATTCCCCCTCCCTTCCGGTCCTCGTCGCCGGTGGCGGCATCGGCGGCCTCGCGGCGGCGCTGGCGCTGACACGCCGCGGCCTCAAGGTGAAAGTGCTGGAGCAGGCGCCCCAGCTCGGCGAGATCGGTGCCGGCATCCAGCTCGGGCCGAACGCCTTCGCCGCATTCGACGCGCTCGGCGTCGGCGAGAAGGCGCGCAGCCGCGCCGTCTACACCGACGAGATGGTGATGCACGACGCGCTGGACGAGACACTGGTCGGCCGCATCCCGACCGGCGACGCGTTCCGCCGGCGCTTCGGCAACCCCTATGCGGTGATCCACCGCGCTGATGTGCACATGTCGCTGCTCGAAGGTGCGCGCGAGTCGGATCGCATCCAGGTGCAGACCTCGACCACGGTCCAGCGCATCGACCAGGACGACGACGGCGTCACGGTGCACGACGCTCAGGGCGGCGTGCATCGCGGCATCGCGCTGATCGGCGCGGACGGGGTGAAGTCGGCAGTGCGCCGCCAGTACGTCGGCGACGAGGCGCGCGTGTCGGGCCATGTGGTCTATCGCGCGGTGATCGACAAGCGGGACTTCCCCGCCGACCTGCAGTGGAACGCCGCCAGCATCTGGGTCGGCCCGAACTGCCACCTCGTTCACTACCCGCTTCGGGGCGGCGAGCAATACAACGTGGTCGTCACCTTCCACAGCCGCGACAAGGAAGAGTGGAGCGTGCGCGAAGGCAGCCGCGCCGAGGTGCAGGGCTACTTCGACGGCATCTGCGCGAAGGCGCGCCAGCTCATCGACCTGCCCAAGGACTGGAAGCGCTGGGCCACTGCCGACCGCGAGCCGATCGGCCAGTGGACCTTCGGCCGCGCCACCTTGCTCGGTGACGCCGCGCATCCGACCTTGCAGTACCTGGCGCAAGGCGCGTGCATGGCGCTTGAAGACGCCGTCACGCTCGGCGAAGCACTGCGGGTGCACGACAACGATTTCGCCAAGGCCTTCGATCACTACCAGCGCTCGCGCGTCGCGTGCACCGCGCGCATCGTGCTGTCGGCGCGCGAGATGGGTCGCATCTTCCACGCCAAGGGTGTCGAGCGGCTCGTTCGCAACGACTTGTGGAAGGGCCGCGAACCCGAGCGCTACTACGACGCGATGGCGTGGCTGTACGGCTGGAAGGTCGAGAACTGCCTGGCCACCTGAACCCCCATCGAACCCACACCGAAGGACATCCTCATGAACGAACTCGGACGCCTCGACGACCTGCCCGTCGCCTACCGCGAGGCGCTGACCCGGCAGAACCTCGTGCCGCTGTGGCCCAGCCTGCGCGCCGTGTTGCCGCCGGGTAAGCCACAGCCTCGCACCCGCGCCACTCACTGGTCGTACGAAGCCCTGCGCCCGCTGCTGCTCGAGGCCGGCGAGTTGACCCCCATCGAGCGGGCCGAGCGCCGCGTGCTGGTGCTGGCCAACCCCGGCCACGGCCTCGAAAAGATGCAGGCCAGCGCCGCGATGTACCTGGGCATGCAGTTGCTGCTTCCCGGCGAATGGGCGCCCTCGCACCGCCACACACCGAACGCGGTGCGCATGATCGTCGAGGGCAGCGGCGCCTACACCACGGTGGACGGCCAGAAGTGCCCGATGAGCCGCGGCGACCTGATCCTCACGCCCACGGGCCTGTGGCACGAACATGGCCACGACGGCACCGAGCCGGTGGTTTGGCTCGACGTGCTGGACCTGCCGCTCGTCTACTACATGGAGGCCTCGTACCACCTCGACGGCCCACGCCAGAGCGTCAAGCCCGGTCAGGGCGAGCGCGGCTACGCCCGCGGCGGCGTGGTGCCGACGCCGATGTTCGAGCGCCAGGGCTCGGCCTACCCGATGCTGCGCTACCCGTGGGTCGACACGCGCGCCGCGCTGGAGTCGCTGGCCGCCGACCAGCCGGCGCTGGACGCCGTGCAGGTCACCTACGTGAACCCCGAGACCGGCGGCCATGCACAGAACATCCTCGGCTTATACGCGCTGATGCTGCGCCCGGGCCAGACGCTCACGCTGCCGGCGCGCTCGCCGGCCTCGGTGTTCCACCTCATCGAAGGCGGCATCGACGTGCGCGTCGAGGACCAGACCTTCACGCTGGCCGAGGCCGACACCTGCTGCGCGCCCGGCTACACGGCCGTGACGCTGCGCAACCGCGCGGCCAGCGCCCCGGCCTTCATCTTCATCGCCGACGAGACGCCGCTGCATCGCAAGCTGGGCGTGTTCGAGAACCGCGGCTGAACCCCTTTTCAAACAGGAACCACGATGACCCCAACCCCCTACCTCTGGACCCCGCCGCCGGTCTACTCGCTGCCGGTGCGCGGCATGGCCGAGCGGCTGCCTGTGAACCGCCTGTTCTTTGTCGGCCGCAATTACCACGCCCACGCGGTGGAGATGGGTCGGCCGGTCGACAAGGCGAACGAGCGGCCCTTCTATTTCACGAAGGCGGCCTCGACGCTGGTCGAGTCCGGCGCAACCGTGGCCTATCCGCCCGAGACGAGCAACTTCCACCACGAGATGGAGCTGGTGGTGGCGATCGGCGCGCCGGGCTTTCGCGTCAGCGAGTCGGATACGCCGGCGCTCATCTACGGCTATGCCTGCGGCCTGGACATGACACGGCGCGATCTGCAGCTCGTCGCGCGCGACAAGGGCCGGCCCTGGGATCTGGGCAAGGACGTCGAGCAATCGTCGGTCGTGTCCGAGATCGTCCCGATGCGCGGCCGCGTGCTCGACCAGGGCGAGCTCGTGTTGACCGTCAACGGCCAGCCGCGCCAGAAGTCCGACCTCTCGATGCTGATCTGGAACCTTCGCGAGTTGATCGCCGACCTGTCGAAGTTCTATCACCTGCAGCCGGGCGACCTGATCTTCACCGGCACGCCCGAAGGCGTGGGTGCGGTGGTCGCAGGCGACCGCATCGCGGGCCACATCTACGGCGTCGGTGAGATCACGCTCACCGTCGGCGCGGCCGAGTAGCGCGATGAAGCTCTTCAACTTCTTCCGCAGTGGCACCTCGCACCGCTTGCGCATCGCGTTGCGGCTCAAGGGACTGGACGTGGACTACATACCGGTCGATCTGCGCGCCGAGCAACATCTTGACGCCGAGTACAAGGCGCTCAATCCGCAGGGCTTGGTGCCGGCGCTGGTCGATGAAGGCCGGGTGCTGATCCAGACACCCGCGATCATCGAGTGGCTCGAGGAGCGTTACCCGACGCCCGCGCTGCTGCCGGCCGCCATCGACGAGCGCGCCCGGGTGCGCGCGCTGGCCGCGATCGTCGGCTGCGACATCCACCCGCTCAACAACCGCCGCGTGCTGGAGACGCTGCGCAAGACATTCGGTGCCGACGAAGCGACCGTCAATGCGTGGTGTGCCAAATGGATTGCGGCGGGCTTCGATGCGATCGAGGCCTTGCTCGCGGCAGACGCGCATCGCGGCGCCTTCTGCGTCGGCCACACGCCGACGCTGGCCGATGTCTACCTGGTGCCGCAGGTCGAGAGCGCGCGGCGCTTCAAGGTCGACATGACGCGCTGGCCGCGCATCCAGGCCATCGACGCGGCCTGCGCGCGGCTCAACGCGTTCCGCCTCGCCGCGCCCGCGCTACAGCCCGACGCCGGCTGACGGCTCGCCTCATCACGCCCGGCCGCTGCTGACGCTGCCGGTACGCCCCCACGTTCCAGGAGACAAGTCATGACGACCTCGCGGACCATCGATGTCCAGAAACTCATCAACGCGCACAAGCTGTCGGCGACCCAGTTCGTCACGCTGCTGCTGTGCTTCCTCATTGTTGCTGTGGACGGGTTCGACACCGCGGCCATCGGATTCATCGCGCCGGCGATACGCGCCGAGTGGGGCTTGACGCCCGCCAGCCTGGCACCGGTGTTCGGCGCGGGCCTGTTCGGCCTGATGGCCGGCGCGCTGCTGTTCGGCCCGCTCGCCGACAGGCACGGCCGCAAGCTGATTCTGATGGTGTGCGTCGGCTTCTTCGGTCTGGCGTGCCTGGCCTCGGCCTATTCGACCTCGCTGAACATGCTGATCGTGCTGCGCTTCCTGACCGGGCTGGGCCTGGGCGGCGCGATGCCGAACTCGGTCACGCTGAGTTCGGAATACGCGCCCGAAAAGCATCGCTCGGTGATGGTGACGACGATGTTCTGCGGCTTCACACTCGGGTCGGCGTTGGGCGGTGTCGCGGCGGCGCACATCGTCGCCGACTTCGGCTGGCGCGCCGTGCTCGTGCTCGGCGGCGTGATGCCACTGGTGCTGCTGCCGGTGCTGGCCGCAGTGTTGCCCGAATCCGTTCGCTACCTCGTGATGAACGGTCTCAAGGCCGGCCAGGTCAAGCGTGTCCTGCAACGCATCGCACCCCGTGAAGACCTGTCGCGAGCGACATTCACGGTCCCCGAGAAGGCGCAGACGGGCTTTCCCGTCAAGCACCTGTTCGACGCCGAGCTGCGGCGCGGCACGCTGTTCCTGTGGCTCGCGTTCTTCATGAGCCTGCTCGTGATCTACCTGCTCTCGAGCTGGCTGCCGACGCTGATCAGCAGCACCGGCATGACGCTGAAGAACGCCTCGCTGGTGACGGCCATGTTCCAGGTCGGCGGCACCGTCGGCGCGATCGCGCTCGGTCAGCTGATGGACCGCTTCAACCCGCAGCGCGTCCTTGGCGTCACCTACGCCCTGGCCGCGGCGTTCACCGCACTGATCGGCACCAGCACCGGCAACACGGCGCTGCTGGTGCTGGCCGTGTTCGGTGCAGGCTTTTGCGTCTCGGGCGCGCAGGTCGGCGCGAACGCACTGTCGGCCGCGTTCTACCCGACCGCGAGCCGCGCCACCGGCGTCAGTTGGGCCTCCGGCATCGGCCGGATCGGCTCGGTGCTGGGCTCGATGGCCGGCGGCTGGATGCTCGCGCTCGGTTGGGGCTTGCCGGTGGTGTTCGCGCTGGTCGGCATCCCTGCCGTGGTCGCCGGCCTCAGCATGTTGGCGATGGGGCGGACCGAGCGGCTGAACGTGACGCTGAAGGTCCAGGCCGCTCATTGACTCAGGACTTCCAGCTTGGGCCCCCGCCTCGTCAGAACGACATGCATCGCGTTCGGCGTGCCGACATGCTCCGTGCAGTGGTAGCCCAGCCTTGGCAGGTCGATGCCGGCGAGCAAGGTCTCTCCGCCGCCGAGCAGGGTGGGGGCGATCGCCAGGTGCACCTCTTCCACCAGGCCGGCGTGCAGGTACTGCCGAATGGTCGCGACGCCGCCGCCGAGCCGCACGTCTTGTCCTTGGGCTGCATCCGCAGCGCGCTCCAGTGCGGCGTGGATGCCATCAGTGACGAAATGAAAGGTCGTACCCCCTTCCATCGTGATCGATGCGCGGGGGTGATGGGTCAGCACGAACACCGGGGTGTGGTAGGGCGGATTGGCGCCCCACCATCCCTTCCAGGTGTCGTCGGGCCACGGTCCGCGCAGGGGACCGAACATGTTGCGCCCGAGGATCCAAGCGCCGATGTCGGCGACTCCGCGCGCTGCGAAATCGTCATCCACGCCCGTCGTGCCCCCGTCGCCACCGAACATCTGCCGGAACGTGCGTGTCGCAAAGACCCATTCGTGCAACGCGACGCCGCCGATTCCGAGCGGGTTCTCGAGGCTCTGGCTCAAGCCGGCGCCGTAGCCGTCGATGGAGACCGCAAAGCTGTGGACCCTGAGCTTGGACATGAGTTGGTTCTCCGATTCGGGGATGTCGGGTGCCTCGACGATACGACGAACGAAGGGGTGCAGGTTCGACGGGATCGCTTCATGCGGAATTCCGGAATCGGCACGGCGCGCTGTCCGGCCGGCCGCTCAAACGCCGATTGGTGATTACCCGAAAGGACCACGACATGTTGCGAAGCTTCTGGAGGCATCTCACATCGGAGCAGGCAAGGGGGTGCCTCGAACGAGTGAGCCTCAGCGCCGCGTAAACAAAAAGGGCTCGCGATGCGAGCCCTTCGTCTGTCCACCTGGAATCTTCGAATCAGGCGGCGAGCGCCTTGATCTTGGCCGACAGGCGGCTCTTGTGGCGCGCGGCCTTGTTCTTGTGGAAGATGCCCTTGTCGGCGACCGAGTCGATCACGGTCTGCGCGGTCTTGAACAGGTCGGCAGCCTTGGCCTTGTCGCCGGCGACAACGGCCTTCTGCACGTTCTTGACGACGGTGCGGAACTTCGAACGCAAGGCGGTGTTCGCGGCGTTCAGCTTGACGTCCTGGCGCACGCGCTTGCGGCCCGACGCGATGCGAACTGTCTTCTTCTTGGCTTTGGTGGAGGTGGCCATGCTGTAGCTGGTTTCAGGTGGGGCAAAGACCGCGAGTATAGCAGTCTGCGCAGCAAGCCTGCAAAGGCCGCCCGATAACGTTAGTGGGCACTTTCTATAATCGCCGCTTTTCCATCCCAGCGTCCGGCGCGGGGAAGTCACCCACAAAACCCATGAACCTGCTGCGGGCTGCTTCCGTCGTTTCCCTGCTCACGCTGGCATCGCGCATCACCGGATTGGTGCGCGAACTGCTGATCGCCGCCACCTTCGGTGCCAGCGCCTGGACCGACGCCTACAACGTGGCGTTTCGAATCCCGAACCTGCTGCGCCGGCTGTTCGCCGAAGGCGCGTTTTCGCAGGCCTTCGTGCCCATCCTGGCGCAGACGCGCACCCGCGATGGCGACGAGGTCACGCGCCGGCTGATCGACGCTGTCGCCACAGTGTTGTTCTGGGCCTTGCTCGTCACCTGCGCCGCCGGTGTGGTCGCCGCGCCGGTCATCGTGTGGCTGATGGCCTCGGGCCTCAAGCAGTTCGACGGCGCGGTCGTGATGACGCGCTGGATGTTCCCCTACATCGGCTTCATGTCGCTGGTGGCGCTGTCGTCGGGGATCTTGAACACCTGGAGGCGTTTTGCCGTTCCGGCCGCGACGCCGGTGCTGCTCAACCTGGCGGTCATCGGCGCGGCGTGGTGGCTCGCCCCGCTGTTCAAGTCGTGGGGCATCGAACCGGCGTACGCGCTGGCCGTCGGTGTCATGGCCGGCGGCGTGCTGCAGCTGGCGGTGCAACTGCCGGCCTTGCTGCGCGTCGGCTGCCTCCCGCACATCGGGATCAGTCCGCTCGCCCTGAAGGCGGCCTGGATGCACCCGGGCGTGCACCGCGTGCTGCGCCAGATGGCGCCGGCGCTGATCGGCGTGTCCGTGGCGCAGCTGTCGCTGATCATCAACACCCAGATCGCGTCACACATCGGCGTCGGATCGGTGTCTTGGCTGACCTACGCCGACCGGCTGATGGAGTTCCCCACGGCGCTGCTCGGCGTGGCGCTTGGCGTGGTGCTGATCCCCCAGCTGTCGGCAGCCCACGGCCGCGACGACGCTGCCGCCTATTCCGCCTTGCTCGACTGGGGCCTGCGCCTGACCGTGTTGCTGGCGCTGCCCTGCGCGGTGGCGCTGCTGGTATTCCCGAACGCGCTGGTCGCGGTGCTCTACCACCGTGGCGCGTTCACGCCCGACGACGTCGCGCAGACGGTCAGGGCGCTGATGGGTTACGGCGTCGGCCTGATGGGGCTCGTGTGCATCAAGATCCTCGCGCCGGGGTTCTATGCCCGGCAGGACATCCGCACGCCGGTCAAGATCGCCGTCGTCGTGCTGGTCCTCACGCAGGCCATGAACGTGATCTTCGTGCCTTACCTGGCCCATGCGGGGCTGGCGCTGTCCATCGGGCTCGCGGCGCTCGTCAACGCGGCGTGGCTGTTCGTCGGCCTGCGGCTGCGGGGCATCTACGTTCCGGCGCCCGGCTGGGCCGGTTTCGCGTGGCGCGTCGCGCTGGCGACCGTGCTGCTCGGCGCCATGCTCGGCTGGGCGGCGCACGCCATTGACTGGGTCGGCCTCGGCGCCCACCGCTGGCAGCGGGTGGGGCTGCTGACCGCCTGCCTGGCAGGGGCCGCCGCACTGTACTTCGGCACCCTGCTCGCCAGCGGGATGAAGCTTCGCCAGTTCGTGAGGCGCGGCTAAACTGGTTGCATGTCCGAGCCGATGCTGTTCGCCGTGCCGACCGCGCTGGGGTATTTCTCCTCGCTGGTGGCAGACGATGCAAGTTTGTCCGTGATCGAAGCGGCCGTCTCGATCGGGCAGGACGAGTACCCGGACCTGGACAGCCAGGCGGTGCTGGCCGAGATCGACACGATGGCCGACAGGCTCAAGCGCCGCATTCCCGCCGATGCCGTGCCGGTGCAGCGCCTGCGCTGGCTGAACCGCTACTTCTTCCAGGAGCTGGGGTTCGCCGGCAACGTCAATGACTACTACGACCCGCGCAACAGCTACCTGCACACGGTGCTCGCCACGCGGCGCGGCATCCCGATCACGCTGGCGGTGCTCTATATCGAGCTGGCCACGCAGATCGGCCTGATGGCGCGCGGGGTGTCATTTCCGGGGCATTTCCTGATCAAGCTGCGCATGCACACCGGCAAGCAACATGGCGAGGTGGTGATCGACCCGTTCACCGGCCACTCGCTGTCGCGCGACGAGCTCGACGAGCTGCTCGCCCCGTACAAGCGCAGCCACGGACTGACGGGTGATTTCGACGCACCGCTGGGCTTGTTTCTTCAGGCGGCCCCGGCACGTGACGTGCTCGCACGCATGCTGCGCAACCTGAAGGAAATCCACCGCACGGCGGCAGACTGGCCGCGCCTGCTGGCGGTGCAGCACCGCCTGGTCATCCTGCTGCCGCATGCGTGGGAAGAGCGCCGCGACCGCGGCTTGGCGCTGGCCGAGCTGGGCCAGCACACGCAGGCGCTGGATGACCTCACGGCCTACCTGGAGCATCGCCCCGAAGCCGACGACCGCGCTGCGCTGGCGGCGCGCATGGCGCAGCTGCGCAGTGTGCGCCAACCGCGCCTGCACTGAAAGGCGCCCGCCGCCGCTTAGAATTTGATGCACCGCGCAAGCGGCGCCCACGCAGACCCCTGCGTGACGCTCATCCGGGCTGATGCCCCGCTCCATGACTCTCTCCGCTGCCCAACGTCGAAGCCTCAGCTGGATCACGCTCGCACTGGCTGCGCTGGTGCTGCTGTGGCTGTTGGCGCCGGTACTGACGCCCTTCCTCGTTGGCGCGGTGCTCGCCTACGCACTGCACCCCGCCGTCGAGCGGCTTGCGGCGCGGCGCGTGCCGCGCGTGTTGGCGGTGGCGCTGATCGAGGTGGCGGTGATCGTCGCGCTGCTCGCGGTGCTG
>JBGQEX010000149.1:0-9870 GCA_041496605.1 Piscinibacter sp.
CCGTAGACGCGGTCTATGCGATGCACAACTGGCCGAGCCTGCCTCCCGGTGTCATCGGCGTGAACGATGGCGCGATGATGGCCGCGGCAGATCGCTTCGAGATCACCATTCATGGCCGCGGGGGCCACGGGGCCCATCCGTACATGGCCATCGACCCGGTGCTGGTGGCGGGGCACATCATCACCGCCGCGCAAAGCCTGGTGTCGCGCAACGTGAACCCGCTGGACAGCGCAGTGGTCAGCCTGTGCGCGATGCAAGCCGGCGATCTCGGTGCGTTCGCCGTGATCCCCCGCGAGGCCAAACTCATCGGCACTGCGCGCGCCTTCAAACGCGAAGTGCAGGACCTGATCGAAGAGCGGCTCGGCCGGCTGGTCGAGTCGGTGGCGATCGGCTTCGGTGCGACAGCCACCCTCGACTACCACCGCATGTACCCGGCGACGATCAACACGCCGCGCGAGGCGCAGTTCGCCGGCGATGTGGCTGCATCGCTGGTCGGCGCCGACAAGGTCGTTCGCGACCTGCCGCCGAGCATGGGCGCCGAGGACTTCTCGTTCATGCTGCAGTCCAAGCCGGGCGCGTACTTGCGCATCGGCCAGGGCGGCCAAGGTGGTTGCTTCCTGCACAGCACGCGCTTCGATTTCAACGACGACATTCTTCCGCTCGGTGCAGCGTTACTGGCTAGCCTCGCCGAACAGGCGATGCCGCTGTGATCGCTGCACTTGCCCCCACTCACAGAAGACCGAAGGAGCTCGAGATGAAGCCAAGGATTCCGTTGCTCGCGATCGCGTTCGCGCTGGCCAGTAGCTTCGCGCAGGCGACGACGCTGCGCGTGGCCAACGCCGGCGACATCACGTCGATGGACCCGCACTCATTCAACGAGACGCTGCAATTGAGCTTCACCGGCAGCATTTACGAACCACTGGTCGGACGCGCCAAGGACATGGCACTCACACCGGCGTTGGCCACCAAATGGACGCCGACCTCGCCTACGGTGTGGCGCTTCGAGCTGCGCCGCGGCGTCAAATTCCACGACGGCACGCCCTTCGACGCCGACGACGTGGTGTTCTCGTTCGCGCGCGGCGCGGGTGAGGGCTCCGACATGAAGGGCTATACATCGCCGATCAAGGCAGTGCGCAAGGTCGATGCGTTCACCGTCGACATCGAAACCGCTGCGCCATTCCCCATCCTGCCGGACACGCTCACCAGCCTGTACATGTTGAGCAAGAAATGGTGCGAGGAGAACAAGGCCGAGAAGCCCGTCGACAAGCGCAAGGGGATCGAGAACACCGCATCGTTCAAGACCAACGGCACCGGCCCGTACCGCCTGAAGGAGCGCCAGCCGGGCACGCGCACGGTGCTCGTGCGCAACTTCAACTACTGGGACAAGGTCGAAGGCAACGTCGATGAGGTCGTGTTCACGCCGATCGGCAACGACGCCACGCGCGTGGCTGCGCTGCTGTCGGGCGAGGTCGACGTGATGGAGCCGGTACCGCTGCAGGACGTCGAGCGCGTGAAGGCGAGCGGCAACCTCACGGCGCTGCAAGGGCCCGAGCTGCGCACGATATTCCTCGGCATGGACCAGAAGCGTGACGAGCTGCTGTTCAGCAACGTCAAGGGCAAGAACCCGTTCAAGGACAGGCGCGTCCGGCAGGCTTTCTACCAGGCGATCGACATCGAGGCGATCAAGTCGCGCGTGATGCGCAATGCCGCGAACCCCACGGCCCTGATGGTGGGCCCCGGCGTGCGCGGCTTCCAGCCCGACATGAACAAGCGCCTCCCGCACGATCCGGAAGCGGCGAAGAAGCTGCTTGCCGAAGCCGGCTATCCGAATGGCTTCGAGTTGGGCATGAACTGCCCCAACGACCGCTATGTGAACGATGCGCAGATCTGCCAGGCGGTCGCTGCCAACCTCGCGCGCATCGGCGTCAAGGTCAACCTGCAAGCGGAGACCAAGAACACCTACTTCCCCAAGATCTTGCGTCGCGACACGAGCTTCTACCTGCTCGGCTGGACGCCGAGCACGACCGACGCGCAGGATGCGATGTACAACCTGATGGCCACTCCCACCGACAAGGGCCAGGGCCAGTTCAACCTCGGCTGGTACAGCAATCCGAAGTTCGACGAGTTGGCGCTGAAGGTCCAGTCGGAGACCGACCAGGTCAAGCGCAACGCGTTGATCCGCGAAGCCTTCAAGATTCATCAGGATGACGTCGGCCACATTCCGCTGCACCAGCAGGCGCTGGCCTGGGGCTTGCGCAGCAAGGTCTCGCTGGTGCAGTTGCCCGACAACCGCATGTTCTTCAAATGGATCACGGTGAATTGAACTCGCTGAGCACGCCAGCCGTCGCGGGCGCCGCGAGCCCAAAGGCGCCGGGAGCGTTCAGGCGCTTCTTCCGAGGGGACGTCTGGCACAGCTTCACCCGTTCGCCGGTGGCGATTGCCGCGGCGCTGGTGGCGTTCGTGTGCATCTTCTGCGCGCTGTTCGCCAACATCGTGGCGCCGCACGACACGCAGAACCTTGCAACGCTCGAACTCGCCGACGCGCGCCTGCCGCCGGCCTGGAGCGCCGAAGGCAAGCGCGACTACTGGCTCGGCACCGACGACCAGGGACGCGACATCCTGTCTGCACTGATGTTCGGCTCGCGCATCTCGCTGTTCGTCGGCATGGCGTCGGTGCTGGTGTCGGTGCTGATCGGCGTCACCCTGGGGCTGCTGTCCGGTTTCGTCGGCGGCAAGACCGACGCGTTCATCATGCGGGTCTGTGACGTGATGCTGTCGTTTCCGTCGCTGCTGATCGCACTGCTGATCGATGGCGTGGGCCGGGCACTGTTTCCGAACGCGCACGACACGCTGGCGTTCGCCGTGCTGATCATCGCGATCTCGCTGACCGGGTGGGTGCAGTACGCGCGCACAGTGCGCGGCTCGACGCTGGTCGAACGCAACAAGGAGTACGTGCAGGCGGCCCGCGTGATCGGCGTGTCGCCACTGCGCATCATGCGTCGGCACGTGTTGCCCAATGTGCTGGGCCCGGTGCTGGTGCTTGCGACGATCCAGGTGGCCACCGCCATCATCATCGAGGCCACGCTGTCGTTCCTCGGTGTCGGTGTGCCGCCGACATCGCCGTCGCTGGGCACGCTGATCCGCGTCGGCAACGACTTCCTGTTTTCCGGCGAATGGTGGATCACCATCTTTCCCGGCGCCGTGCTGGTGTTGATTGCCTTGAGCGTCAATCTGCTCGGCGACTGGCTTCGCGATGCGCTGAATCCTCGTTTGCGTTGACACGTGCATGACGCCTCCCCTGCTTGAAGTCCGCCACTTGCGCGTCGAGTTTCCCACCCGCCACGGCACACTGGTGGCGCTGGACGACATCTCGTTCGACATTGCACCGGGCGAAATCCTCGGGGTGGTCGGCGAGTCGGGCGCCGGCAAGTCGCTGACCGGCGCGGCGATCATCGGTCTGCTCGATCCGCCGGGCCGCGTGGCCGGTGGCGAGATCCGGTTCGAAGGGCGGCGCATCGACAACCTGCCCTACGAGGACATGCGCCGCGTGCGTGGCCGCAGCATCGGTGCGATCTTTCAGGACCCGCTCACCTCGCTCAACCCGCTTTACACCATCGGCCAACAACTGGTCGAAACGATGCAGGCGCACTTGAGCATCGGCGCCGGCGAAGCGCGCCGGCGCGCGGTGCGGCTGCTCGAAGAGACCGGCATCCAGGCAGCCGAGCAGCGCATCGACCAGTACCCGCACCAGTTCTCGGGCGGCATGCGCCAGCGCGTGGTGATTGCGCTGGCGCTGGCCGCCGGGCCGAAGCTGATCGTCGCCGACGAGCCGACGACGGCACTCGACGTGTCGATCCAGGCGCAGATCATTTCGCTGCTCAAGCGCCTGTGCAAGGACCATGGCGCGGCGGTGATGCTGGTCACGCACGACATGGGCGTGATCGCCGAAACCTGCGACCGCGTGGCGGTGATGTATGCCGGGCGCATCGCCGAGATCGGCCCGGTGCAGGACGTGATCCACGCGCCCGCGCATCCGTACACCGTCGGCCTGATGGGCTCGATCCCGTCGATGGACGATGAGCGCGAGCGCTTGCTGCAGATCGACGGGGCGATGCCGCGCCTGAATGCCATTCCCGGCGGCTGCGCCTTCAATCCGCGCTGCCCGAAGGTGTTCGACCGATGCCGCATCGAACGCCCCGATTTGCTGCCGGCGGGCCACACGCGTGCGGCTTGCTGGTTGCACGACGTGCGGATCGAGGAGGCTGCGTGAGCCCGCAGGGCCGCCCCAAGGGCGAACTCCCGCTTGGCGGGACGGCGCGCAGCGCCAAGGGTGCCCTATGAGCGCGGCGCCGGCGCCGCTGGTGGAGGTGCGCGACCTCGCCAAGACCTTCAATGTGTCGGCGCCATGGCTCAATCGGGTCGTCGAGCGCAAGCCGCGGCAATTCGTGCATGCCGTCGACGGCGTGAGCTTCGCGATCGAACGTGGCAAGACGCTGGCGCTGGTCGGCGAATCGGGCTGCGGCAAGAGCACGGTGGCGCGGCTGCTGGTCGGCCTCTATGAGCCGACGTCCGGTAACGTTCGATTCGACGGCATCGACATTGCCGGCACGCTGGCGGGCCAGCATGGTTTGGCCTTGCGCCGGCGCATGCAGATGATCTTCCAGGACCCCTACGCGAGCTTGAACCCGCGCTGGAAGGTGCTGGAAATCGTGGCCGAGCCGCTGACCGAGCATGGACTGGTGAGTGACAAGGAGACGCTGCGCTCACGCGTCGGCGAGCTGCTGAAGTCGGTCGGGCTGGCGGCGGCGGACATGGAGAAGTTCCCGCACCAGTTCTCCGGTGGGCAGCGGCAGCGCATCTCGATTGCGCGTGCACTCGCGACGCAGCCGGAGTTCCTCGTCTGCGACGAGCCGACCTCGGCGCTGGACGTGTCGGTGCAGGCGCAGGTGCTCAACATCATGAAGGACCTGCAACGCCAGCACGGGCTGACCTACCTGTTCATCTCGCACAACCTCGCGGTCGTGCGCCATGTCAGCGACACGGTGGGTGTGATGTACCTCGGGCGGCTGGTAGAACTGGCCGACAAGGCGACGCTGTTTTCGCAGCCGCGCCACCCCTACACGCGCATGCTGCTCGATGCGATCCCCGACATCCACATGAGCGGGCGCTCTCGAACGCCGGTGCAGGGCGAAGTGCCCAACCCGCTGAACCCGCCGAGCGGGTGCTCGTTCCATCCGCGCTGCCCGCATGCCAATGCGCGATGCGCGGCCGAACGGCCGGCGCTGCTCAGCATCAAGGGCGTTCGCGTGGCGTGCCACGCGGTCGAGGAAGGACGGATCTGAGCCACCGTCGGCTCATGCCTTCGGCAGCAGGTGTTCACCTCGAAACAGCTCGGCCGGCAATTCGCGATCGCGGATGAGCCAGGCCTGGTCGCCCGACACCATGACCTCGGCGGCGCGGCCGCGGCTGTTGTAGTTGCTTGCCATGCTCATGCAGTAGGCGCCGGCCGACAGCACGGCCAGCATGTCGCCGGCCTGAACCGCGAGCGCGCGATCGCGCCCGAGCCAGTCGCCTGATTCGCAGATCGGCCCCACCACGTCGCACACCACCGGCGGCGCATCGCGCAAGGTGCACGCCACGATGCCCATCCACGCCTGGTACATCGCGGGGCGCATCAGGTCGTTCATGGCCGCGTCGACGACGCAGAAGTTGGTGTGATCGCCTGGCTTCAGGTAGAGCACTTCGCTGACCAGCACGCCGGCGTTACCGACCAACGAGCGGCCCGGCTCGAACAGGATCTTGCGGTGCCCGTGACCGCGCGCATCGATACGCGCCAGCAACGCCGCCACCAGCGCGTCGGCGGCCGGCGGCTGTTCGTCGGTGTAGGTGATGCCCAGTCCACCGCCCAGGTCGAGGTGGTGCAGGCGCAGGCCATGTGCCTCCACGGCCTCGACCAGGTCGAGCACGCGGTCGAGCGCATCGAGATACGGGCTGGCCTCGGTGATCTGCGAGCCGATGTGGCAGTCGATGCCGACCACCTCGATGCCCGGCAGCGCCGCAGCATGGCGGTACACCTCGACGGCGCGCTCGTGGGCAACACCGAACTTGTTGCCCTTCAGTCCGGTGGAGATGTAGGGGTGGGTCTTGGCGTCGACGTCGGGATTCACGCGCAGGCTCACGCGGGCGGTGCGGCCGGCCTTCGAGGCCACCGAGGACAACACGTCGAGCTCGGCCTCGCTCTCGACGTTGAAGCACATCACGCCGACCGCAAGTGCGCGCGACATCTCCGCGCGGGTCTTGCCGACTCCGGAGAACACCACCTTGTCCGGATCGGCGCCGGCCGCCAGTGCGCGCTCCAGCTCGCCGCCCGACACGATGTCGAAGCCGCAACCGGCGTCGACAAAAGTCTGCAGCACGGCGAGGGTCGAATTCGCCTTCATCGCATAGCAGATGAGATGGTCACGCCCAGCCAGTGCACGCTGGTAGGCGTTCGCTGCTGCCAACATCGCGCTGCGCGAGTAGACGTACAGGGGCGTGCCGAAGCGCCGCGCAAGATCGACGAGCGAGCAGTCTTCGACGTAAAGCGTGTCGCCGCGATAGGCAACATGCGGTGAGCCTGGCAGGGTCATTTGGAGGCGGAAGGTGAGGGGGCGGAAGCGGCCGACGACGATGCCGCAGGGGCCGGCTTGGGCAACGTGAGCGGGCCCTTTTGGCCGCACGCCGACAAGGCAGAAAGTGCCGCGAACAAAGAGCCTGCAGCCGTCATCGTGATGACCCGGGAGGCTAAACTGTGGCGGCGCTTCAACATTGCATCAATTCTAACGACCATGTCCACCGAGCTTGTCCCCACGCCGCTGACTGACAGCGAGTACCGCGCCAAGACCGCGGCCGTGCTCGCGAGCATCGAAGCCGCGGTGGACCGCTGGCTGCAAGACGATGTGGTCGACATCGACACCCAACGCACTGGCGGCCTGCTGGAATTGAGTTTTCCGAACGGCAGCAAGATTGTGCTGAACACCCAACCGCCGCTGCACGAACTGTGGATGGCCGCGCGCTCGGGCGGCTACCACTACAAGTACGTCGACGGGCGCTGGCTCGACACGCGCGAGGCGCGCGACTTCTTCGACGCGCTGTCAGCGTGCGCGAGCGAGCAGGCCGGCGTCGCGCTGAAGTTCGTCGGCGCCGTGTGATCAGCGCTTGAACAAGTCGAGGATGCTCTTGCGCTCGTCTTCGCTGGGGGCGGTCGGCTGTTTCTCGTCCATGCCGACGCTGGTCACGCCGGAGCCATGGGTGTATTCCTCGTAGTACCACTCGCCGTTCAGATTCACGACGCCTTCGGGCGGTGACGCTTCCTCGACCGGCAGATTCTTCAGCGCGTACTTCATGTAATCGATCCAGACCGGCAGCGACAGGCCGCCGCCGGTTTCGCGGTCGCCGAGCTTGCGCGGGTTGTCGTAGCCCATCCAGACGATGGCCACGACATGGGGCTGGAAGCCGGCGAACCAAGCGTCCATCGAGTCGTTGGTGGTGCCCGTCTTGCCGTAGATGTCCGGCCGCTTGAGAGCGGCCTGCGCCGGCGCTGCGGTGCCCGAACGCGTGACTTCCTGCAGCAGGCTGGTCATCACGAAGACGTTGCGCGGGTCGAGCACGCGCAACGATTCGTCGAGCACCGGCGCCTTGGGCTCGGTCAGCACGCGTCCCTTCTCGTCGGTCAGCTTGCTGATGAGGAAGGGGTTGAGGCGGTAACCGCCGTTGGCGAACACGGAGTAGGCGGTCGCCATCTGCAGCGGCGTGACGGAGCCTGCGCCGAGCGCCATCGTCAGATAGGGTGGATGCTTCTCCGCGTCGAAGCCGAAGTGCGTCGCCCACTCCTGCGCATAGGGTGCACCGATCGATTGCAGGATGCGGATCGAGATCATGTTCTTCGACTTCGCGAGTCCGCGCCGCAGCGACATCGGGCCTTCGAACTTGCCGTCGTAGTTCTTCGGTTCCCACGGCTGGCTGCCGGTCGCGTCGGCGTCGAAGAACAGCGGCGCGTCGTTGATTACGGTGGCGGGCGTGAAGCCCTTTTCGAGCGCCGCCGAGTAGATGAACGGCTTGAAGCTCGAACCCGGCTGGCGCCATGCCTGTGTGACGTGGTTGAACTTGCTCTTCGAATAGTCGAAACCGCCAATCATCGCGCGCACCGCGCCGGTTTGCGGGTCCATGGCCACAAAGGCGCCTTCGACTTCAGGCAACTGCGTGATGGTCCAGTCGCCCTTGGCACCCTTGACGACCCGGATGACCGCGCCAGGGCGGATCTTGATTTTCGGGTTGGCCTTGTCTGACAGGCCGGAGGTGGCAGGCTTCAGGCCGTCGCCGGTAATCGTGACCGACTCGCCACTTTGCAGCACCGCCACCACTTTCTTCGGGCCCGCCTCGAGCACCACCGCCGCCTTGAGCTCATCGTTGTCAGGGTGATCGACCAGCCCTTCGGCGACGCGCGCGTCGACTTCGCGCGGGTTTGCCGGCAGGTCGATGTAGTCTTCGGGGCCGCGGTAGACCTGTCGCCGCTCGTAGTCCATGATGCCCTTGCGCAATGCGCGGTAGGCCACCATCTGGTCGGCTGAATCGATGGTCAGATACACGTTGAGGCCGCGTGTGTAGGCCTCATCGCCGTACTGACTGAAGATGAGCTGCCGCGCCGCTTCAGCCACGTACTCTGCGTGGACCGGCATCTCCGACGGCGCTCGGTACTTAAGGGGTTGGCGGCGGGCCTCGTCGCGCTGCTCGGTGGTGATGAAGCCGTTGTCGAGCATGCGGTCGATGACATGCAATTGTCGCGCCGTCGCACGCCGTGGATTCGAGATCGGGTTGTACGCCGACGGTGCCTGGGGTAGGCCGGCCAGCATGGCCGCCTCGGCGACCGTGATCTCGTTCAGGGGCTTGCCGAAGTAGATCTCGCTTGCCGACGAAAAGCCATAGGCGCGCTGGCCCAGGTAGATCTGGTTCATGTAGACCTCGAGAATCTGCTCCTTGCTGAGCTGGCTCTCGATCTTCAGCGCCAACAGAATCTCGTAGATCTTGCGGGTGAAGGTCTTCTCCGTGGACAAATAGAAATTACGTGCCACCTGCATCGTGATGGTCGACGCACCTTGGCTGCGCAGCTTGCCGAACTGGGCCAATCCGGCACGGATCACGCCCACGTAATCCACCCCGCTGTGTCGATAGAAGCGCGCGTCCTCAATGGCGAGGACCGCGTCTTGCATCACTTTCGGAATCTGTGCGATCGGCGTGAAGTTGCGTCGCTCTTCACCGAATTCGCCGACGAGCACACCGTCGGCCGAGAAGATGCGCATCGGAAGCTTGGGCCGATAGTCGGTGAGTCCACTGATCGCCGGCAAGTTCGGGTAGGCCACCGCGAGCGCGATTGCCACGACCATCAACACCGACAACACTGCAGCTCCAATGAGGCCGAGCAGCCAAGCCCCGGCGCGGATGAACCAACGGCTCCAAGGCGATGAATAAGCGCTGCGGGACGAATTGGCGCTGGCGGGCCGGTCGGCGTCGCGCTCGGATGGGCTCATGGGACTCCAGATGGTGCTGCGGCGAATTATAGGAAGCCGGTTACACGTGATTCGCAGCAAGCGTGAACTGGTTGGCAACGAAGCGTGAAAGGGCTGAGGGTTGTCCCGAAATCGGACCCGGATCGGTTACGAAGTCGTGTGAGTTTCGCAACGTGCAGGGGTCTCCAGAACCGGAAATATCGTTGTCGCTCAAAGGCTTTACTGCTAGCATTGAAGTAACTTATTAACAGTCCAGCGCACTTTGCGGCGCGTTGGGAGAGGGCGTCGTGAGCTTCCTGGACACCTTGTTGGGGCGCAAACATCC
>JBGQEX010000150.1:0-9859 GCA_041496605.1 Piscinibacter sp.
CAAAGCCTGTTCATCGCGCTCGCCTACCGGCTCGAGTTGCCTTACCAGGCGAGCACGACCCCTGCCGATATGGCCGCTCGGTGATCGGCCCGCTCAGCGCGGGCTCAGAGGCTGAGAGCTTTTCGGCGCAGTCATCCAAGTCCCGTTCGGGCTGAGGTATCGAAGCCCCGCGCCAACGTCGAGCATGCCCTTCGATACCTCAGGTCCTTCGACAGGCTCAGGATGCACGGGCCCTTCGATACCTCAGGGCGAACGGGGTGGGGTGGGGTGGGCTGGCAAGAAAAACTCTCAAGCTCTCAGTCGAGATATGGCCGAGCCGGCAGGTTCTCGGCGCAGAACAGCCGGAACTCGTTGGGCCCGCCAGCGGGGGCCGCATCGAGCCAGCCGCAAGCGTGCAGGAGGTGCTGCAGGCTCGACAGCACCTGGCCGTCGGGGTCCTGGTCGATCACGAGATCCATCGTGCCGCGCGCAAGCAACTCGCGGTGCTCGTCGGATAGTTCGTGGCCTGCCCAGACCACCTCGCCCGCGCGGCCGGCGCGTTCGAGCGCAGCGGCGATGCCGGCCGATCCGGCGCCACTGTGGTACAGGCCGACCAGTTCGCTGCCCTTCGCCTTCAGCGCGCTCGACACCGCGAGGTAGGCGCGGTCCGGGTCGTCGAAGCACTCGATCGGCTCGCTGCACATCAGGTGCGCAAAGCGCTCGGCAATCACCGCGCGGCAGCCCGACGTGCGATCGACATGTGCACGATAGGCGAGCGAATTGCTGAGGACGAGCACGCGCCCCGCGCGGCGCGCCAGCCGGCCGATGAAGTGCCCGGCGGTGCGGCCGGCGTGCAGGTTGTCGATGCCGGCGTAGTGCAGGCGCGGCACCTCGCCGATGTCGCTCATCAACGTGACCACGCGCACGCCCTGCGCGATCACCGAGCGCAGCGCCTCGCGCACGCGCGGCGTGTCGTGGATCGCCACCGCCAGGCCGTCGCAACGCTGCGACGGGCGCAGGATGGCGCGGGCGATCTGCTCATCGTCGTCTTCGTCGAGGACGTGACGGTGCACGACGATGTGCCGGTCGAGCAGTTGCATCGATTGCTGCAGGGCGAACTCGAGACGGCGGAAGAACGGCGTCGGGCTGCGCGCCAGGATCACGTCGAGCCGGGTCAGTCCGTGGCGCAGGTCGGGCAGCGCGCGCGGCACGCCGAGTTGCTTGGCAGCCGCGACCACGCGTGCGCGCGTCGCCGGCGCGACGCTGCCGTGTTCGTTGAGGACGCGGTTGACGGTCGCGACGCTGACGTTCGCCGCCTGTGCAATCTCGATGAAGCGCGCGCTGCGCTTGCGGCGTGGGGGCGTGCCAGAGGCGTTCACCGCGGTATCGATCATCGCTGCCGCCGCTGTACACGCACGCTCCGCGTCCGCGCGATGCTCAAGACTTGTTGCCCGCTCCCCAGTGCTTGTCGACGTAGCGCTGGATCTCCTTGCGCATGAAACGCGAGGACTCCACCGCGCGGTCTTCCCAGGCGAACACGCAGCTGGTGACGATGCCGTCGAAGCCGACCTCGTGCAGTGTTCCGAAGAACACGTCCCAGTCGATCTCGCCCTGGCCCAGGTTCAGGTGCTGGTGCACGCGGGCGCGCGAGCCCGGCGGGTTGATGATGTAGCGCAGCCCCGACGAGGCCTTGTGGTTCATCGTGTCGGCCACGTGCACATGGGCCAGCACCGGCGCCGCGTCGCGGATCATGCCGGCCATGTCGTCGCCGAAGTAGTAGGTGTGCGGCGCGCAGTACAGGAACTTGACGTTCTTCGAGTCGATCACGCGGATCATGTCGACCGCCGGATGCAGCGTCTCGACCCAATCCTCGGGGTGCGGCTCGATGTGCAGGAATATGTTCTCGCGCTCGAAGATCGGCACCAGTTCGTCCATCGACTTCCAGAACGCAGCTTCCGAGTTCTCGACCGTGCCGCCGCTGCACAGGCAGCTCTGGCCGTCGGGTGACGAGCCGCGACCGAACTCCGAGTTCATGGTGTCGACCTCCATCTCGACGGCGATCTGAATCGCCGCCTTCCAGTAGCGCACCGCGGCCTGGCGCTCATCCTCGTTCGGGCTGGCCCAGCGGTACATCGGCAGCAGCGACGCGATCTTCACGCCGTGGTCGCGCAGCGAGGCCTTGAACTCGCGGATGCGCTCGGGGTAGGCGCGCGGATGCACCCACCAGTCGAGGAAGTCCGCACGCGGCGACAGCTCGATGTACTCGTAGCCGAGTTCGGCGGCCAGCTTCGGCAGTTCCACCAGCGACAGGTGGCGGTGCATGTAGGGGTCCAGGGCGATCTTCATCGTTCGTCTCCTATCGGTCGGGGTGGACGCAGACCTCTCAGCGCTTGTTGTCGTAGAAGGCCGGCCGGTCCGCAATCGAGATCGGCACCACCTGGCCCGAGCGCCGGGCCGCGATGCAGGCATCGGCGGTCACAGCGGCGAAGTAGCCGTCCCAGGCGGTCGGCCCGTGCACCACGCCCGCCTGGGTCGAGGCGATCCATTCCTGTAGCTCGACATCGTACGAATCGATGAAGCGCTGCTTCCAGTCCATCAGGATCTCGGTCGACGCGCGGCCCGCGCTGCGCAGCGGCACGCTCTGGGGCTCGGGCAGGTTGGCCGCGCCGGTCTCGCCGACGACCTGACACTGGATGTCGTAGCCGAAGCGGCAGGCGACGAAGACCTCGGCGTCGATGCGGATGCCCTTGCGCGTCTCGAGCAGCACGATGATCGGGTCGTGCAGGCCGGCGTGGGCGTGGCGCGTGCAGCGCGGCGCTATCACTTGCGCCGACACATAGTCGTCGTCGAGCAGCCAGCGCAGCACGTCGATCTCGTGCACGAAGGTGTCGGTGATCGCCATGTCGCCGGTGTAGTTTTCCGGCACCGACGGGTTGCGGTGCGCGCAGTGCACCATCAGCGCGTCGCCGATGGCACCTGCGTCGAGCACCTTTTTCAGCGCGCGGTAGCCGGCATCGTAGCGGCGCATGAAGCCCACCTGCACGAGCATGCGGCCGTGCTTCATCTCGGCCTCGACGATGCGCAGCGCGCCGGCCGCGGTGATGGCCAGCGGCTTCTCGCAGAACACCGGCTTGCCGGCGGCGATCGAGGCCAGCACGAATTCCTCGTGCGATGGGCCCCACGAGGTCACGACCACGGCATCGACGTCCGCGGCGTCGACCACCTCCTTGCCGGTGTCGACCACGCGGGCGTCGAGACGCTCCTGAGTGGCGAAGGCGCGGGCCTGCGCCTTGTTGATGTCGTTCAGCGCGACGACACGCGCCCCGCTCAACTTGTGGGTGATGCGACGGATGTGGTCCTGGCCAATTGCGCCGGTGCCGATGACGCCGAGTCTGAGTGTCATGCTTTGTGCTCCTGTTGATATCAGACCGAGGCGGCGACGTCGCCAACCGCGTCCTGCAGGTAGACCATGCTGGCCTTCAGGCGCGCCTCGATGTCCTTGGCCGCGGCGATCTCCTCGGCAAAGGGCTCGAACGACGCGTAGCCCGTGTAGCCGGCGGCGAGCAGCGTGCGCAACTGGGCGATGTTGCCCAGGCGGTCGGCCGAGCCGACGAGCACGCGGTGGCTGTCGCGCATCTGCGAGGCGTCGATCGTCTTGTCCTCGACGCCGGAGATGTGGATCAGCCCGGTCCACTCGGGAAAGAACAGGCCTTCACCGGCGAGGTGATGGTGGAACGTGTCGTGCACCAGGCGGAAGGTGTTGCCGGCGCCGACTTCCTCGAACGCGCGCACCGCCTGCGACTTGCGGCGTACCGCGCATTCCTCGAAGCCCAGCGGCTCGACAAGGCCGACGAGGCCGGCGGCGTCGAGCATCGGCTTGAGCTGGCGCAGCGCGTTCACCAGGTCGGCGTGGCGCTGCTCGGGCGTGCGCGCGTCCTTGCGGCTATTGGTCGGGCACAGCACCAGCGCCTGCGTGCCGGATTCGGCGGCGTACTTGATCAGGTCCCGGGCCTCGGCCTCGCGCTCCGCGTCGAACTGCTCGAAGCGCTGCAACGCATTGATTGAGCGCACGACCAGGCCGTTGGCCTTGGCGGCGGCGGCGATGTCCAACGCCCGCGTGCCGTCGACGAGCTCGACGCCGGGCAGATCGTTGCGGATCTCGATGGCCTCGACGCCGAGGCGTCTGATCATCGCCGCGAACTCGGCGAACGGGATGCGTGGGGCGCTGATGCGGTTGATCGCAAAGCGGATCTTCTGGTTCATGGGGTGTGTCTCCTGCAGAGAAAAGCGTGTCGGGTGGCGCTGCGAACTCTAGGCAATCGGCGGCTCGTCCGCAGCCACGAAATTGAACATATCTGCTCATCCGCATGGGCGGCACCGCGCCGCCTACGGCTACGACCAGCGCTTCGAGGCGCTGGGCTTCAAATCGCCACGCCTTCGATGTCGGCCATCAGCGTCCGCATCTCCGTGCCGCCGGCCATCATGTCGAGCACCGCGTCCTTGCTGATGTTGGCCTTGGCATAGGTGCCGAGCGACTTGCCGCGGTTGAGCAGCGTGAAGCTGTCGCCGATCGGGTACGCATGGTTCACGTTGTGGGTGATGAAGATCACCGAGATGCCGCGTGCGCGTGCCCGCGCGATCAGCCGCAGCACGTTGACGCTTTGCTTGACGCCCAGCGCCGCCGTCGGCTCGTCGAGGATCAGCACGCGCGCGCCGAAGTGGATGGCGCGCGCGATCGCCACGCATTGCTTCTCGCCGCCCGACATCGTGCCGATCATCTGCTGCGCATCACGCACCTTGATGCCCATTTCGGCCAGCTTCTCGAGCGCCGTGGTGGCGGCGAGTTCATGGTCCATCACCGGTAGAAATCCGAGCAGCTTCTTGACCGGCTCGCGGCCCATGAAGAAGTTGCGCGCGACGCTGATCAGCGGCACCAGCGCGAGGTCCTGGTAGACGGTGGCGATGCCGGCGTCGAGCGCCTCGCGCGGCGACTTGAAGCGCACCGGCGCGCCGTCGACGCGGTACTCGCCGCCGTCGGCGCAATGCACGCCGGCGAGGATCTTGATCAGCGTCGACTTGCCCGCGCCGTTGTCGCCGAGCAGGCAGTGCACTTCGCCGGGCTTCAGGCGCAAGGTCACGCCATTCAGCGCGATCACCGGGCCGAAGAACTTGCTGATGTCTTCCAGCTGGAGGATGTAGTCGCTCATGCTCGGCTCCTCAGCGCTTGCCGAGCGCGAAGCGCTTGCGGACGTAGTTGTTGAACAGCACCGCGATCAGCAGCATCAGCCCGAGGAACACCCGGTACCAGTTGTTGTCGATGCTGGTGTAGCCGATGCCGATCTGCACCATGCCGAAGATCAGCGCACCGAACGCGGCGCCGACGATGGAGCCGTAGCCGCCGGTCAGCAGACAGCCGCCGATGACCGCGGCGATGATGGCTTCGAACTCCTTTTGCAGCCCGCGGTCGGCGGCGGCCGAGCCGGCGTCGGCCACCTGCAGCACCGCGAAGAGCGTCGAGAAGCAGGCCATCAGCACGAACAGGATGACCTTCACCCGCGCCACCGGAATGCCCACGTTCTTGGCCGCCACCGGATCGCCGCCGGAGGCAAGGATCCAGTTGCCGAAGCGCGTGCGCGCCAGCGTGAAGGCGCCGCCCACCGTCAACACCAGCCACCACACGACCACCTTGGGCACGCCGATGGCGAGCGCCGTGCCGTCGTCGCGCGCGGCGATCCAGCCGCCATGCGAGAGCCGGTCGAACAGGCCGGTCAGCACATGACCCTGGAACAGCGCGCCGACCAGCGGGTCGTTGGCGATCAGGTCGCGCAGTACCAGGTCGCCCTGCGTGCTCAGAATGGTCTTGCCGGTGAGCATCGTCGACAGCGCGAGCGACAGGCCGCGCAGGATGAAATAGAACGCCAGCGTGACGATGAACGACGGCAGCCCGGTGCGCACCACCAGCCAGCCGTTGAGGGCGCCGAGCGCCATCGCGCAGCCGAACGCGAAGGCGCAGGCCAGCCAGACCGGCCAACCCCAGTACAGGCACGGAATGGCCAGCATCATTCCCGAGAAGCCGATCATCGAGCCGATGGAGAGGTCGAACTCGCCGCCGATCATCAGCAGCGCGGCACCGGCCGCGATCAGGCCGAGGAAGGCCGCCACGGTGAGCCAGTTGACGATGCCTTCCGGGTTGAACATGCCCGAGTCGCCGGCGGCGAGGCCGAACAGCACGAACACCAGCACCGTGCCCGAGATCGAGCCGAACTCGGGGCGCGAGAGGAACTTGCGGAAGGCGCCAATTTCGCGCATGCGCTCGTCGGCGAGGGCTGGCGGCACGGCGGCGTCGGGCGTGATCGGCTCGGATACAGCATTCATCGCGAACTCCATGAACGGATTCCCCCTCTCCCTCTGGGAGAGGGTTGGGGTGAGGGCTGGGTGTCGGCGGCGCGCCTGCCCTCACCCTAGCCCTCTCCCAGGGGGAGAGGGGACAAATTCCCCTCAGCTCAGCGGTATTGACCCGCGTACTTCTCGACCTTGGCGATGTTGTCCTTGGTCACGAAGCCCGGGCCCGAGCCGATGTGGCGCGCGCCGTAGGCGGGAGCCAGGCCGTATTCCTCGAACCGCGCCTTGGTCTTCGCGTTGGCTTTGACCGCGTCGGCCGCCTTCTTCAGATCGGTCGTCTTCAGGCTCTTCATCGTGGCCATCACCGCCACCGGGATGTAGCCCTGAAGATAGGGCTGCTGGTCGATGGCGAAATTGATCGAGCCGTCCTTGATGCCGCGCGAAATATCGTCGGACAGGTCGAAGGTGGCGAAGTAGAGCTTGCCCTTCTGGCCCGACTTCTCCAGCGCCTTCAGGGTCGGGTGCGCCGAGGTGGGGCCGAGCGTGAGCACGGCGCCGGTCGACGGGTTCTGGCGCAGGTAGGCCGAGACCTTCGATTCGACCGCGGTCGGGTCGTCGCCGGAGTCGATGGTGCTCTTCTTGAAGTCGGCGCCGATGGCGTCGGCAAAGCCATGGCAACGGTCGAACGACGCCGGGTTGGTGGCGTAGTGGTTCACGCACAGAAAGCTCTTCACGCCCGCCGCCTTCGCGCGCTCGCCCGCACCCTTGCCGGCGGCGTATTCGGGCTGGCCCACGTGCATCAGCGCGCCGAGCTTCTCGCTCTGCTCGGTGGTGCCCGAGTTGATGGTGATCAGCGGGATCTTCTTGTCGGTGACCTTCTTCAGCGCGCCGGCCAGCACCTGGTAGTCGGCGATCGTCGTGATCACGCCGTCGTAGCCCTGGGCCGCGGCCTGCTCGATCAGCCGCGCCATGTCGGCCAGGTCGCCGTTGGGCGGGTTGCGGTAGTCGACCGTCACGCCGTAGTCCTCGCCGGCTTGCTTGACGGCGTTCTTGATCGTGTTCCACCACGAGTCGGAATCCGGGGCGTGGCTGATCAGCACGTACTTGCCATCGGCATGGGCGGCGCCGCACGCCACCAGCGCTGCCAGGGCCAGCGTGCGCAGAACACCGCGTTGGGTCATCGCATTCATGTTGTCTCCTTTTGAAAGGGTTCGGGAAATTCTTGGCCGTCGGCAGCCCGCCAGTCGCGTCCACGTCGAAGCGAAAACACGCTGCCTGCAGTCATTCTAGGCAGCGAAGAACAAATATTCTCTCCATGAAATCCCGTAGAAGTATTTTTCTATTTCCTGTCGAAAGTGGCTATCATTCGATGCCATGAAGAAGCGCATCGCCCCGCTCGTCGCACTGGCCTACCAGCTGGAGCTTGACTACCAGCCCACCACCCAACTTGCCGCTCGAGCCTGAGCGCGAGCCCCACCCCTGCCTGGAGATTGCATGAAGAACGTCGCCCTGTTCGGCGCCGGCCGCATCGGCCGCATCCACGCCGCCAACCTTGCCGCTTTGAGCGGCGTCAAGCTCAAGACCATCAGTGACCCGATGCCGGGCGCAGCGCGCGAGTTGGCCGCCGCGCTCGGCGCCGAGGTGGCGCCCAGCATCGACGCGGTGTTCGCCGACACCAGCATCGACGCGGTGGTGATCGCCTCGCCGACCACCACGCACAGCGATCTGATCACGCGCGCCGCGCAGGCCCGCAAGCACATCTTCTGCGAGAAGCCGGTGGACCTGTCGGTGGCCCGCGCGCAAGCCTGTGCGCAGGCCGTGGCCGCGGCCGGCGTGGCCTGCATGATCGGATTCCAGCGCCGCTTCGACCCGAGCTTCAACGAGGCCAAGACGCGGCTCGCGCGCGGCGACATCGGCACACCCGAGATGCTCGTGATCACCAGCCGCGATCCGGGGGCGCCGCCGGTGGACTACATCAAGCAGTCGGGCGGCATCTTCCGCGACATGCTGATCCACGACTTCGACGTGTTCCGCTGGATCCTCGACGACGACGCGGTGTGGCTCAGCGCCACCGGCGCCTGCCTCACCGACCCGGCGATCGCCGAGGCCGGCGACATCGACAGTGCGGCGGTCACGATCCGCACCCGCCGGGGGCGGCTGTGCCAGATCAACACCTCGCGGCGTGCCGCCTACGGCTACGACCAGCGCTTCGAGGTGCTCGGCTCGAAGGGCCTGCTCGCCTGCGGCAACCAGCGGCCGACCGAGGTGGTGCAGGCCGATGCGGCCGGCACGCGCACCGACAACCCGGAGCACTTCTTCCTGCAGCGCTACCGCGAGGCATATCGACTGGAAGTGACGCACTTCTTCGAGCAGCTGCAGTCGGGCGGCGCGTTTCGCACCACGGTCGCAGACGGCGTCGCCGCGCAGCGCCTGGCCGATGCGGCGGCGCAGTCGCTGGCGACCGGCCAGCCGGTGAGCCTGACCTGAGCAAGGGAAATCTGCGATGACATCCACCCTTCGCATCGGCATTGCCGGGCTCGGCCGACTCGGCCGCCGCCATGCCGAGAACCTGGCGTTTCGCGTGCGCGGCTGCCAGCTCGTGTCGGCGTGCTCGCCGGTGGCGGCGGAACTCGACGCGGCGCAACGCGAGCTCGGCGTCACGCGACTGCATGCCGACTTCGACGCCTTCGTGCGTGACCCCGACATCGACGCGGTCGTGCTGGTCACGCCGACCGCGCTGCACGCCGAGCAGGTGATCGCCGCGCTCGCTGCGGCCAAGCATGTGTTCGTCGAGAAGCCGCTGGCGCTCGGCGTGGCGGACTGCGAACGCGTTGAACGCGCGGCGCGCGCGCACGCCGACCGCGTCGCGATGGTCGGCTTCGTGCGCCGCTTCGACGCGAGCTACGCCCACGCGCGCGCGCACATCGAGCAAGGTGGCATCGGCCGGCCCTTCCTCGTGCGCTCGCAGACCTGCGACCTGCTCGATCCGTCGGGCGCGTTCCTCAAGTTCGCGCCGACCTCGGGCGGCATCTACATGGACTGCAGCGTGCACGACATCGACCTGGCGCGCTGGATGCTCGGCAGCCCGCGCGCGACGCGCGTGTTTGCCAGCGGCACGATCGCCGTGCATGACGAGCTCGCGGCCATCGGCGACGTCGACAACGGCCTCGCGATCGTCGAGTTCGACGGCGGCGCGCGCGCCGTGTTCTATGCCTCGCGCACCTTCGCGCACGGGCACGAGACCCAGACCGAGGTCATCGGCACGGCGGGCAAGTTGCTGGTGGGTGCCGGCGCCGCACGCGACCGCCTACAGATCGCGGATGCGCATGGCGTGCGGCAGCTCGCCGTGGCCGATTTCGTCGAGCGCTTCGCCGACGCCTTCCTGCACGAGATGCAGGCCTTCGTCGACGCCTGCCGCGGCGAGCAGCGGCTCGCGCTGACGCTCAACGACGCGACCGAGGCCACGCGCATCGGCCAGGCGATCACGCGCTCGCTGAAGAGCGCGATGCCGGAATCGGTCTAGCGGAAGAACAGCAGC
>JBGQEX010000151.1:0-9849 GCA_041496605.1 Piscinibacter sp.
AGATGCGCGCCACCGTCGACGAGAAGCTGCATGCGACGCTGGAGGCGCGCCTGGGCGAAAGCTTCAAGCAGGTGGCAGATCGGCTCGACCAGGTGCACCGCGGCCTGGGCGAGATGCAGTTGCTGGCCAAGGACGTGGGCTCGCTCAACCGCGTGCTCACCAACGTGAAGACGCGCGGCATTTTCGGCGAGGTGCAGCTGGCCGGTCTGCTGGAACAGGTGTTCACGCCAGAGCAATATGCCACCAACGTCGAGACCGTGCCGGGCAGCGGCGGCCGCGTCGAGTTCGCCATCAAGCTGCCGGGTCGTCGCGACGACGGGGCGCCGCTGTGGCTGCCGATCGACGCCAAGTTCCCGCGCGAAGACTACGAGCGGCTGCTCGAAGCGCAGGAGCGTGCCGACCCGGCCGGTGTCGAGGTGGCGGCGAAGGCGATCGAGACCCGCTTGCGCATCGAAGCGCGCACCATCCGCGAGAAGTACGTGGCTCCGCCGCACACCACCGACTTCGGCATCATGTTCGTGCCGACCGAAGGCTTGTACGCGGAGGCATTGCGCCGGCCCGGCCTGGTCGAAGGGCTGCAGCGCGAACACAAGGTGATGCTCGCCGGGCCGACCACCTTGCTCGCCACCTTGAACAGCTTGCAGATGGGGTTTCGCACGCTGGCGCTGGAAAAGCGCTCGGCCGAAGTGTGGGAAGTATTGGGCGCGGTGAAGACCGAGTTCGCCAAGTTCGGCGACGTGCTGGCCAAGACCAAGAAGAAGCTCGACGAAGCGAGCAGCACCATCGAAGCGGCGCAGACGCGGGCCAACGTGATGACACGCAAGCTGAAGTCGGTCGAAGGCTTGACCGATGTGCACGCGCAGGCTCTGTTGCCCGGTGGCGAACCCGACGTGCCCGACGAGGAGACCGCTTGAGCCTGTTGGAGGACTGACGTGGCACGCTTCTCGCGGCCGCTGCTCGCGCTCATTCTCGGCCAGATCAGCCTGCATTCCTGCATGGCCGGCGTGCGCATGGCGGCGCCGCTGCAGGCCTTGAAGCAGGGCCACGCCGAATGGGCGGTGGGTGTGTTGCTGGCCTTGTTCGCCACGGCGCCTATCGCACTCGCGCTGTTCGCCGGCCGCATGGCAGACCGCCACGGCTATCACCGGCCGCTGTACGTGGCGGTGGCCATGTCGCTGGCAGGCGGTGTCATCGCCGCCGTCAGCAGCCACTACCTGGCGATGTGTGCGGCGGCGGTGCTCTGCGGTGGGGGTGCGAACTTCGGCCTGATCGCGATTCAGCGCACCGCGGGGCGCATGGCCACCGACACCACCGAACGCATGCGGGTGTTCAGCTGGCTCGGTCTGGCGCCGGCCTTGTCGAATGTCGCCGGGCCGGTTACGGCGGGTGTGCTGATCGATCTGGCCGGCTTTCGCACGGCCTTCGCGGTGCTGATGCTGATGCCGCTGGCGGCGCTGTTCTGGGCCCGCGCCGTGCCGGTGGAGGTGCCCGTGGCTGCGGGCGAAGCGATGCTGCGTCGGCAAACGTCATGGGACTTGTTGCGCCTGCCCGGCCTCAGCCGCTTGCTGCTGGTGAACTGGCTGCTGTCGGCGAGTTGGGACGTGCACACCTTCGTGCTGCCGATCCTTGGCCATGAGCGCGGCCTGAGCGCGTCGGCGATCGGCGGCATTCTCGGGCTGTTCGCGGTGTCGGTGGCGGCGGTTCGCCTTGTTATTCCGGTGCTCGCGCATCGCCTGACGGCGTCGCAGGTGCTGGCCAGCGCGATGCTGTCGGTGGCCGGCGTCTTCGCCTTCTATCCCTTCGTTCACTCGGCATGGTTGATGGCACTGTGCGCCGCGATGTTGGGGCTCGCGTTGGGCTCGGTGCAGCCGATGGTCATGTCCACGCTGCACAACATCACACCGCACGAACGCCATGGCGAGGCGATTGCGTTCCGTTCGATGGCCATCAATTTGTCCAGCACGCTGATGCCGCTGCTGTTCGGCGTCGCGGGGGCGGCGCTCGGCGCCGCATCACTGTTCTGGCTGATGGGGGCGGCAGTCGGGGCCGGCAGCCTGCCGGCACGGCGCATCGGCAGCGCCGTCGAGCAGGCCTAGAACTTGATGCCCGAAGGCGAGGGCACGACCGGCGTCGTCGTGGCTTCCTCCGGCGCGGCGGGCCGGCGCCCTTCGGGGGTGGCTTCGCGCCGTTCGGTCAGCGGGGTCGCGGTGGCGAACTGGTAGTTCGCCGGCAGCCGCGATTCGCGCGGATAACCCGCCGAGTCGAGGTACGAATTCCAGACGTCTGCCGACAGCCCCTTGATGGCCTGTGCGCCGATGGTCAGCGTCGGGGCGTCGCGTCCGCCGGACAGGCGCTGCAAGGCCTCGGCGTCGTCTGAGGTGACGACCAGTTTCTCGGCGTACGGAATGCCCCGTTGGCGCAGCAGCTGGCGCGCCGCGTCGCAGGGGTCGCAGCCGCCCGTCGTGTACAGCGTCACCGGGTAGCGCGACACGGCCTGGCGCAAGTCGAGTGGCAGCGCCACCTCGGACTGCACCGTTCCACCGGCGCCCAGCGACGTGATCTTGTTGCCCGCGGTGACCGGCGGCCGGTCGGTGTAGGTCACCTTGCCGTCGGGGCCGACGACCTTGTACAGCGCATGCGCCGGAAGCGCACACAGCAGTGCGGCCAGCGGGGCGGCATGAACCAGGGAACGAAAGCTTTTCTTCATCGGGGACTCCAAGTACCGAATCTACCTGCTGCGCCCGCGGGACTCAAGCCATTCCTTGGTGGCGTAGCAACGCGTCGATGCGCGGTTCGCGGCCGCGGAAGGCTTTGAAACTTTCCATCGCCGGCCGGCTGCCGCCGGCTTCCAGCACGGCCTCGCGGTAGCGGCGACCCGTTTCGACATCGAGCACGCCGCCCGAGTCGGCGCGTTCCTCGAACGCGCTCCAGGCGTCGGCGCTGAGCACTTCGGCCCACTTGTAGCTGTAGTAGCCGGCCGCGTAACCACCGGCGAAGATGTGCGAGAAGCTGTGCTGGAAACGGTTGAACGCCGGCGGCACCAGCACCGCGACTTCGCGGCGCACCTCGTCGATCAGCGACTGGATGCGGTCTTCGCTGCCCGGCTCGGCATGCAGCCGCATGTCGAACAGCGCGTACTCCACCTGGCGCAGCGTCTGCAGGCCGCTCTGGAAGTTCTTCGCGGCGAGCATGCGGTCGAACAGCTCGCGCGGCAGTGGCTCGCCGCTGTCCACATGCGCCGTCAGGCGTTTGACGACATCCCATTCCCAGCAGAAGTTTTCCATGAACTGGCTGGGCAGCTCGACCGCGTCCCACTCGACGCCGGAGATGCCCGACACGCCGATGTCGTTGACCTGCGTCAGCATGTGGTGCAGGCCGTGGCCGAACTCGTGGAACAGCGTCGTCACTTCGTCGTGCGTGAGCAGCGCCGGCCGCGGCTTGCCGTTCACGACCAGCGGCTCGGCGAAGTTGCACACCAGGTGCGCCACCGGTGTCTGCAGCGAGCCTTCGGGGCGTGCCCAGCGGCCGCGCACGTCGTCCATCCAGGCGCCGGGGCGTTTGCCGTTGCGCGCGTAGAGGTCGAGGTAGAACTGGCCGACGAGTTGCCCGGCGCGTTCGATACGGAAGAAGCGCACGCTCGGGTGCCACACCGGCGCGCTGTCGGGGCGGATGCTCACCTCGAACAGCGTCTCGATGATGCGGAACAGGCCGTCGAGGACCTTGGGCTGGGTGAAGTACTGCTTCACGTCCTGTTCGCTGAAGGCGTAGCGCGCCTCCTTCAGCTTCTCGCCGGCATAAGCCATGTCCCAGGCTTGCAGGTCGGCGAGCCCGAGTTGATCGCGTGCGAACTCGCGCAGTTCCTGCAGGTCGCGCTCGGCGTAGGGGCGGGCGCGCCGCGCCAAGTCACGCAGGAAGTCCATGACCTGCTGTGGCGAGTCGGCCATCTTCGGCACCAGCGACACCTGCGCATAGTTGGCGTAGCCGAGCAAGCGGGCCTCTTCCTGCTTGAGCTTGAGCAGTTCGCGCATCGCAGCGCTGTTGTCGAGTTCGGGTCGGCCCTGCTCGCTGGCGCGGGTGACGTGCGCCGTGTAGAGCATTTCGCGCAGCGCGCGGTTGTCGCCGTACTGCAGCACCGGGAAGTAGCTCGGGAAATGCAGCGTCAACTTGTGGCCGTCCTTGCCTTCGGACTGGGCCGCGGCACGAGCCGCCTGTTTCACGTCGGCGGGAACGCCGGCGAGTTCTTCGTCGCTTGCGTAGGTCGCAAAACCGTCGGTGGCATCGAGCACATGCTCGGAGAACTTCTGCGCCAGTTCGGCCTGCAGTTCCTGCAACTGCTGGAAGCGCTGCTTGGCCGCGCCTTGCAGCTCGGCGCCGGCGAGCACGAAGTCGCGCATCGCGTTCGACAAGGCCTTGCGCCGCGGCGCGCTCAGGCCCTTGGCCGATGGTGCGAGCGCCACGGCCTTGTACTTGGCGTAGAGCCGCTCGTCCGCGGCGTGGCGCGTGAACAGCTCGGTCACCTTCGGCAGCGCGGCGTTGTATGCCGCGCGCAGTTCGGGGGTGTCGGCGACCGCGTTCAGGTGACTGACCACGCCCCAGGCGCTCTTGAGCCGCTCGCTGGGCACGTCGAGCACGGCCGACAGCGCGTCGTAGTCGGCGGGCACGTCGGGGCCGACGGCCTTTTCCAGCGCCTCGTCGGCTTGCTTCAACAGGTGGTCGACCGCGGGCGCGACGTCACCGGGGCGGACCCGATCGAAGGCCGGCAGCGCGTTGTCCAGCAGCAGGGGATTCGTCATGGTGTGTTCGCTTGCGTGTGGGTGCAACTCAGACTCGGCGCGCCGCGGTGCGTTCCGCCGACTCGATCGTGTTGACCAGCAACATCGTGATCGTCATCGGGCCCACCCCACCCGGCACGGGCGTGATGTGGCCGGCCACTTGCGACACGGCTGCGAAGTCGACATCGCCGCAGAGCTTGCCCTCGTCGTTGCGGTTCATCCCGACGTCGATCACGATCGCGCCGGGCTTCACCATGTCGGCGGTCAGCGTGTTGCGGCGGCCGACGGCAGCCACCACCACGTCGGCCTGCCGCGTGTGAACTCCGACGTCGGGCGTTGCGCTGTGGCAGATGGTGACGCTTGCGTTGGCTTGCAAGAGCAGCAGCGCCATCGGCTTGCCCACCGTGTTGCTGCGCCCGATCACGACTGCGTGTTTGCCGCGCAGGTTGACGCCGGTGGTTTCGATCAGCTTCATGCAGCCGTAGGGCGTGCACGGCCGGAACCCCGGCAGGCCGGTCATCAGCTCGCCGGCGCTGAGCGTCGAGTAGCCATCGACATCCTTCGCGGTCGAGATGGCCTCGATCACGCGGTGCGGGTTGATGTGCTTGGGCAGCGGCATCTGCACCAGGATGCCGTGGATCGCCGGATCATCGTTCAACGCGGCGATGCGGGCCAGCAGGTCGGACTCGGACAGCGTGGCATCGTATTTCTCGAACACCGAATGAAGCCCATGGTCGTGGCAGGCCCTGACCTTGTTGCGCACATAGACCTGACTCGCGGGATCCTCGCCCACCAGCACGACCGCCAACCCCGGCGTGTGACCCCGCGCGCCGAGCGCCGCGGCGCGTGCGCCCACCTCCGCGCGGATCTGCTTCGACAGGGCGATGCCGTCAATCAGTTGTGCTGTTGTCATGGGAAGGAAAAAAGGCCGCTTGCAGCGGCCTTTCGAGGTTGGTTTTGGTCAGGCCTTCGCTTGTGCACCCAGCGCAATCTTCAGCAGATCGGCCACGGTGTTGGCGTTGAGTTTCTCCATGATGTTGGCGCGGTGCGCCTCCACCGTCTTGATGCTGATGCCCAGATCGTCGGCGATCTGCTTGTTCAGCCGGCCGGCGACGATGCGTTCGAGCACCTGCGCTTCGCGGGTGGTCAGGCGCGACAACAGCGCGTCGCGGCTGGCCGCTTCCTGGTGGTGCGAGAACGACGCGCGCGCCTGGTCGAGCATGCGCTCCACCAGGCCCAGCAGTTCCTCTTCCTTGAACGGCTTCTCGATGAAGTCCATGGCGCCCTTCTTCATCGTCGTCACGGCCATCGGCACGTCGCCGTGGCCGGTGATGAAGACGATGGGCAGCGGCGAGCGGCGCTCCATCAGGCGGTCCTGCAACTCGAGCCCGCTCATGCCGTCCATGCGGATGTCGGCGATCAGGCAGGCGACTTCGCGCGGGTCGAAGCGTGACAGGAACGACTCCGATGAATCGAAGCACTTGACGCGGTAGTCCTTGCCCTCGAGCAGCCACTGCAGCGAGTCACGCACCGCCTCGTCGTCATCGACGACGTAGACAGTGCCTTTCTTGGGAATCAGGCTCATGAGGTGACAGCGGAGTTGGTGGTTGGGAGGGCGTCGCTGCGCGGTATATCCACCGGCAGCGTGAAGACGAAACGGCAGCCCACGACCGAGGTGCCATTGTAGAGGTTCTGCGCTCGTATCCGACCGCGGTGCGACTCGATGATCGAGCGGCAAAGACTGAGCCCGATCCCCAGTCCTTCGGGCTTGGTCGAGAAGAACGCTTCGTACAAACGCGCGATCACCTCGTCCTTGATGCCGGGGCCCATGTCGGTGACCGTGAATTCGATCACGCCGCCTTCTTCCGGCGTGTGGCGGGGCACGACGCGCAGCTCGATGTTGCGGCGCGCCGGCGGCAATTGCGCCGAATCGATGGCTTCGGCGGCGTTCTTCAATAAGTTGAGCAAGACCTGCTCGATGAGGATCGGATCGACCAACAAGTGCGGCAGGCGCTGCGCGACATAGGTATGGATCGCCACGTTGCGGCGACGCAGTTCGATGCTCGCGAGTTCGACCGCGTCTTCGACGATCGTGCGCGCTTGCGCGGCCTGGCGTTGCGGCTCGCTGCGCTTCACGAACGCGCGGATGCGGTGGATGATCTGGCCGGCGCGCTGGGCCTGGCGCGAGGTCTTTTCCAACGCGGCGATCAGGTCGTTCTTCTCGATCGCGTCGCCCTTGACGCGCGTGACCATGCCATTGCAGTAGTTGGTGATCGCGGTCAGCGGCTGATTCAGCTCGTGGGCCACCGACGACGCCATCTCGCCCATCGTGACCAGCCGGCTCGTCACCTGCGCCTTCTCGGCCTGGCTGGCGGCAAGCGTCTCGGCGCTCAGGCGCGCGGTGATGTCGGTGGCGATCAGCATTTGCGCCAGGCGACCGTCGGTCCACTGCAGATAGCGCGAACGCACGTCGAACCACTTCTGAAGCGGCTCGATGAACACCTCGCGCGGATCCGAGCCCACCTCGGTGAGCTCCTGCGTCGGCAGGCCACCGAGGTGGTCTACGCCGTCTTCGCTGTCGGACAGACGCGGAAAATCGGGCTCATCGCCGGCCAGCAGCGCATGCCCGAGCGCGTCGGCGCCGAACCACAGGCGGTACGAGCGGTTGGCGAACAGCAGCTCGCCCTGCTGCACCGACAGCACCGACACGGCTGCGTCCAGCCCTTCGAGCACTGTCGTGAAGCGCTCGTGCGAGGCCGACAGCTGGTCGCGGATGCGCTTGGCCTCGGTGATGTTGGTCATCGAGGTCATCCAGCCGGTCTGCTGGCCCTTCGGGTCGATCAGCGGCGAGACGTACATGCGCGCGTCGAACAGCGTGCCGTCTTTGCGCATCACCTTCACCTCGATGCCGCCGGCCGGGCTGCGCCCTTGCAACTCCTGCTGGAACATGCGGTTGTTCTCTTCGTAGCGGTCGGGCGGCCAGTGCGGGAACGGAGGCTGCCGGCCGATGAGTTCGGCTTCGCCGAAACCGGTCATCGCGCAGAAGGCCGGGTTGACGTAGCTGATGCGACCCTCCAGGTCCACCGCGCGCATGCCGGTGAGCATGGAGTTCTCCATCGCACGGCGGAAGTTGGCTTCGGACACCAGGGCGCTTTGCATCTGCAGACGCCGGCGCATGTGGCGCCAGGTGCCCAGCAGCATCCACACCGTCAGCACGCTTAACGCCACCACCATCCAGAACAGCGTGTTGCTGATCAAGCCGATCGAGGTTCGATAGCCCTGGCCGCGCAATACCAGCCCATCGCCGGCCGGCGCCACCGGCACGTCGTGCACGATCGATGCCGGCCGTGACTTCTGCCCCGGCATCGGCGTCACCGTGCTCGCGAGCACATGTTCCTGCGCATCGAGCAGGCTGATGGCGTGGCGGTTGGAGACTTCGGCCGGCACGAAGTAGCGCATCAAGGCCTCGACCGAGTACTCGGCGATCAGCGTGCCGCTGAATGCCGCGCGGTCGATGAGCGGCACTTGGACCTGAATGACAGGAATGCCGTAGCTGTCGTTGAAGGGGCGCGTGTAGACCGGTTGGCGCAGCGTGCGCGCCGCGACGAACGCCGCCTCGGGCTCGCTCGGCTTGCCTTCGTGTGGCAAGGACGCACCGTATTCGTCGCCGGTCAGTCCCGTCTCGGTGTGGAAACTGAGCGCGGAATAGGCTGCCTTGCGAGCGCGCGTCGTGGTGATCCAGAACAGGTGATTGATCTCGGGCCGTTCGCGCGTGAAGCTGGTGGCCTGCCCAACGAATTCATCCTGGTCGATGGCGCGCGTGACGATCTCGCGGGCGATCCGCACCAGCTGTTCCTGGTTCTCGATTAGGCGCAGACGGATCTGCTGCTGCGCGATCTCGGTGTCGCGCTTGACCGACTCCTGTTCGCGCTCGAACTCCTCATTGCGCAGATACCAAAACGCCGAGATGATCGCCGCGAGAAACAGCATGACCGACACCAGCGGCCCCAGCGTGGCGAAGCGGTCCTGTTGCGCGGGTGACTGGCGGCGCCACCAGCGGCCGAACAGCCGACGCGGGAGTGTGGGCGAATTGCGGTCGGGCGACTTGAAGCCGGGGCGGCGTTGCATTGTGCAATTATCAAGCGCACGCGGTCGCAGGGTTGTGTGCCGCCGGCGGAGGCCTGTTTCAGTATCACATTATGAAATCAACTCGCACCATTTGAAAAAAGTTTGGACTTGTGCGAGACTCGCGGCCATTCGCAAGAACCACCACAGGAGACACCATGTCAGCCATGCCTGAATCGTTTGTCGGGGCCGCTGCCAACGACACCGACGCACAGGAAACCCGCGAATGGTTGGACGCCTTGTCCGCCGTCATCGGCACCGAAGGTGGCGAGCGCGCGCATTTCCTGGTTGAGCAACTGATCGACCAGGCGCGCCAGGCCGGCATCGATGTGCCGTTCTCGGCCAACACCGCCTACGTCAACACGATCCCGGCCGACCAGGAAGAGCGCAGTCCCGGCAACATCGAGGTCGAGGAGCGGTTGCGCGCCTACATGCGCTGGAACGCGATGGCGATGGTGGTGAAGGCGAACCGCCTGCACCCGGCCGACGGCGGCGACCTGGGCGGCCACATCTCGTCGTTCGCCTCGGTGGCGACGATGTTCGGCACCGGCTTCAATCACTTCTGGCACGCCGAGACCGCCGAGCACGGTGGCGACCTGCTGTACATCCAGGGCCATTCGTCGCCGGGCATCTACGCCCGCGCCTACATGGAAGGCCGCATCAGCGAGGAGCAATTGCTGAACTTCCGCCAGGAGGTCGACGGCAAGGGCATCTCGAGCTACCCGCACCCCAAGCTGATGCCCGAGTTCTGGCAGTTCCCGACCGTCTCGATGGGCCTCGGCCCCTTGATGGCGATCTACCAGGCGCGCTTCCTCAAGTACCTGCATGCACGCGGCATCGCCAACACCGAGAACCGCAAGGTCTGGGTGTTCTGCGGCGACGGCGAAATGGACGAGCCCGAATCGCTGGGCGCGATCGGCCTGGCGGCGCGCGAGAAGCTCGACAACCTGAT
>JBGQEX010000152.1:0-9593 GCA_041496605.1 Piscinibacter sp.
GGGTCAACGAGTCAAGCCCCAGCTCGACGAAGCTGACGGCCGTGTCGCTGGCGTCGAGATCGGTGCCGGCGACGTCTTCGAACAGCGCTCGCAGACGGGTCACGAGTTGCGGGCGGCGCGACGCCGCAGGAGTGGGCAGAGTGGTGGACATGGTCGTTGTCGGTGAAGAAACGTTGAGGGGCATCGCGGCTCGTGCTTCTGGTACACCAGCGGTCGGCGCGTTCACGGTGGGAGAAGAGGCATTCGTGGCCGTGAGCGGGCCGCGTCCGGCGTCGATCCAGAAACGCTTGCGCTCGAACGGGTAGGAGGGAAGCCGGATGCGGCGCCGCCCGTGCGACGGTGTTGCTGCGGACACAGGCAGTTCGATACCGAGCGTCCACAGCTGGCCATGCGCCAAGGTCAGCTGGGTGGCTTCGGCTTCGGGCGTGTCGGCGAGGCTTGCAACCGCCACCGGTGCACCCTCGCCGGCGTTCACGTGCTGGCGTACCAAGGTGGACAAGGTGCCGCGCGGGCCCATCTCGACGAAAGCCGACTCGTGCTGGGCCAGTGCGGTGCGAACCGCGGGCGAGAAACGCACCGGCTCGCGAAGGTGCCGGGCCCAGTAGTGCGGATCGGTGGCGTCGTCGGCGGTGAGCCACGTGCCGGTGAGGGTGGACACGATGGGAGTTCGCGGGGCCGACAACGCGACCTTGCGCACCTCGGCCTCGAACGGCGCCACCGCCGGGTCCATCATCGATGAATGAAACGCGTGCGAGGTCTGCAGCATGCGCACGGCGATGCCATCACCCTCGAGCTTGGCTCGCCACGCGTCGACGTCGGCGGTGGGGCCGGCGACCACGCAGGCCGTGGGCCCGTTCTCCGCGGCCAGCGACAGCTCGTTCGGCAGCAGCGGCAGCAGCTTGTCTGCCGACAGCCTGACCGACAGCATGCTGCCGGCCGGCAAGGCCTGCATCATCGCGCCGCGCTTGGCGACCAGACGGGCCGCATCGGCCAGCTCCATCACCCCGGCGAGCACGGCGGCGACGAATTCGCCGACGCTGTGGCCGATCAGTGCCGCCGGGCGTGCACCGCGAGCGAGCCACGACTGGGCGAGTGCGTACTCGAGGCAGAAGGTGGCGGGCTGGGTCGTGCCGGTGGCGACCAGCGCATCGGCAGCGCCGTCGAACATGCGCGCCTTGAGGTCGAAGGCCAACACCGGCTGCAGCGCCGCGATGCATTCGTCGAAGGCCGAACGGAATGCGGGGTCGTGCGCGTACAGGCCGCGGCCCATGCCGGCGTACTGCGAGCCTTGGCCCGGGAACAGCCACACCAGCGCCGGCACCGCAGCGCCGAGCGAGCGTGTGGCGCGCAGCGGATCGTCGGCAGAACGCAGTGCGGCGGCGGCATGCTCGGCCGAGTCGCTGACCACGCACAGCCGATGCGCGAAGCGGCTGCGGCCGACTTGCAGGGTGTGCGCCACGTCGGCGAGGTTGAGTTGCGGATGCGCGGCCAGGTGGTCGGCCAGTTGCGCCGCCATCGTGTCGAGTGCCGCGCGCGTCTTGGCCGACAGCTGCAACAACTGCGGCCCGACCGCCGCCGACGACGGTTCGATCGTGGGCGCCTCTTCCATCACCACGTGGGCGTTGGTGCCGCCGACACCGAAGCCGCTGACACCGGCCCGCCGCGGCTGCTGCGAACGCGGCCACGGCGTCAACCGGTCGTTGACGATGAACGGGCTGTCGGGGAAGGCGATCTTCGGGTTCGGCGTGTCGTAGTGGATGCTCGGTGGCAACTGCTCGGTCGACAGCGACAACGCCGTCTTGATCACGCCGGCGGCTCCGGCGGCGATGACCATGTGACCCACGTTGCTCTTGAGCGAGCCGATGCGGCAAAAGCCGGTGTCCTCGGTGTGGCGGCGGAACGCGCGCGTCAACGCCTCGACCTCGACCGGGTCGCCGAGCGGTGTGGCCGTGCCATGCGTCTCGACGTAGGAGACGCTGCGCGGATCGACGCCGGCCGCGTCGTGCGCCGCGGCAACCACGGCCGCCTGGCCGTCGACGCTGGGTGCAGTGAAGCTCGCCTTGTCGCGCCCGTCGTTGTTCACGGCGACGCCGCGAATCACCGCGTGCACGGTGTTGCCATCGGCCAGCGCGTCGCTCAGTCGCTTGAGCAGCACCACGGTGGCGCCGTCGCTGAACACCGTGCCTTGTGCCTGTGCGTCGAAGCTGCGGGTGCGGCCATCCGGCGAGAGCATCGACCCGTCCTGGAACAGGTAGCCGCTGCGCGGCGGGCAGTTGATCGACGAGCCGCCGGCCAGCGCCATGTCGCACTGGCCCGCGCGCAGGCTCGCGAAGGCCTGCGCAACGGCCACCAGCGAGGTCGAGCACGCCGTGTGCACGCTGACCGCGGGGCCGGTCAAGTTGAGGCGATTGGCGATGCGGGTGGCGATGTAGTCCTTTTCGTTGGCCAGCATCACCTGGAACTCACCGAGCTTCTCGATGAGATCGGGGCGGTACATCACGTGGCGCTGGAAGTAGGTTGCGTTGTACATGCCCGCGAACACGCCGACCGGTCCCGTGCTCGCGTCCGGCGCGTGGCCGCCGCGTTCCAGGCATTCCCAGCACAGCTCCATGAAGACGCGCTGCTGCGGATCCATCAGCTCGGCTTCCCGCGGCGAAATGCCGAAGAACGACGCGTCGAACATGTCCACGTCGTCGATCACGCCGCGTGCCTTGACGTAGCACGGGTCCGACGTCAACGATGCGGGAAGACCCGGGTCGAGTTCACCGTCCTTGAAGAACGTGATGGTGTCGCGGCCGGCGCACAGGTTGTCCCAGAACTGCTCCACGTCGCGTGCGCCGGGGAAGCGACCCGCCATTGCGATGACCGCGATCGGCTCCTGGTCGAGTTGGCGCGGGCCGTTCGTGCGGTGCGACAACCGCCGCGCATCGACCGACACGTCGGCCGCGCCCGCGCTCAGCTCGCGCGCCAGCGCCGCCGCGGTGGGTTGCCGGAAGAAGGTGTTGGTGGACAGTCGCGTGGCGCCGTCCCGCTCGAGTCGCGACAGCACCTTCAACACCAGCAAGGAGTTGCCGCCCAGTTCGAAGAAATTGTCGACCCGACCCACTCGGTCGATCCCCAACACCTCCGCAAACGCGGCGCAGACCCGGCGCTCGGCATCGTCGACGGGCTGCTGGTACGGCTCGGCGAGGTCGGGCCGTTCAGCGGACGGCAGCGGCAGGGCCCTGCGGTCGAGCTTGCCGTTCGCCGTGATCGGGAACGCTGCCATCCACACGTAGGCGGCGGGCACCATGAATTCGGGCAAGCGCTCGGCGAGGTAGCTGCGCAGTTCGGGGGTCGGCACCTCGGCTTGGTTTGCGACGAGATAGGCCACCAAGCGGGCGTTTCCGGCCGCGTCTTTGGCTGCCACCACGGCACTGGCCTTCACGGCAGGGTGGCTGGAGAGCGCTGCCTCGATCTCGCCCACTTCGATGCGAAAACCGCGAACCTTGACCTGGCCATCGGCGCGCCCGATGAACTCGATGTTGCCGTCGCTCAAATACCGCACCAAGTCGCCGGTGCGGTACAGCCGATCGCCCGGGGCACCGAACGGACTGGCGATGAAGCGCTCGGCCGTCAGGTCGTCGCGCCTGAGGTATCCGCGCGCCAAGCCGCGCCCGCCCACATACAACTCGCCGACAAGACCCACCGGCACCGGCTGCATCGAGGGGCTGAGGACATAGACCGGCGTGTCGGTGATGGGCCGGCCGATGGGAATGGAGCGTGTCTGCGCAGGCAGCTCGCGCGGAATGCGATAGGTGGCCGTGAATGTCGTGCACTCGGTGGGCCCGTAACCGTTGATCAGGCTCATCTCGGGCAGCGCGTCCAGCGCACGGCGCACGTGAGGCACCGACAGTGCCTCGCCGCCGATCAGCAGTTGCTCGAGGCCGCGCAGGTGGACCGGGTCGTCGTCGACCACCGCATTGAACAGCGCCGCGGTGAGCCAAGCCGTGGTCACGCCTTCGCTGCGAATCGTGCGGCCCAGGCCGGATGCCGTCGGCAGTTCTTCGTCGTGCAGCACGCAGCGACCGCCATTGAGCAGCGGGCCCCAGATCTCCAGCGTCGAGGCGTCGAACCCGAGCGGAGCGGCGTGCAGCATTGTCTGGCTGGGCGACAGCTTGACGTACTTCGCGTCGATCACCAGGCGGATGATCGAGTGATGGCAGATCTCGATGCCCTTGGGCGTTCCGGTGGAGCCCGAGGTGTACATGATGTAGGCGAGCGTTTGCCCGCCAGCCGGGTCCTGGGTCGCGTGCAGCGGTTCGCTGGGCTCGGTCTGCGGCGTGTCGACGAGCAATGTCGGCACCGTGGCGGGAAACGCACTTCGGTGCGCGCTGGTCGTCACGACCAGGCTCACCGCCGCGTCACCGAGCATGAAGGCGAGCCGTTCGGCCGGATAGCTCGTGTCCACCGGCAGGTAGGCGGCACCGGCCTTGAGGATGCCCAGCAGCACCACGATGGCTTCGGCGGAACGCTCCAGCGCAATGCAGACGACGGCACCGGGCGCGACACCCGCAGCCCGAATGCGGGCGGCCATGAGGCTGGAGCGCCGCTCCAGTTCCCGATAGCTCATGCGCTCGCCCTTGCAGACGAGTGCCGTCGCGTCGCCGTGAAGCTCGGCCTGGCGGGAGAACAAGCTGTGCACCGTGAGCGACGGATCGTGCGGTGACAGCGGCGGATTCCACTCGATCAGCAAACGGCGACTCTGCGCGGCGCCGAGCGTGTCGACGTCGCGCAGTCGCCCGTCCAGCGTGCCGAGAAGGTCCTCGGCAGTGCGCACCACCGCCGCGAGCACCGCCTCAGCCTGTTCGAGGTCGAGCAAGGTCGACGCGAAGTCGATGAACAGCTGCGGCCCGGGGGCCGACCGCAGCCCGAGCGCCACCGGTGCGTCGCCCGGAACGGTCACGGCAGACAGCTGCGAATCCGTGCCCAGCCAGAGGCTGTCGGCCGCGTCACGAACGGCCGACACGGCGTCGGCCGCCACGGACGGCAACGCGCGCCGGGTGGTGTCCACCTCATGCAACCAATCGGCCACCGTCATGTCGGCAGCCAACGCGTGCCGCGTCGTCACCCAATGTGCCTCGCGGGGACCGGTGTGGGCCTGCTCGCACAACACGACTTCTCCGACCCCGCGCCATTGATGCTGAAGCAGCACCCAGGCGGCAACGAACAGCGTATCGGCCAGCGCGCCCGATTGCGCGCCATGCTGTGCAACGTGGCGCACCAGGGCGGCGGGCAATTCGCAAGAGGCGAGGGAGCGATCCGAGGTGTTCGCCGCGGCTGCGGGTGGCACGAAGAGATCGAGCAGTGAGATCCCTGGGAGGACTGGCATCGATTGAGATTTCATGGACGGTGTACTTCCCGAGGTTCTGAATCGCGTCAAGCCAGATGCGGTCGACGTTTCGAGACTGTCGCTGCGGCCACACGCACACCGCCAATCCACGCCGGACGCATCGTCGCGCTGTTGATCCACCCGCGGCGATGGCGCAGCGTCAAGTCACCGCTGTGCGCATCGTGTGGAACGGCGTCGTCCTGTCGGGCGAGGAACCGAACATCAACCCGCTGCAACGCGACGTTACCGCGAATTCGGGCGCGCCCAGCCCGTGCAAGGCATTGGCGGAATTCGGCGAATCGGTCGAGTGAACGCATGGGGTGATCAATCAGGCAACGCTCGACGCTACAGACCTTCCGATGATTGACAAAGGACCAGTCGCTTGAAGGGCTTGGGGGGTGGGGCTGCATGTGGGCCGCGGCAGCGTCGAAACCGGCGGAATGAAGCGGTACGGTCCAACAAGTTCGTCCGGCCGGCCGGCCTGTGTGCACGCCGCATATTCCCCTTACCAAGCGGTCAAGACTGGGCTCAACTGGATGACAGGGCAAGTCTAAGTCTGATGGATGCCGGGCCGGTCCCCCCAGATGAGTGTGTCGGAGAGACTAGCAGTCCGCTCATCCGCGAATCGAATCGACAATGTGACAAATTCGAGTTCTTTGATCGGTGGCAAACGGCATCGCCATGAACGCCATAGACATGGCAGGAACGTGCTGTGGCCTGAGTGTGGTCGAAGCGATACGCCAAAGGAGCCCGCGTTGGGGGAGTCGTCAATTCCCGTCGGGGTCCTCGGGGACTCCGACAGTCATTCCTATCACGATCGTGTCTGGTCACCCGCGGCGCGAGGCGGCGCCTACCGGGCGAACACCTTCCAGTGGACCGAGGTCGTCACCAAGCTGCGAGGTGGCCAACTCGACCTCGGGAAGTGGGGTGTGTGGGGGACGCGCCGAATTGCCGCGCGGCTGCTGGATTGGGTCGGTCTTCAAGGGCGAGTTCCCAGAAAGGAAGACTACCGACACAACTTCGCACTCGGCGGGGCGCATTGCACGGATCTGATGCGGGGGGCCTTCCGACAAGCGCCACGACTCGTCGCCCTCATGGATCGCGAGCCCGGTCGGTGGTGCAACGGTGTGGTGGTCGTGCGGATCGGGGTTGTCAGCTTCGGCCTGCTCGGCGCTCTGAATCAACTGGCCCGCGACCCCGCGTCCGCGCCGGTTCGCGCCGCGATATCGAACGGTATCGAACAGATCAAGGCCGCGGTCGCGCTGATCCATGCGTCGCATCCCTTGACCCGGATCGTCCTTGTCGGAATCCTCAACAACGCGGATTGGCCCCCCTATTTCGATCGTTGGCGGTCGCCCGAAGAGTTGTCCAACATCGCAGCCGGACTCGATGCCTTTGACGTCCCGCTGAAACAGCTTGCGCAAGCCGATTCACGCATTGCCTTTTTCGATGACCGGGCCTGGTTCACAAGACACTGGGGTGCGCGCGATGAGCGCGGCACCCCCGACTACAAGACCTGTTCGTGGGGCCCGGGCCTCACGGTCACGATGACGCAGGGGGATCACCCGAGCCACGCCGTACTCGCCGACGGCCACGCCGGGACGGTGTGGAACCTGCTTTGGGCGCAATCCCTCGTGGCGCTGCTGAACTCGGCCCTTAGCATGCGGATCGCGCCGATCACGGACCCCGAAATCGTCTGCTTCCTGGAATCCGAGGTGATGCCGCAGCACGACGCCAACGCGTGCCACGCTTCCCCTTCCCGTCGACCCTCGTGTTGAGGGGTTGTTGACATGGTTGCGCGCGCCTAAGATTTTGCTCACGCGCTGAGCAAGGGGGCAATCCATGCAGCATGCCCATACCGCGGACGATACGAGTGTGCTGATGCGTCCCGCAAGCAGCACCGGCCAAGCTGTTGCGTCAAACGCGGCACGATACGGCGTCTGGGTGGATGACCCTGCAGGTTTCACGACGCAGCGTGTCACGGCGATCCACCACAACTTCCATGAGCACCCGCTGGTGCAGTTGCCGCAATTGGCGCTGCTGGCGACACGACTCATGCCCAGCGGTCAATGCCGGTTCATGACGCCGGGTGCCACCCAGGCCTGCGCATTGGAGTCGGTGCTCCAGGCGACAAGCCCGCACGGGCACGATGTCGACGAGGTGTTTCGGCGCATCGAGGAGCCCGGCACCTGGGTCGCGCTCTACAACGTGGAAACAGATCCGCAGTACCGCGCCTTCCTCGCTGAAGTGATGGACACGGTTCGGCCGCTGTTGGAACACCGACAGCCCGGCATCTTCAAGGTCTGCGGCTACGTCTTCATCTCGGCGCCACCGTCGGTCACACCCTTCCACATCGACCGCGAGAACAACTTCTGGCTGCAGCTTCGCGGCCGCAAAACGATAAATGTCTGGGATCACACCGATCGCGACGTAGTCGCGGCCAAGGACGTGGAAGATTTCGTGCTCTTCAACTCGCTCGAGCGCGTGCGGCTCAAGGAAACCGTCCGCGCCCGCAGCCACGAGTTTCACACCGCACCGGGCGACGGCGTCTACTTCCCCAGCACCTCGCCTCACATGACCCGCTGCGACCCCGACTGGGTCAAGCCTGGCGACGGTGTGTGCGTCTCGATTGGCGTGGTGTTCTACAGCCGAGTCACGCGGCGGTACGCCCGAGTGCACCAGTTCAATCACGTGCTGCGGCGCTTTGGCGTCGCGCCGCGGCCGCCCGGGGAGTCTGCGGTAGTGGACGCGGTGAAGGCACCCCTGGGGCACCTCCTTGCCGTGGCACGAATGCGTTTGCGCGGAGTGACGACCTCGCCACCCGGCTCCTACTGACGTGTGCTTTGGTCGGGACACGGCCGATCGGTGAGGCTGCGTGGGTGCGGCGGATGTTGTGTCTTCATGGGTCGACGCGGCAAGGCTGACCATGTCAACCGATCTTGTGCAGTCACTGAAATCGGTGCTCCGCTTTCTGGTTCCGAAGTCCATTCTCATGGCACGTTATGAGCGCTATTTCTTTTGTACCCAGCGCTGGCAGAATCTACATCTGGGGGTGTTCGACTCGTTTCAGGCCGCCAGCGAGTTCGCTTCTCGAAGGGGCGTCATTCCGCGATTCGCGCTTGATCATGAGAAATGGCTCCAAGAGCATCAGGGCCTCAGCCCTCACGATTATCCGATGATGTTCTGGTTGAGTCGGATGCTTCAGGAAGAGGAAGACATGCGCGTGGTCGATCTTGGCGGAAGTGTCGGGGTTACATACTATGCGTACAAACCAGTGATGAAATTCCCGGCTGGGCTGCGGTGGCAGGTTTGCGAACTTGATGACGTGGTTCAACTGGGCAGGCGCATCGCTCAGGAACGGGGCGAGCCGGCTTTGAGCTTCACCAGCGACCTCAAGGTGCTCGATGGTGCTCCGGTCTTGTTCGCGGCGGGGGTGATTCAGTATATTGAACCAAGGCTTGTCGAGGTATTGAGCGCAGTCAAGTATCCGCCGAAACATCTGCTCATCAATCGTATTCCGTTGACCATGGACCGGGCCACCTTTGTTACATTGCAGAATGGTGGCGCAGGAATACAGTCTTATCGAATTGAAAACCACCGCGAGTTTACGGATGGGCTGAATCGACTTGGATATCGGGAGGTCGACAGATGGAGGTGTCTCGAGAATTCGACGTACATACCATTCCATCCCGACGTGGCACTAAACCATTTCGAAGGGTTTTACTTTGTCAGGGATCTGAACGAATAACCCGTGGCCTGGATGGTGGCGCAGGTCAAGCTGCCGCAAGACCGTGCGGGTCATGCCGCTGCGCTCGGGACCATCGATGCCCGCGCATTGCGGCTTGCTCGGCCATTTGTCCAGATGCGCATCCGCCGGGCCACAATGCTCCGTCGGCTGACGAATGCCGCTAATCAAGACAAGAAGGAAGGGCCAAGACATGCAGCACGCGCAAGCCGCGCAGGACAAGACTGTGCTTATGCGTTCCTCGAACAGCGCCAGCAACACCGGCGCACCGGAGGCTGCACGGCGTCACGTCTGGTTGGATGACCCCGCGCAGTTCTCGACGCACCGCGTGACGCCGATCCACCACGATCTTCATGAACACCCGCTGATGCAGTTGCCGCAATTGGCCGAGTTGGCGCATGAGTTGCTGCCTGCCGACCTGTGCCGCTTCATCGTCCCCGGCACCACGCAAACGTCGGAGTTCCTTCATGAGCCGAC
>JBGQEX010000153.1:0-9566 GCA_041496605.1 Piscinibacter sp.
CGACCTTGAGCAGGTAGCCGTCGAGTTCGTGGCCGTCTTTCAGGTACTGCTCTTCCTTGCCGAGCTTGACCTTGTACAGCGGCGGCTGCGCAATATAGATGTGGCCGCGCTCGACCAGCTCGGGCATCTGACGGTAGAAGAACGTCAGCAGCAGCGTGCGGATGTGCGCGCCGTCGACGTCGGCGTCGGTCATGATGATGATGCGGTGGTAGCGCAGCTTGTCGGCGTTGAAGTCATCGCCGCCGGAACCCTTGCCGATGCCGGTGCCTAGAGCGGTGATCAGCGTCAGGATTTCGTTGCTGGCCAAGAGCTTCTCGTAGCGCGCCTTCTCGACGTTGAGGATCTTGCCGCGCAGCGGCAGAATCGCCTGGAACTTGCGGTCGCGCCCCTGCTTTGCCGAGCCGCCGGCCGAGTCGCCCTCGACGATGTAGATCTCGCACAGCGCCGGGTCCTTCTCCTGGCAGTCGGCGAGCTTGCCGGGCAGGCCCATGCCGTCGAGCACGCCTTTGCGGCGCGTCATTTCGCGCGCCTTGCGCGCGGCTTCGCGGGCGCGGGCGGCGTCGACGATCTTGCCGCAGATGATCTTCGCGTCGACCGGGTTCTCGAGCAGGTAGTCGGTCAGCGCCTTGCTGACCACGTCTTCGACCGGGCCGCGCACTTCGCTGGAGACCAGCTTGTCCTTGGTCTGGCTCGAGAACTTGGGCTCGGGCACCTTCACGCTCAGCACGCAGCACAGGCCTTCGCGCATGTCGTCGCCACTGACTTCGACCTTGGCTTTCTTGGCCAGCTCGTTGTCTTCGATGTACTTGTTGATGATGCGCGTCATCGCCGCGCGCAGACCCGTCAGGTGGGTGCCACCGTCGCGCTGCGGGATGTTGTTGGTGAAGCAGAGCACGTTTTCGCTGTAGCCGTCGTTCCACTGCATCGCCACTTCGGAGGTGATCAGCGTGTTCTGGTCGCTCAGCTTGTCGCCGATGGCGTGGAACACGCTCGGGTGCAGCACCTTCTTGCCGGTGTTGATGAACTCGACGAAGCCTTTCACACCGCCGGCGAACGCGAAGTTGTCTTCCTTGTTGTTGCGTTCGTCGACCAGGCGGATCTTCACGCCGTTGTTGAGGAAGCTCAGTTCGCGCAGGCGCTTGCTGACGATGTCGTAGTGGAAGTCGATGTTGGAGAAGATCTCGAGGTCGGGCAGGAAGTGCACCTCGGTGCCGCGCTTCTCGGTGTCGCCGATCACCTTCATCGGCGAGACGTCGAAGCCGTGGCGCTGCTCGATGACGCGGTCTTGCGGCACGCCCTGGCGGAACTCCATGAAGTGCACCTTGCCCTCGCGGCGCACCGTCAGGCGCAGCCACTTCGACAGGCCGTTGACGCAGCTCACGCCCACGCCGTGCAGGCCGCCCGAGACCTTGTAGCTGTTCTGGTTGAACTTGCCGCCGGCGTGCAGCTCGGTCAGCGCGATCTCGGCCGCACTGCGCTTGGGCTCGTGCTTGTCGTCCATCTTCACGCCGGTGGGAATGCCGCGGCCGTTGTCGACCACCGAGATCGAGTTGTCGGTGTGGATGGTCACGACAATGTCGTCGCAATGCCCGGCCAGCGCCTCGTCGATCGAGTTGTCGACCACCTCGAACACCAGGTGGTGCAGGCCGGTGCCGTCGGAGGTGTCGCCGATGTACATGCCCGGCCGCTTGCGAACCGCCTCCAGGCCTTCGAGGATCTGGATGCTGCCTTCGCCGTAGGCATTGCTGGCGGCTGCGCTCGAAGCGGCGTCAGCCGCCTTCTTGGCATCGTCGTCGGGAATGTTTTGCACGTCACTCATCGCTTTGTCTGGCTCACGGTTTGGGCGGCATTCGATGGAATTACCGCCCCCTTCAAAACGCTGAAGCGGGCCGCGGCCCGCTTGTCGCGAGGCTTCGATGTGAAGCTCAAATGCGCATCGGCATCACCACGTACTTGAAGCCGGCCTGCTCGGGCACGGTGATCAGCGCGCTGGAGTTGGTGTCCTGCAGCTCGATCTTGATCATGTCCTGGCTCATGTTGGCCAGCGCATCCATCAGGTAGGTCACGTTGAAGCCGATCTCGATCGCGTCGCCGGCGTAGTCGATCTCGAGTTCCTCCTTGGCCTCTTCCTGTTCGGCATTGCTCGAGGCAATGCGCAGCACACCCGGCTCGATGTTCACGCGCACGCCCTTGAACTTCTCGCTGGTCAGGATGGCCGCTCGCTGCAGGCTCGCGAGCAGCGGCGCACGGCCCAGCGTCACGTGGTTCTTGTGGTTCTTCGGGATCACGCGGTTGTAGTCGGGGAACTTGCCTTCGACCAGCTTGGTCACGAACTCCATGCCGCTGAAGCTGAACTTGGCCTGGTTGCCGGCGAAGCGCATCTCGATCGGCGTGTTCTCGCTGTCCTTGTCGTCGCGCAGCAGGCGCTGCAGTTCGAGCACCGTCTTGCGCGGCAGGATCACCTCCTGCTTCGGGATCTCGACATCGAGCGTGGCCTGCGCGAGCGCGAGGCGGTGGCCGTCGGTGGCCACCAGCGTGAGGCTCTTGCCCTCGGCGACGAACAAGATGCCGTTGAGGTAGTAGCGGATGTCGTGCACCGCCATCGCGAAGTGCACCTGGTTGATCAGCGCCTTCAGCGTCTTTTGCGGCACGCTGAACATCGGCCCGAAATCGGCCGCTTCCTGCACCAGCGGGAAGTCGTCGCTGGGCAATGTCTGCAGCGTGAAGCGGCTCTTGCCGCCTTGCAGCGTGAGCTTGCTCTGGTTCGAGCTGAGCGTCACCGTCTGTTCGGCCGGCAGCGCACGCAGGATGTCGATCAGCTTGCGCGCACCCACCGTGGTGGCGAAGTTGCCGGCGTCGCCGTCTAGTTCGGCGGTGGTGCGCACCTGGATCTCCAGGTCGCTGGTCGTGAACTCGATCTGGCCCGCGGTCTTGCGGATCAGCACGTTGGCCAGGATGGGCAAGGTGTGCCGCCTCTCGACGATGCCCGATACCGCTTGCAGGGCGTTCAACACTTTTTCTTGCGCTGCCTTCAAGACAATCATGTCAACCTCTTAAATTAGTCGTTCTAGTAGGGGTGCACGGCTTTTGTGGAGAACGCCATTTTCCCCTTTTCCTTCAAGTGCTTAGGTCGCGGTGAACCCTGTGGGGAGCGGTGCGCATTGGGCGGGACTCGCGACCCGCAACTTTGGCCGTCGGCGTTTTGCTGTGGACATCTGGCAGCTTGTTCAAAAGTTGTCCCCACGGTTGTTGCTTGACAGAAGGCCAAGACGCGGCGGCGGATTCGCCGGCCTTGCCATCGACGTACCGGCCAAGCCCGCCACGCAGCCCTGGCCCTTGTTTCCCATTGCTCGGCGTCACCCCTTGAGCGTCTGCTCTAGCACGTGCAGCTGCTGGTTCAGTTCGGTGTTCTTCTGCCGTTCGGCAGCGATCTTGCGCACTGCGTGCAGCACAGTCGTGTGGTCGCGGCCGCCGAACAGCTCGCCGATCTCGGGCAGGCTTTTCTGCGTCATTTCCTTGGCCAGGTACATCGCGATCTGGCGCGGCCGCGCAATGCTCGCCGGCCGCTTCTTCGAATACATGTCGGCGACCTTGATCTTGTAGAAGTCGGCGCAGGTCTTCTGGATGTTCTCGACACCGATCTGCCGGTTCTGGATCGACAGCAGGTCCTTCAACGCTTCGCGCGCCAGCTGGATATTGATGTCCTTGTGGCTGAAGCGCGAGTAGGCGAGGATCTTGCGCAGCGCGCCTTCGAGTTCGCGCACGTTGGCGCGCACGTTCTTGGCGACGAAGAAGGCCACGTCTTCGGGCATCGTCGTGCCTTCGGCATCGGCCTTGCGCATCAGGATCGCCACCCGCATCTCCAGCTCCGGCGGCTCGATGGCCACGGTCAGGCCGGCGTCGAAGCGCGAGGTCAGCCGCTCGTCGATGTCCACCAGCCCCTTGGGGTCGGTGTCGCTGGTCATGATGATGTGGGCGCGCTTGGCCAGCAGCGCTTCGAAGGCGTTGAAGAACTCCTCCTGCGTGCGTTCCTTGCCGGCGAAGAACTGCACGTCGTCGATCAGCAGCAGGTCCAGCGAGTGGTACTTGGCCTTCAACTCGTCGAAGGTCTTGCGCTGGTAGTTCTTCACCACGTCGGTGATGAACTGCTCGGCGTGCAGGTAGAGGATGCGCGCATCGGGCCGGTCGGCCAGCAGCGCGTTGCCCACCGCATGGATCAGGTGGGTCTTGCCCAGCCCGACGCCGCCGTAGATGAACAAGGGGTTGTACATCTGGCCCGGCGCGCCGGCCACATGCAGCGCCGCCGTGCGCGCCATCTGGTTGGCGCGGCCCGGAACCAGCGTGTCGAAGGTCAGGTTCGAGTTGAGCCGATGGCGCGACTGGGGCGCCGCGGGTGCAGCCACCGCCGGCGCGTGCCGTGTGCCATTCAACGCGTGCTCGACGATCGTCGCGCTGCCATTGAATCCGTTGCCGGTGGGCGGGGTGGGCATGCTGCGGTTCAGCGCCATGTCGGCGCCGTCGCGCGCCGCCAGGGCAATGTCCAGCCGCACCGGCTTGCCCGCCAGTTCGCTCAGCAGCGCCTCGATGCGCCCGGCGTACTGGTTGCGGATCCAGTCCAGCTTGAAGCGGTTGGGCACGCGCAGCGTGACCACGGCGCCGCCCGCCCCGCCATCGGCCACGTCGGCGGCCGGCAGTGGACGAATCCAGGTATTGAATTGTTGTTCGGGCAGTTCGGCCGCGAGTCGCTCGCAGCCGCGTTGCCAGAGGTCAGCGCTCATGTTGTGGAAAACTCTTCTCGGAGCGGCCGGATTGTACGGTGGTGGAATCGGCGAAGTGGCGGTTATCCACAGTTTTTTGGATCGGGTCAAGGGCCCGCCCAAGGCGCATCGCACCGTGCAAGTCTTTGACTTTGAAGGGGGTTTTTGGTGTAATAGTGGGTTTCCCGGAGTCTTCATGGGCTCGGGGCAAAAACAACGGCTGATGCAGCGCAACGGCAAACACCGAGGGTGAATGGGCCAAACGGGCCAAGAAGCCAAGAAAAGCCCAAACAGCCCACACGTCCAACACGTCAAATCGCCGAATGGCGGCCCATGAGTGCCGCATGATCCAGCAGGAACAAACATGAAACGCACCTACCAAGCTTCCAAAGTTCGCCGCGCCCGCACTCACGGCTTCCTCGTTCGCATGAAGTCCCGTGGCGGCCGCGCTGTCATCAACGCACGCCGCGCCAAGGGCCGCAAGCGCCTGGCGGTCTGAGCCAGAACCGCCGGCTCGACCTGTCCCGCCCCGGGGTGGCGCCGTGATCGGCCGCATTGTGCGTTCCATCGATTTCGAACGCGTACTGGGCGCACCCACGCGGGCGCGCAGTTCCCATTTCGCTGTTCACCACCTGGTGAGCGTCCCGAGCCTGCCGGCGCGGCCTGCCAAGCGAGTCGCTGGAACCGAGTTGTCAACAAGCGAAGCACCTCAACGGCGCATGTCTGTGGATGACTTGTTACCGCCCGCATCGCCGGCCGTCGCGACAGCCCAGCTGTGGCTGGGCGCCGTGGTGCCCAAGCGGCATGCGCGCCGCTCGGTGACGCGTTCGCTGCTGAAGCGGCAGATCCGCGCTGCTGTCGACCGTCAAGACCAGTTGCCGGGCGGACTGTGGGTCGTGCGTCTGCGCGCACCCTTCGACGGCAAGACCTTCGCGAGCGCTGCCTCCAACGCATTGCGCCAGGCGGCGCGCGACGAACTCGACGCGGTGCTCGCGGCAGCGCTGCGCCGCAGCGCAGGCGCCTGAGCGCCATCGCCCAGCATGGCGCCGCGCCTGTCCGACCTGCCTCGCAACGCGTTGATCGCGCTGGTGCGCGGCTACCGCTTGTTGCTCAGCCCGTGGCTGGGCAGTTCTTGCCGTTTCGAGCCGACCTGTTCCGCCTACGCGCTGGGCGCGCTGCAACGCCATGGTGCCCTCGCCGGCAGCGTGCTCACCGTCGGCCGCATCGCACGCTGCCACCCGTGGTGCGCCGGCGGCCATGACCCGGTGCCCGATCACGCACCACGCCTCTTCAGCCGCTTGATCGGCAAGTCGCGCCCCCTTCCGTTCCCTACCGAAAAGAATTCCCCATGACCGACATGCGCCGTACCCTGCTCTGGGGGGTCTTCCTCGTCTCGCTGTTCCTGCTGTACGACGCATGGAACAAGCACACCGGCAAGCCGTCGCTGTTCGAGCGGCCGCAGGTGTCGGCGCCGGCACCGGTGGGCGCGGCACCCGGTGCCAGCGGCTTGCCGACCCCGACCGTTCCCGCGGTCGGCGCCGCGACACCCGGCGCCGCGGTTGCCGCGCCGGTGGCCAGCGCGGCCTCGACGCCCGCGCGTTCCGAGAAGATCGTTGTCACGACCGACCGTTTGCGCGTCACCATCGACACCCAGGGCGGCGACGCCGTTCGGGCCGAACTGCTCGGCCAGGTCGATGAACAAGATCCAAAGAAGAACGTCGTGCTGTTCGACCAGTCGGCCGACCGCTTGTACAAGGCGCAGACGGGCCTGATCGCAGCACCGGGCGGCACCGCGCTGCCCAACCACCTGACGCCGATGATTGCCGCACCCGGCGAGCGCACGCTGAAAGACGGCGTGAACGAGCTGCAGCTCAGGTTGGAGTCGCCGGAAGTGAGCGGCGTCAAGCTGGTCAAGACCTACACCTTCAAGCGCGGGGACTATGTCATCGGCGTCAGGCACGAGGTCATCAATGCGTCGAGCGCCGTCGTCAACCCGCAGCTGTATCTGCAGCTCGTGCGCGACGGCAACCCGCCGCCCGGCGGATCGAGCTTCTACTCGACCTTCACCGGTCCGGCGGTGTTCACTGACGCGTCGAAATTCAAGAAGATCGAATTCAAGTCCATCGACAAGCGCAAGCCCGACGACAAGCCCGAGCACGACACCAGCGCCGACAACGGCTGGGTCGCGATGGTCCAGCATTACTTCGCGTCGGCCTGGTTGATCGGCACCGCAAGCGACGAGCGGCGTGCGCGCGAGTTCTTCACCAACAAGATCGGCACCAACGAATTCTCGGTCGGCATGATCGTGCCGCTCGGTGCGCTGGAGCCGGGCGCGAGCAAGTCGCTCGAGGCACGCCTGTTCGTCGGGCCGCAGGAAGAAAACAAGCTGAGCGCGCTCGCACCGGGGCTTGAACTGGTGAAGGACTACGGCCTGTTCAAGATCCTCTCCGAGCCGCTGTTCTGGCTGCTGACCCAGCTGCACAAGTTGATCGGAAACTGGGGCTGGGCGATCGTCGCGCTGGTGGTGCTGTTGAAGATCGCGTTCTACTGGCTCAACGCCAGCGCCTATCGTTCGATGGGCAAGATGAAGGCCATCAACCCGAAGGTGATGGAGATGCGCGAGCGGCTCAAGGACAAGCCGCAGCAGATGCAGCAGGAGATGATGCGCATCTATCGCGAAGAGAAGGTCAACCCGCTCGGCGGCTGTCTGCCGATCTTCGTGCAGATGCCGTTCTTCATCGCACTGTACTGGGTGCTGCTGTCGTCGGTGGAGATGCGCCATACGCCGTGGATCGGCTGGATCACCGACCTGTCGGCCAAGGACCCGTACTTCATCCTGCCGCTGCTGATGACCGCCAGCAGCATGCTGCAGACCTGGCTCAACCCGACGCCGCCGGATCCGGTGCAGGCCAAGATGATGTGGATCATGCCGCTCGTGTTCTCGGTGATGTTCTTCTTCTTTCCCGCCGGCCTGGTGCTGTACTGGCTGACCAACAACATCCTGTCGATCGCGCAGCAGTACCTGATCAACAAACAGCTCGGCGTGATCGGCAAGTAGCGCCGCGCCGTCGCACCCGCACTGCGCCCCGCCATCGTGCGGGGCGTTTTGCTTTGGATGCGTGAACTTCGCACGGAGCGCGCCGCTGCGCGTCAAGCCGGCGCGGCGAACGTCGATAAGCTTGAACGTCGATCAATGCGGGGCAGACCCGCCGATGCGTTGCGACAAGCCCGGGCGGCACGTCCTCGCCGCCCGGGCTTGTCGTCGCAGCGGTGGGTCGGGCATGGCACCGGCGCTGGGCCCTCGAACCCGGCGCCGCGCCATCCCCCCGCGCCATCCCTCGGGCCCGGCTGCGTTGGCGCCGGGCCCGATGTCGTTGTGGATGCAGCGAGAATCGCTGCATGCTGCCGCGTCACCACGATCCGATCGTTGCCGTCGCCACGGCGCCGGGTCGCGGTGCGGTCGGCATCGTGCGGGTCTCGGGCCGCAATCTGATGCCGGTCGTCCAAGCGCTGTGCGGCCGCGCGCTGATGCCGCGCCACGCCACCTATCTGCCGTTCGTCGACGCTGCCGGGCAGACGATCGACCAGGGCCTGGCGATCCACTTTCCGGCGCCGCACTCGTACACCGGCGAAGACGTGCTCGAACTGCAAGCGCATGGCGGCACCGTCGTGCTGCAACTGCTGCTGGCGCGGTGCCTCGAAGCCGGCGCATCGATCGGCCTGCGCGTGGCCGGACCGGGCGAGTTCACCGAGCGTGCCTACCTCAACGACAAGCTCGACCTCGCGCAAGCCGAAGCCGTCAGCGACCTGATCGACGCCAGCACCGAGGCGGCGGCGCGTTCGGCCGCGCGCTCCTTGAGCGGCGGTTTCTCGGCCGAGATCCACGCGCTGCGCGACCAGCTCATCACGCTGCGCATGCTGGTCGAAGCGACGCTCGACTTCCCCGAGGAAGACATCGATTTCCTGCAGCAGGCCGACGCGCGTGGCCGGCTCGACGCGATCGCGGCGCAGCTCGATGCGGTGCTCGACCGCGCGCGCCAGGGTGCGCTGCTGCGCGAAGGCATCACGGTGGTGATTGCCGGCCAGCCCAATGTGGGCAAGAGCTCGCTGCTGAATGCACTGGCCGGCGCCGAGCTGGCCATCGTCACGCCGATACCCGGCACCACGCGCGACAAGGTCAGCGAAACCATCCAGATCGAGGGCGTGCCGCTGCATGTGATCGACACGGCAGGGTTGCGCCCCAGCACCGACGAGGTCGAGCGCATCGGCATTGCGCGCAGCTGGGCCGAGATCGAGGCTGCCGATGCGGTGCTGTTCATGCACGACCTGACGCGCAGCGGCCAGGCCGACTACGAGGCCGGCGACCTTGCCATCGCGACGCGGTTGCCGCCGGCGCTGGCCACCGGCGGCCGCCTGCTGGATGTCTTCAACAAGGCCGACGCCGCTCCCGGGCATCGGGCCGCGCACCGCGGCAGCCTGGACGTTTCGGCCAAGACCGGGGCCGGGCTCGACGTGTTGCGCCGGCGGCTGCTCGCGCTCGCCGGCTGGCATGCCAGCGCCGAGGGCCTGTTCATTGCCCGCACACGGCACGTGCAGGCGCTGCGCGACACACGCGGCCATCTCGGCTTGGCGCAAGCGCAGGTGGCAAGCGCCGAGCCGGCACTCGAACTGCTCGCCGAAGAGCTGCGCCTGGCGCAGCGCATTCTCGGCGAGATCACCGGTGAGTTCACCCCGGACGACCTGCTGGGCGAGATCTTCAGCCGCTTTTGTATCGGCAAGTAAGCCGCAGTCGTGACCGTAAAAGGTGAC
>JBGQEX010000154.1:0-9498 GCA_041496605.1 Piscinibacter sp.
GCGAATACAGAATGTACCGCGCCGGTCGGAAACAAGCAAGCTCGTGTTCTCAGCGCTACCGCCGCCGATCTCCCCATCAAATGGCCTTCTTCAGCAGTTCAGGATGCTGTGCCTTCAGCCAGGCGCGAAGGGCCTTCAACAGAGCGGCCGCGCGAATCAGCGAGGTTGCGCTCGGCCGCGGCCAGCAGGCGCTGCACCTCGGCGGGGGTGGCTATGTGCTCCTTGAGCCGGCCGATCTTGAGCAAGTTCTGCAAGGTCATGATCGTTTCCCATCAGCCAGATTTTTTCGCCACGCATCACGCTCGCGGCGAAGCCGTCATGCGCACGGAGCTTCTTCACCAAGTCTGCAGGCTTCATCGGCGTGACGTTCACTTCCCGCCCGAGCGCTGTCTGAGCCGGTGCCAACACTCGCACCAGCCCGGCGAAATCGGCATCGCCCAGTACCATCACGTCCACGTCGCTGAGTGCACGCTCGGTGCCCGACGCGACCGAGCCGTAGACGAATGCCAGCGTGATGCGCTCGGCCAGCGGCGCCAGTGCGGCACGCAGCACGTCGGCCAGCCCGGCCGTCTTGCGCAGCAGGCCGGCCAGTTCCTCGAACACCGGCGAGTGGCGGTTGGCCTGGTAGTGAACCTGCCGGCCGATCTCCTGCCGCGTCAACAGCCCCAACGCGGTGAGCGAGCGCAGCTCGCGGTGCAGCGAACCCGGCGAGGCACCTGTCATGCGCGCGAGCTCGCGCACGTGCAGCGCAGTGTCGGGCCGCAGCAGCAGCGTGGCCAGCACGGCGCAGCGCGTCTGGCCGAGCAGGTGATGGGAGAGTGATTTCATGTGTTCTCAGAATTGCTTCAAATGGAGCGTAAATGAGAACGAAAAGCTTGCGCGCAGGTGCTACGCCTTGACCAGCGACGAAAACTCCCCACCGGGCGGAATGTTCCGAAGCAGGTCCACATTGGATATTCCGAACGGAATGAAAACCGACGGAACGCTGGCTGAGGCCGGTTCGAGGTGCGTCAACTGATCATCGAAGAATATGTGCGGCTTGAGCACGTCGAGGACACGCTTCTTCTCGATACCGCCCATGAGGAAGAGTTCGGCCGCATTGAAGCCCCAGGCCTTGAGCGTAGTCACTACCCGTTCGTTTGATGGGGCGTTCCTGGCGGTGACGATTGATACACGGAGTGCGGGGCGGTAGCCGGGTTCGGCTGCAGCCCGAGTCGCTTCGACCTTCTGAAAGAAGCCGATCTTCGTAAATAGGTCCTTCAAAGGTCCGGGGGCATGCGGTGTCTCAGATTGCGCTACATCGTGCCTGTGAAAGAGGTCAAGGCTCTTCTCCTGGTACACCTACTCAGCGGTGTCGTCTGCGAGCACTCCGTCGAAGTCGAAGGCGACCCGCAACTCGTGATCCGTGTCATCGTCGATCGCCTTTGTGGGCAGGACCAAGCCGGCCGGTTGACCGATTCGCATCGCTCCAAGAACGTCTTCCTGGTTGGCACTGAGAAACACGGATGCGTTGAAGGCGTCGATGTACGGAAATGGTGACTCTCCGGAGAGAAACGCGCCGCGGGCGATATTGAGCTTGTAGTGCTGGCACGAACGGAAGAACCGTTGCCCCGTGTCCGGGCTGTTACGTGACAGCACGACTACCTCGACAGGTTGTTGTTTTGGATACAGCTCGTTGAGCCGCAGAAGTCGGCGGACGAAGGGGAACGCGACTCCCTTTTCGAACGTCTGATCGAGTCGCGCGAGTTGAAACTTTCTGTACGTTTCAGCTCCCTCTTCTTCGAAGACTTTGTTCGCTTCCTCCATGTCGAACACGGCCCGGCTGGAGACGGCGACAACCAACTTCTTCTCGATTGGATAGGCCATGTCAGTTCGAGAACGCCGCCTGCAGGATGGACTGGCGCAGGCGCTGGGCGCGGGCGAGGTTGGCGGTGACTTGGGCATCTGCGACGCGGATCAGCGACAGGCGGCGGTCGGCTTCGGCGACGATGCGGTGTTGTTCGGCGAGGGGCGGGAGGGGAATGACGAGGCGCGCGACCTCGTCTTCGGCATGGCTGTCGTCCTTGGCGAACACCACCGTCTTGGGCACCATCGCGCGGTCGGGGAAGAGCGTTGGCAGCGCGTCCCTGAAGGCCTGCAACACGCTGCGGATCTGGCTCGGCACGACCACGCTGCGGTCGAGCTGGCGTGCTTCGTATTCGAGGTCTTCGTCGAGCCGCTCCCAGCGCGTGGCGCGGTCGGCGCGGCTGCGCTTGTCGACGTGAAAGCCGGCCTCGACCTTGCCGCCTCGTTCGCTGACCTCGGTCTTGATGCGGTAGACGTCGTAGCCCACGTTCACGCCATCGGCCACGGCGCGTTCGTGGTTGTATTCCATCATCAGGTTACCGTTGAAGAAGCCGATGGTCTGCTTGGACGGCGTCGCGGTCAGGCCGATCAGGTGGGCGTCGAAGTACTCGAGCACCTGGCGCCACAGGTGGTAGATGCTGCGGTGGCATTCGTCGGTGACGATGAAGTCGAAGGCTTCGATCGGCAGCGCGGCGTTGTAGGCCACGCCTTTCGGCGGGCCGTCGGTGGCCAGTTCGAAGCTCGAATGCTCGTCCAATTCTTCGGCCAGCTCGGCCTCGCCGCGCAGCATCGATTACATGCGCTGGATGGTGCAGATGGTGACCTTGCAGACATCGTCGAAGCGGTTGTTCTGCATCAGCTGCACGTTGTACAGCTCGGTGAACTTGCGGCCGTCGTCCGGCGTCACGTAGTCGTTGAACTCACGCATCGCGCCGGTGCCGAGGTTGCCGCGGTCTACGAGGAACAGCACGCGCGTGGCCTTGGCGTACTTGAGCAGGCGGTAGATCGTGGCGATGGCGGTGTAGGTCTTGCCCGAGCCGGTGGCCATCTGCACCAGCGCACGCGGGTGGTCGGTGGCGAGCGATGCTTCGAGGTTCGTCACCGCTTCGATCTGGCAGTCGCGCATGCGCGTTGTGATGAGAGCGGGCAGGTGGTTCAGGCGCTCGCGCAAGGTGTCGGGCTGGGCAGCCCACATCGCCAGCGTTTCGGGCTGGTGGAAGGCGAAGACGTAGCGGGAGCGCGAGGCGGGGTCACGCGTATCGCGGAAGAAGGTCTCGGTGCCGGTGGACTCGTAGGCGAAGGGCAGTTCGCTCGCGCTGACCTTGAAGAAGGCGGGCAGCTGGGCAGCGTAGTGCGCCGATTGCTCGGCCACGCCCACGAGCAGGGTGCCGGCACGCTTGGCCTCGATCACACCGAGGGGTCCGCGATCGACGATCAGCAGGTAGTCGCAACGGCCACTCTTCAGCGGCACCTCGCGCAGCGCGATGCCTCGGGCTGCCGCGGGGTTGTAGGCAACGTAGTCCTGCACGGCCCAGCCCGCTGCGGCGAGCAGCGCGTCAATCTGTTCGCGGGCGAGCTGTTCAGGGGTCATCAAGGCGGGGTGGCAGGCGGCCGGCCGAGTGTAGCGGCGGCCTCGTTCGTCAGCACCGCCGCAGGCTCGGCCACGACCCGCGCGTTGCGCTCGTAGGTCCAGTAGGCCCAGGCCCAGTCGATCATCACGATCAGTCGGTTGCGAAATCCGATCAGGAAATAGATGTGCGCGAACAGCCAGAACAGCCAGGCGAAGTAACCGGCGAAGCGCAGGGCGCCCAGGCCCGGCACCGTCAGGTCGACCACCGCCGCCTTGCGGCCGATCGTGGCGAGGCTGCCGTAGTCGACATAGTGAAACGGCCGAGTGGCGTCACCGCGCAGGCGGCGCAACAGGTTGGCGGCCGCGACCCGACCCATCTGCTTGGCTCCGGGACTGACGCCGGGGACCGGTTTGGGCTCGCCCGTGCCGTAGCTTTTCGCCGCGGCGAGGTCGCCGATGACGGCGATCTCCGGATGTCCGGCGAGGCTCAGGTCGGGTTCGACCACCACCCGCCCGGCACGGTCGAGCGCGGCGCCGGTGCTGGCCGCGAGCGAGCGGCCAAGCGGCGAACCGGCCACGCCGGCGGCCCAGATCACGGTCTTGCTCGGCAGGCGTTGCGTGCGCGTGGCGTCGCCGTCGCGCGACTCGTAGCTCACGCCGTCGGCATCGATCGCGGTCACCTTGCAGCCGGTGCGCACGTCCACGCCGAGCTTCGTCAGCTGCTCGCGCGCCCGCGCCGACAGCGAGGGCACGAAGGTGCCGAGCACGCGCTCGGAGCCTTCGAGCAGCACGACGCGCGTGCGCCGCGAATCGATACGGCGGAACTCCTGCGGCAAGGTGTGCTGTGCAATCTCGGCCATCGTGCCCGCCATCTCGACACCGGTGGGCCCCGCGCCGATGACGACGAAGGTCATCCATGGCTCGCGCTGTGCCGCGTCGGTGCAGCGCTCGGCGCGCTCGAACGCGCCGATCACGCGTGCGCGCAGGTTGAAGGCATCGGCCAGCGTCTTCAGCCCCGGCGCATGCACAGCCCAGTCGTCGTGGCCGAAGTAGCTGTGCGTGGCGCCGGCAGCGACGATCAGGTGGTCGTAGTCAAGCGTCTCGCGCCCGTCGAGCGTGACCTGCCGGGCGCCTGCGTCGATGCCCGTCACCTCGGCCTGCAGGATCGTCAGGTTGCCGCGCTTCATTTCGCGCCGCAGCGTGTGGCGGATCGGTGCACTCACTGCCGGTGCGCTCAATCCGGCGGTGGCCACCTGGTACAGCAACGGCTGGAACAGGTGGTGGTTGGTGCGGTCGACCAGCGTGATCTCGACCTCGGCCTTCGACAAGGCGCGCACGGTCTCGAGGCCGCCGAAGCCGCAGCCGATCACCAGCACTCGTGGTTTCGTGCCGCTCATGGGGCATCCTCCCTCTGTACCGTCATCCCGGCGAACGCCGGGATCCATTGCGTCGTCGAACCGCTGCGACCGGGCCGCAGTGGATCCCGGCGGTCGCCGGGATGACGTGGCGTGGCGCTCACGTTTGCGCCCCCGGTGCGAGCAAGCGCCGGCGCACCAGGTTGATGTGGCTGCGCAGCGCATACAACTCGTCGGCGTAGCTCAGCGGCACCGTCACGTTCTCGACCCGCGACTCGATGGCGTCGAGCTCTTTCGCGAGTTCATCCGGCGGCCGCTCGCCGTGGGCGTCTTCGACCGCGCGCAGCTGGCCGTACCAGCGGAAGATGCGCGATCGAATGCGGAACTGGTACAGCGGCGGCACCACGCGCGACAGCGGAATCAGGATCGCGATGATCGACACCAGCGCCACCCACATGCGGTCGATCAGATTGGCGAGCCAGAACGGCAGGTAGTGCTGCAGCACCGGTGGGCCGTTGCGGTAGAAGCGTTCGGCCTCCTTGGCCAGCGGCCACTCGGTGTTGTTGGCGCTCGGGAATTCGCCTTTGCGCTGAAACCAGCCGGCTTCGCCATGGATGGCTTGCGCCGCCTGCACGAACAGCTGCATCAACGCCGGGTGCGTGGCCTGCTTGGCCACCAGCGTGGCGGTGGGCGCGACCAGGTGAACATCCAGCGGCGGCACATCGCGCGCCAGATCGACCACGCCACGCGGCAAGGTCACCGGGCTCATGAACGCGAAGCGGCGTGAATAGGCCTCGGCCTGTGCGAAGTCGAACAGCTTGATGCCGGGTGTCTGCAGCAGCATCTGCACCATCAGCGACTCGGGGGCCGACGCGAACACCAGCGCGTCGGTCTCGCCGCCGAGAAAACTGACCACTGCGGGGGTTTGCGGCAACTGCTGCAGCGTGATGGTGCTTGCGTCGATGCGGTTGGCGTCGAGCAGCTTCTTCACCAGGTTGGGCACGCCGCTGCCGGGCGGGCCGATGTTGAGCCGCCAGCCGGCCAGCTGGCTGAGGTTGGCGAGGCGGTCGGCCTTCAGCAGCCGCTGCGCCGAGTCCTCGCGGTAGAACAGCCACACCGGTTCGAAGAACAGGCTGCCCAGCGACACCAGGCCATCGTCGACAGCGTCTTCGCCGGTGGGGCGGGCGTCGTCGGCGCCGCCTTGCACGAACGCCAGGTCCACGCCCGAGGCCGGGTCACGCAGCAGCGCCAGGTTCTCGGCGGCGCCCTGCGTGTTGCGCAGCACCACCTGAATGCCGCGCTGCTTCAGCCACGCCGCATAGCGTTTGCCGAACTCGGCGTAGGCCCCTTGTTCGGCGCCGGTGGCCAGCACCACCTTCTTCGGCGGGTTGGGGTCCAGCGCCACGTAGGCGAGGACCAACAGTACCAGCGCGATCAGCAGGAACGGGCCGGCGGTGACCAGCAGATCGCGCATCGAGAGCAGGGTGTGGCGCAGGACTTTGGGCATGGCGTGGGTTCCGGCTGGACGTCAGCGCGCACGATACCCGCTTGCGCCGACACGGCGTGACGAGTGGTGAAGCGCGCGGGCGGTATGCTTTTCAGTCCGCTTCACCCCAATCCCATCGATGCGCCTGCTGTTGGTTGAAGACGATCGCATGATCGGCGAGAGCCTGCGCGGCGCGCTGCGCCTCGACGGCTACGCCGTGGACTGGGTGCGCGATGCGTCGGCCGCACAGTCCACGCTCGCCAGCGAACGCTTCGACCTGGTGCTGCTCGATCTCGGCCTGCCCCAGGGCGACGGCCTCGATGTGCTGCGCGCCTTGCGCGCGCGGCAGGACGCCACCCCGGTCATCGTGCTGACCGCCCGCGACGGGCTCGGCGACCGCGTCGTAGGCCTCGACGCCGGTGCCGACGACTACTTGGTCAAACCCTTCGAGCTCGATGAACTGAACGCGCGCATTCGCGCCGTGCTGCGCCGCCACAGCGGGCGCGCGCAGCCGCTGCTGTCGCACGGTGGCGTCACGCTCGACCCGGCCACGCGCCAGGTCACGCGCAACGGCGTGCCGGTGCTGCTGTCGGCGCGCGAGTTCGCGGTGCTCGAGGCGCTGATGGCGCGGCCCGGCGCGCTGCTGTCGCGCGCGCAGCTGGAAGACCGGCTGTACGGCTGGGGCGAGGAGATCGAGAGCAACGCGGTATCGGTCTACATCCATCAGTTGCGCCGCAAGCTGGGCGCGGAGTTCATCCAGAACGTGCGTGGCGTGGGCTACTTTGTCGGCGGTGCTCGGTGAATTCTTTGCGGCTGCGTCTGCTGCTGTCGCTGCTCGCCATGCTGGCCGTGGCCGCGCTGGTGATGGGCGGCGTCACCTACCGCAACGTGCTGGCCGAGACCGAGGCGCTGTTCGACTACCAGTTGCGCCAGATGGCGCTGTCGCTGCGCGACCAGGGCGAGATCGCGCCCGACCAGGCGCGCGCCTTCGCCGACGAACAGCTCGACTTCGTGGTGCAGATCTGGACCGTCGACGGGCGCAGCATCTACGCGTCGCGCGAGCACAGCGCGCTGCCGGCGCGCGCGCTGCTCGGTCTGGCCGACGTGCGCGTCGCCGGCCAGACCTGGCGCACCTTCAGCGTTGCCACGCCCGAGCGGGTGATCCAGGTCGCGCAACCGCTGCAGATTCGCGAACGGCTGGCCGCCAATGCCGCGCTGCGCAGCGTTGCGCCGCTGTTGTTCCTGGCGCCGGTGATGGCATTGGTGGTGTGGTGGGTGGCTGCGCTGACGCTCAGGCCGCTGCGGCAGGTGGCGGCCGACGTGCGCCGGCGCGACGCGCAGTCGCTGGCGGCGTTGCCCACCGCAGGTCTGCCCGAGGAGGTGTCGCCGCTGGTGACGGCGTTGAACGCGCTGCTGCAACGTCTGGGCCAGTCGCTCGACACGCAGCGGGCTTTCGTGTCCGACGCGGCACACGAACTGCGATCGCCGCTGACGGCGTTGAAGCTGCAGCTGCAGATGCTTCAGCGCGCGAGCGATGCGGCGGCGCGTGCCGAGGCGATCGATGCGCTCGCCCACGGCATCGACCGCGCGGTGCGGCTGGTCGAACAATTGCTCGCGCTGGCGCGCAGCGAGCCCGGCGCACCGCCGGCGCCGATGGAGCCGGTGGACCTGAGCGAGGTCGTGCGCCAGGCGGTGGCCGACAGCGTGCCGCTGGCCGTCTCGCGCGGCATCGAGATCGAACTGTTCGCCGCGGCGCCGGTGAGCGTCAACGGCGAGAAGACGGCACTCGCGGTGCTGGCGCGCAACCTGGCCGACAACGCCGTGCGCTACTCGCCGCGTGGTTCGCGCGTCGAAGTGCGGGTGAGCCAGCACGCCGGCGTGCCGACGCTGCAGGTGGACGATGCCGGCCCCGGCATCCCCGCGTCCGAGCGAGAACGGGTGTTCGACCGCTTCTACCGGCGCGCCGCCGACGAGGAAGCGGGAACCGGCCTGGGTCTCGCGATCGTCCGCAGCGTCGCGGCCATGCACGGCGCCAGCGTCGCGCTGGCCGATTCGCCGCTCGGCGGCCTGCGGGCGACCGTGCGCTTCGGCCGCTGACACGCGATGGAACAAACCGCACCGAAGGCACGTAAACCCTGTCTGCCACACCGAACTTTGTGAAGGAGTGAAGACATGGCCGTGCGCAAACCGATCGTTACGTTTCTTGTCGCGGCGGTGACCGCTTCACTGGCGCTGGCCGCCGGGGGTGGAGGTGGGGGTGGCAGCAGCGGTGGCAGCACCCAGCAGGCCATCGTCGACCCCGAGTTCGCCCAAGCCGTGGCCGAGATTGGCCGCGAGCATTACGAAGCCGCCATCAAGCTGCTCGAGTCCTACGTGTCTCGTGCGAAGAACGATGCGTCGGCGGAAAACTGGCTCGGCTATTCGTATCGCAAGCTGGGGTCACTGGACGCGGCCTTTGCCCACTACGACAAGGCGCTGGCCATCGACCCCAGACACCGCGGTGCCCACGAATACGTCGGCGAGGCGTACCTGATGGTCGGCAACCTCGCCAAGGCCGAGGAGCATTTGAAGGTCCTCGACAAACTTTGCTGGCTGCCCTGCGAGGAATACACCGACCTGAAGAAGGCGGTCGCCGCCTACAAGGCCAGCACCACCGCGGCGAACACGCCGGCGCAGTGACGGGCGAGCCGGCGTTCGTTCGGACTTAACTTTCGCCTAACGCACCGCTAACCGAGCCCTAATCGACGGCCCCTATCTTCTGCTCAACGCGGCATCGTCCGCAACGACTCAGCAGAAGGAGTGGTCTGATGAACCTCAAGTCATTGAGTGCCGCCTTGGTGGCGGCGGGTGTCATGGTGAGCACCGCCGGGGCGTTCAGCCTGCGCCCGGGTTGGTTCAAGAGCGACGAGAAGGTGGCGGCAGCGCCGACCAGCTCACCGCTCGTGTCCGCCGCGGTCGTCCCCGCGGCAGCGGTGCCGATGCTCGGCGCGCAGGCGGTTCCCAACTTCCGCGCCATCGTCAAGCAGGCAGGCCCGGCGGTGGTGGGCGTCAGCGTCGAGGGCATGCACAAGGCGGCGCTGGAGGAGCAAGGCTTCCCGCCCGGCGCCGAGAGCGACCCGTTCTTCCAGTTCTTCCGCGGCCTGCCGGGCTTCCAGCAGCGCGGGCGGCAGAACCCCTCGGTACCGTTTCGCGGCATGGGCTCGGGCTTCATCGTCAGCGCCGACGGCCTGATCCTCACCAAC
>JBGQEX010000155.1:0-9474 GCA_041496605.1 Piscinibacter sp.
CCGCAGGACAAGAAATACGCCGGCGAGCCGACCGAGCTGCACATCGGTGACCGCAACACCATTCGCGAGTGCTGCACATTCAATCTGGGCACCGCGCAAGACACCGGCGTGACCCGTGTCGGCAATGACAACTGGGTCATGGCCTATGTTCACATCGCCCATGACTGCCAGGTCGGCAACCACACCACGCTGGCCAACAATACAACGCTGGGCGGCCATGTGCACCTGGGCGATTGGGTCACGATCGGCGGCCTGACGGGCATCCACCAGTTCGTGAAGATCGGCGCCCACGTGATGGCCGGCTTCGCCAGCGCCGTGTCGCAAGACGTACCGCCATTCATGCTCGTCGACGGCAACCCGCTGGCGGTGCGCGGCTTCAACGCGGAAGGGCTGCGCCGGCGCGGCTTCGGGCCGGACCGCATCGCTGCGGTCAAGCAGATGCACAAGCTGCTGTATCGCTCCGGCAAGACGCTCGCCCAGGCGTGCGAAGACATTGCGGCGCTGGTCGCGACCATGCCCGAAGCGACGGCCGACGTTGCGATGATGAGTGCGTTTCTCGCGCAGGCCGCACGCGGCATCGTTCGCTAGATGCTAACCCCCACGTCGCCCCGCTTCGCGATGGTGGCCGGCGAGGCCTCGGGCGACCTGCTCGCCGGCCTGCTGCTGGGCGGCTTGAAGGCGCGCTGGCCGGGTTTGCGCGCGTTCGGCGTCGGCGGCCCGAACATGACCGAGCATGGGTTCGATGCCTGGTGGCCGCACGACAAGCTCGCGGTGCGGGGCTATGTCGAGGTGATGAAGCACTACCGTGAAATCGCCGGCATTCGCAACCAGCTGGCCGAGCGACTGTTGCGCGATCCGCCGGATGCATTCATCGGCATCGACGCACCCGACTTCAACCTCGATCTCGAGGCACGATTGAAGGCCAACGGCATCAAGTCCATCCACTTCGTGAGCCCGTCGATCTGGGCTTGGCGCGGTAAGCGCACCGAGAAGATGAAGAGCTCGGTCGATCACGTGCTGTGCCTGTTTCCGTTCGAGCCGGCGATCTACGACAAACACGGCATCGCCGCGACCTACGTCGGCCATCCCTTGGCCGACGCCATACCGCTGGAGGTGCCATGCGCCGCGAGCCGAGCGTCGATCGGGCTGGCCGGCGACGACACCGTGGTCGCGCTGCTGCCGGGCAGCCGGCGCTCCGAGATCGAGTACATCGCGCCGCGCCTGCTCAGCGCAGCCGCACAGATGCAACGGTTGCGGCCCGGCTTGCGCTTTGTGCTGCCGGTCGCGCCGGGCTTGCGCACGATGCTGGAGCCGTTGCTGCGCGAGCATGCCGATGGCGTCGCGATCGAGCTGCTCGACGGCCGCTCGCATGAGGCGCTGGCGGCCTGCGACGTGGCCTTGGTGGCCAGCGGCACTGCGACGCTCGAGGCGGCGTTGTTCAAGCGGCCCATGGTCATCACCTACAACATGCACTGGCTGAGCTGGCAGATGATGAAACGCATGGCGTACCAGCCGTGGGTCGGCCTGCCCAACATTCTTCTGCACGAGTTCGCGGTGCCTGAACTGCTGCAGGACGAAGCGACGCCGGTCAAACTGGCGCAGGCCGCGCTTGCGTGGCTCGACGACCCCGAGCGTTGCGCGACAATCTCGCGTCGATTCGACGCGCTGCACCGCGAGCTGCGTCGCAACACCGCCCAGGCTGCCACCGATGCCATCGAAAAGATCCTCGCCGCATGAGCAGCTCGGACTGAGGTTCGACGTGATCGGCCTCGTTGCCGGCGTCGACGAGGCCGGGCGCGGGCCGCTGGCGGGCCCGGTGGTCGCGGCCGCAGTCATCCTCGACGACATGAATCGCATCAAGGGGCTCAACGATTCCAAGCAGCTGTCGCCGGCGACGCGCGAGCGGCTGTACGACGAGATTCGCGCCAAGGCGCTGTGTTGCTCGATCGCCGAGGCGAGCGTCGAGGAGATCGACACGCTGAACATCTTGCAGGCCACGTTGCTGGCGATGCGTCGTGCGGTCGACGGGCTGCGCCTGAAGCCGGCCAAGGTGCTGGTCGACGGCAATCGACTCCCGGTGTTGAAGGTGCCTGCCGAAGCGATCGTCGGCGGCGACGCCACGGTGAAGGCCATCTCGGCGGCGTCCATCCTGGCCAAAGTGCACCGCGACCGTCTGTGTCTGCAACTGCACGAGACGCACCCGCAGTACGGCTTCGACGCCCACAAGGGCTATCCGACTCCAGCACATCTGGCCGCACTGCGCGAGCACGGTGCCTGCCCCTGGCACCGGCGGTCGTTCGCGCCGGTGCGCGACGCGCTCGGTCTTTGACGTCACCGATGTCCCAGGTCAAGGCGATCAGCTCGCGCGGCAACCCCTTGCTGGTGCGGCTGCGCAAGCTGGTGGCTGACCCGGCGGCCTATCGCAAGCTCGGGGAGGTGTGGATCGAAGGCGACCACTTGTGCGCGGCGTACCTTCAGCGCGCAGGCGTGGTGTCGCAGGCCGTCGTCACCGAGTCGGCATGGGAAGACGCCACGCTGCGCGAACTGGCGAGCCGGGCCGCGATGGTGGCCGTGCTGCCCCAAACCCTGATGAATGGCGTGAGCAGCCTGGAGTCCCCCGCGCCCATCGCATTCGCGGTGCCGTGGGCGGGGCCGGGGACGCTGCGGGTGGGGGTTCCGACCGTGGTGCTCGACCGCCTGCAGGACGCGGGCAATGTGGGCACCATCTTGCGCAGCGCCCGTGCCTTCGGCTTCACGCAGGTCGTCGCGATCAAGGGCACGGCCGCGCTGTGGGCGCCCAAGGTGCTGCGCGCGGGCATGGGGGCGCACTTCGGGCTCAATCTGGTGGAAGGTGCCGACTCGCCGCATGGGCTCGGCGTGCCGCTGCTGGCGGGCAGCTCGCACGCTGTGCAGGCCATCCACGAAGTCGCCTTGCCGTGGCCCTGCGCCTGGGTGTTGGGCCATGAAGGGCAGGGCGTTTCGCTCTCGTTGATGCGGCAGTGCGAGATGGTGCTGCGCATCCCCCAACCGGGCGGCGAAGAGTCGCTCAACGTCGCTGCCGCGGCCGCCGTGTGCCTTTACGAATCGGCGCGCCAGCGGCTCCTGTAGCTCAGTACATCAGCCGGTCCGGCCGGATGTCGCGCAGGATCGTTGTCGCGATTTCCTCGATCGACTTGTGCGTGGACGACAGCCACGCAATGCCTTCGCGCCGCATCATCGCCTCGGCAGCGCTCACCTCGTAGCGGCAGTTGTCCAGCGCTGCGTACTTGCTGCCAGGGCGGCGCTCGTTGCGGATCTGGTTCAGGCGCACGGGATCGATCGTGAGGCCGAAGCACTTGCGCTTGTGCGGCACCAGCATCGACGGCAGGTGGCCGCGCTCGAAGTCTTCAGGAATCAGCGGATAGTTCGCCGCCTTGACGCCATGCTGCATGGCGAGATACAGCGAAGTCGGAGTCTTGCCGCTGCGACTCACGCCGACCAGGATCACGTCGGCCGACTGCAGGTTCTTCGCCGACTGTCCGTCGTCGTGCGCGAGCGAGAAGTTGATGGCCTCGATGCGATCGGTGTATTCCTGGCTCTTCGACACGTCGGAGAAGCGCCCCACTCGATGATTCGACTTCATGCCGAACTCGGCTTCCAGCGGCTCGATGAAGGTGTTGAACATGTCCAGCACCAGCGCCTTGGTCAGGTCCTTCACGATGCGCAGCACCTCGCTGTCGACCAGCGTGATGAAGACGATGGGTTTCCTGCCTTCCGTTTCGGCGGTGTGATTGATTTCACGCACCACCTGGTGCGCCTTGTCGGCGGTGTCGATGAACGGGCGGCGTACGTGGCGCGGCTTGGCGGCGAACTGGTTCAGGATCGAGTTGCCGAAGGTTTCGGCGGTGATCCCGGTGCCGTCGGAAACAAAGAACACGGTGCGATTTGGCATGGACTTTCAGAGTTCTGTCGGTGTGCGTAGATGATAGGGACTTCACCCGTAGAATCGTGGCAATCCTTCCTCGCCACCGCCCATGAGCGCCAGCCCCCGTCAACCAGAACCCACAAAGGGTTGGGCACACGCTCGTTTGCAGGGCTCCCTGGAGCATTGCTCGGGACGCCGCACAGGCGGTCGGGAAGCACCGGTTTGTCAACATCACGGAGCTTTCCCATGTCATCCACCCATCTGGCGACCGCCCTGGTCGTACCGTTTGAACACCTGAGAATGACCGACGTCGAGTCGGTGGGCGGCAAGAACGCCTCGCTCGGCGAAATGATCAGCCAGTTGGCCGCTTCCGGTGTTCGCGTGCCGGGCGGCTTCGCCACCACGGCGCACGCGTTCCGACAGTTCCTCCAGCACAAGGGCTTGGCCGAGCGCATCAGCACGCGGCTGGCCACGCTGAACACCGACGACGTGCGCGCGCTGGCCGAAGCCGGTGCGCAGATTCGGCAATGGATCGAGGACACGCCGTTCCCAGCTGACCTCGAAGCCGCGATCCGCGCCGAGTTCGCCACGCTGACTGCCGGCAACCCGGGTGCGTCGTTCGCGGTGCGCTCGTCGGCGACCGCCGAGGACCTGCCCGACGCGAGCTTTGCCGGCCAGCAGGAGACCTTCCTCAACGTGGTGGGCATCGACGAGGTGCTGCACAAGATGAAGGAGGTGTTTGCGAGCCTCTACAACGATCGCGCCATCAGCTACCGCGTGCACAAGGGGTTTGCCCATGGCGACGTGGCCCTGTCGGCCGGCGTGCAGCGCATGGTGCGTTCCGACCTGGGCGCCGCCGGCGTGGTGTTCACCATCGACACCGAGAGCGGCTTCGAGGACGTGGTGTTCGTCACCTCGAGCTACGGCCTCGGCGAGACGGTGGTGCAGGGCGCGGTCAATCCCGACGAGTTCTACGTGCACAAGCCCGCGTTGAAGAGCGGCAAGCTGCCGATCATCCGGCGCAACCTCGGCTCCAAGTTGATCAAGATGGAGTTCGCCAGTGCCGAGGAGAAGGCCGCATCGGGCAAGCTCGTCAAGACCGTCGATACGGTGACCGAACTGCGCAACCGCTTTTCGCTGAGCGACGCCGACGTGACCGAACTGGCCCGCTACGCCTTGATCATCGAGCAGCACTACGGCCGCGCGATGGACATCGAATGGGGCAAGGACGGCGCCGACGGCAAGCTCTACATCCTGCAGGCACGCCCCGAGACGGTGAAGAGCCAGGCCCATGGCAAGTCCGAACAGCGCTACAAGCTCAAGAGCACCGGCACCGTGCTGGCCGAAGGCCGCGCCATCGGTCAGAAGATCGGCACCGGCCCGGTTCGCATCATCCACAGCATCGCCGACATGGACCTGGTGCAGCCGGGTGACGTGCTCGTCACGGACATGACCGACCCGAACTGGGAGCCGGTGATGAAGCGCGCGTCGGCGATCGTCACCAACCGCGGCGGGCGCACCTGCCATGCGGCGATCATCGCGCGTGAACTTGGTATTCCGGCGGTGGTCGGCTGCGGCAACGCGACCGAGACGCTGAAGGAAGGCGCGCTGGTGACGGTGGCGTGTTCCGAAGGCGACACCGGCACCATTTATGACGGGCTGCTGGAGACCGAAGTCACCGACGTCCAGCGCGGCGAACTGCCGTACTGCCCGGTGAAAATCATGATGAACGTGGGCAACCCGCAACTTGCGTTCGACTTCGCGCAGATGCCGAATTCGGGCGTCGGCCTGGCGCGGCTCGAGTTCATCATCAACAACAACATCGGCGTCCATCCGAAGGCGATCCTCGACTATCCGAACATCGACCTCGACCTGAAGAAGGCGGTCGAGTCGGTGGCGCGCGGCCACGCATCGCCGCGCGCGTTCTACGTCGACAAGCTGACCGAGGGCATCGCGACGATCGCCGCCGCGTTCTGGCCCAAGCCGGTGATCGTGCGGCTCTCGGACTTCAAGAGCAACGAGTACCGCAAGTTGATCGGCGGCTCGCGCTACGAGCCTGAGGAAGAAAACCCGATGCTCGGCTTTCGCGGTGCCTCGCGCTACATCAGCGAGGCCTTCGGCGAGGCCTTCGCGATGGAGTGCGAGGCGCTCAAGCGCGTGCGCAACGACATGGGCCTGACCAACGTCGAGATCATGGTGCCATTCGTGCGCACGCTCGGCCAGGGGCAGCGCGTCGTCGAGATGCTCGCCGAGAAGGGCCTGAAACGTGCCGCCGCCGGCGGGCAAGACGGCCTGCGCGTCATCATGATGTGCGAGGTGCCGAGCAACGCCATCCTGGCCGAGCAGTTCCTCGAGCATTTCGACGGCATGTCGATCGGCTCGAACGACCTGACCCAGCTCACGCTCGGCTTGGACCGAGACTCGGGCCTCGAGTTGCTGGCCCGCGACTTCGACGAACGCGACCCCGCCGTGAAGGCATTGATTTCGCGTGCGATTGCGGCGTGTCGCGCGGTCGGCAAGTACATCGGCATCTGCGGCCAGGGGCCCAGCGACCATCCGGACTTCGCCGACTGGCTGGCGCAGGAAGGCATCGTGTCGATTTCGCTGAACCCCGACACGGTGGTCGAGACCTGGCAGCGTCTCGCGAAACGATAGAAGGTCGTCACCCCGGCATACGCCGGCGTCCACTGCAACGCGACGCGGGCTTCGGGACCCGTGGATCCCGACGTTCGTCGGGATGACGCATCTCAGACCAGTCCGTCGAACGGCAGCACGTCCACCAGGTCGCCAGCTGCCACGTCGCCCTGTGCGTGATGCAGCACGACGAGGCCATTGGCCTCGCTCATGCTGCGCAGAATGCCCGAGCCCTGCGAGCCGGTGATGGCGACTTGCCATGAACCATCGGCCGCGCGGCTGACGATGCCGCGCTGGTACTCGGTGCGGCCGGGCTTCTTGCGCAAGGCCTTCTCGCTGGCGGCGCGCAGCATCGGTAGGGGCTGCGGCGTGCTGCCACTCATCGCCAGCAGCGCGTCGCGCACGAACGCGTAGAAGGTCACCATCACCGCCACCGGATTGCCCGGCAGGCCGAACAGGATCGCGCTGTGGCTGCCGCTTTGAATGCGCCCGATCGCCATTGGGCGGCCGGGGCGCATCGCGATGCGCCAGAACAGCACGTCGCCGAGCCGCGCCATCACCTGCTTGGTGTGGTCGGCTTCGCCCACGCTGACGCCGCCTGACGTGATGACGGCGTCGGCATTCTCGGCGGCGTGGCGGAACGCGGCTTCGAGCGCGGCGGGTTCGTCGCGCACCACGCCCATGTCGAGCAGGTCGACTCCGAGTCGTTGCAGCATGCCCCACAGCGTGTAGCGGTTGCTGTCGTAGACGCAGCCTTCGGGCAGCGGCTCGCCGATCGAGCGCAACTCGTCGCCGGTTGAAAAGAATGCGACCCGCAACCGGCGCAACACCGGCACTTCGGCCTGGGCTAGCGACGCCAGCAAGCCGAGGTCTGCGGGCCGCAGCAGGCGTCCGGCGCGCAGCGCGGCTTCGCCAACCGCCAGGTCTTCGCCCGCCAGGCGGCGGTTGTCGCCGGTGCGCACGACCGCCGGTGGCACCGTGATGGTCGCGCGGTCGACCTGCACGAATTCCTGCGGCACGACGGTGTCCAGCCCCTCGGGCATCACGGCGCCGGTCATGACGCGAACGCAGTGACCTGGCGGCACCGGCCCGCTGAACTGCTGCCCGGCGAAGCCGGTGCCGATGACGGTGAGCGTCGACTGTGCATCCGCCCTGAGCTCGGCCCCGCGCAATGCGTAGCCGTCCATCGCCGAGTTGTCGTGCGCCGGAACGTTGATGCCCGACACGATGTCGCGCGCCAGCACCCGGCCGAGCGCCGAACGGATCGGCAGGCTCTCGGTCGCGTCGACCCGCGGCACCAGCCGCGCGATGAACTCCTGTGCCTGCGCGACCGGCAGGGCGTTGGGGTCGTAGCCGCTCACGCACGAGGCGATCTCTTGAAGCGTGTTCATGGTCTAAGGTCAAGAACCATCAAGTCCTTGTCATGGTATGAGTTGCCGAGCTTGACGGCGTGGGGCAGGCAGCCGTAGCGCACGAATCCGGCGCGGGTGTAGAGCGCCACGGCCGCTGCATTGGTCGAGGTGACCGACAGTGTCAGCAGTTCGAAGCCGCTGTTCGCACGGGCCCGTTCGATGCACGCGGACACCAGCGCATGCCCGACGCCTTGGCCGCGCGCTTCGGCGCGCACCATCATGCCCACCACGTGCCCGATGTGCCGGACCTTGCGGCGTGCATCGCATTCGCAGGTGATGGCACCGACGAGGCGATAGCCCTGCCACGCACCGAGGGTGAACCGGCCTTCGTGGGCCGGCTGCAAGCCGAGCCGGTCGAGATAGCTGGACGCCGCCTTGGGTCGTTCCGATTCGGCGTCGGAGGTGAAGGCCTCGGGGTGCAGCGCGAGCGTCTCGTCACGCAGCGCCTTGTAGGCCGGGAGGTCGTCAGGCTGCAGGGCCCGTAGTTGCGGCGCATCAGCCATCGCGTTGCTGAAGCTGCCGCAGATCATCGGCGGTGTTGGCGTTGAAGAATGCTGCCTCATCATCGAACGTCACTTCGACGCAGCGGTGCTGCGCCGTCCAGCGGTCGATCTTGCGCTGGCCCGACTGTGTGAAGCGCACCAGGCTCTCCATCAGGCTGGCTTGCATCAGGCAGAACACCGGCTGGACCTGAACCTCGCCGCCCGCCGATCGCGTGGCCGCCATCGCGATCTCGGCGCCCCGCGCCTCGAGCGCGGCGGCGAGCCGGGCCACCAGGTCCGTCGGGAAATTGGGCGTATCGCATGGCACGGTGACGAGGTACTGCGTTTCGCAGTGCTCCAGGCCCGCCAGAAAGCCTGCCAGCGGGCCGGGATAGTCGGGCAAGGCGTCGGGCCAGACCGGCACGCCGAACGCGTCGTAGGCGCCCAGGTTTCGGTTCGCGTTGATCAGCACGTGGCCGACTTGCGGCGCCAGCCGCAGCAGCGTGTGCAGCGCCAGCGGCATGCCGAGGTGGTTCTGCAGGCCCTTGTCGGCGCCGCCCATGCGGCTGCCGCGGCCGCCGGCGAGGATGAGGCCGGTGATGTCGGCGCGCTCAATCATGCGAGGGCGGCAGCGGGTAGGCGTCGGCGTGCCAGGCGGGGCCTTTCATCACGCCGGTGATCAGGCAACCCAGCATCACGGTGAACACCATGACGAGCGCGAACGAGATCACGCCGATGACGACGATGTCGATGAACTGCGCATCGCGCAGCGGGGCGTTGCTCAGGCCGACTTGAACGAAGGTCTTGGCAAACTCGCCTGCCAGCAGCGGCACCGCCACGCTGGCGGCGGCGGCCAGGCCGAGCCGGCGCTTGACGCGCGGTGTGAGGGTCGACCAGATGCGGCCCATGTCAACCGCCGATGTAGTGCATCTCGACGCGGCGTTGGCCGCTGCCGGCCTCGGCGCCGAAGGCACCGCGCAGTTCCGAGTAGCGATCGGCGCGACCCTGCCAGATGAGGCCGATCGCCGCGGCGATCTGCTCG
>JBGQEX010000156.1:0-9359 GCA_041496605.1 Piscinibacter sp.
AGCTGTTAGCGGACGATCCCGGCGGGCCGTACTTGTTCAGCAGATCCACGTAGAAATTGATCGCATCCTTCCACGGCTTCGATTCCAGTTGTGGATGCCAAGTCATGTCGAACCACTGTCCGCCATTGGTATTCACCAACGTGGTCAGGAAGGCCATGTTGTCACCCCAGCCCGGCTTGCCACGCAGACAGATGCCGTACACGCCGGCCTGCGGATTGTGGATCTTCGCGGCCAACTCTTTGACCTGCTCCCAGGTCGGACGCTCCGGAAGCTTGACGCCGGCTTTGTCCGCGAGGTCCTTGCGGTACATCAGCATCGAGCTTTCGCCGTAGAACGGCACGGCGTAGAGCTTGCCGTCGACCGACAGGCCGTTGCGCATGGCCGGCAACAGGTCGTCGACGTCGTAGGCCGCGTCGGGCTTGATCTCCTTGAGCCAGCCCTTCTTGCCCCAGATCGGCGTTTCGTACATGCCGATGGTCATGATGTCGAACTGGCCACCCTTGGTGGCGATGTCGGTGGTCACGCGCTGGCGCAGCACACCTTCCTCGAGCGTGACCCACTTGAGCTTGATGTCCGGGTAGGCCTTCTCGAACTGCGGTGTGAGCTTCTGCATCTCGATCATGTGGCCGTTGTTGACGGTCGCGATCACGAGGTCGGCGGCCACAGCCGCACCGCCGCTCAGGGCCAGGCTGCAGGCGATTGCCAGGGTTGTCTTGATCTTCATCGAAGGTCTCCTCTCGGGTTTCGGGGTTCCGGTTTCGCTGTCGTGCCTTTGCGTGCAGACAGCGCAAAGATAGGCGGCACCCGAGCTGCAGCCTGATACTTTGTTCGCACTCAGCTATACCGGGTTGCATCGATGGATCGGTATTTGCCCTATATCGACGACATTGCGTATATGTTTTTGGCTCTGCGCCGCGGCGCCGCCCGCCCTGTCGCTTCGTGTAAGGTCTTGCGAACCCTTCTGAGCATTCGGAGACCGCGATGCCGTGTTATTCGATAGAAGGTGTCGTGCCGGTCGTGGATCCGACCGCGTACGTGCACCCCACTGCCGTGCTGATCGGCGACGTCATCGTCGGCCCCAACTGCTACGTCGGGCCCGTCGCCTCGCTCAGAGGCGACTTCGGGCGCATCGTGCTGAAGGCGGGGGTCAATGTGCAGGACACCTGTGTCATGCATGGCTTTCCGAGCGGCGAGACGGTGGTCGAAGAAAACGGGCACATCGGGCACGGCGCCGTTCTGCACGGTTGCGTGGTGCGGCGCGACGCGCTCGTCGGCATGAACGCCGTCGTCATGGACGAGGCCGAGATCGGCGAACAATCCATCGTCGCCGCGTGTGCGTTCGTTCGTGCCGGCATGAAGGTGCCTGCGCGGTCGCTGATCGCGGGCGTGCCGGCGAAGGTGCTGCGTCAACTGAGCGACGACGAAATTGCCTGGAAGCTCGAAGGCACGCTGACCTACCAGGACCTGGCCCGGCGTTGCTTCGCATCGATGGTGGAAGTGCAGCCGCTGACAGCGCCCGAGGCCCATCGTCCGAGGGTTCAATCCCCCGACGTGAAACCGCTCGTCGCGGTGAAGCGGAGTTGAGGCCGGGCAGGCAAGGGCCCGTGTCACCCCGTCATTGAAATGCGCCCATCATGCGTTGCGAGCGTCGAGCTGAATCGAGCTGATCTGATGTCCGCAATGCCTTCGACGAGGACCTGATCGATCACCTGACGCAGGCCTTCAAGGCCGTGCCCGATGGCCGACCCCGAGACGGATTGGTGTTGCCCGGCAGTTCACTGCCGCGAGTCTCAGCAGTCGACCCGTTGCGGTAGTTCGCGAGCGATGTAAGCGGACACCTGTCAGGTGACTTGTTTGGGCTGCGGAGGGGAAATACCTCGATCAATCAAGGCAGCGCTCGGGTCGCGATCAGCAACTGAGCTGAAGCATTCGGCCCGTGGCGCTTTGGTCACCTGTGGTGGGTTCCCGGTCGCAATCCAGCAACTATCGCGGGAACAACCTTGCGAAGGTGGCCGGCGAAATCAAGCAGGTGCGACGACTGCGACCCCTTGCGCGACCAGGTGGCTTCGAAGCCGATCGTGATCTCGTGGCCCGCTTTGTCATTGATCGGAAATGAAGCGTGCCCGCTCGCAGCCACTTTCGACTTCGGCAGGATCGCCGCGCCGATCCCCAACGCCGCCCATTCCTCCAGCACCTGATAGCTCATTGCCTCGCCGGAGTATTCGTGGAGCTTGCGACGTTGGCTGCGGAACAGCGCGCGGGTCGCGCGTGACAGCCCGCAGGCGTCGGGGACCATGACATACGTTTCATCCGCAATGTCTTTGAGTTGCACCGACTGCGGGCGTGGGCCGTTCGACCAAATGGCCCCGCGCGGAATGAAGAGCAAGGGCTCTTCATACAGGAACGTCGCAGTCCACGGCCCCTTGTGAAGGCCGGCGACCCCGAATACAAAGTCGAGCAGTCCGTCGTCGAGCATGCGGTACAGATCCGTCATGTTCATCTCGCGCAGCACCACGTCAACGCCGGGGTTGCGCAGGCGGAACGGCTCGATCATCAGCCCCAACAAGTTTGCACTGACCAGCGGCGAGGTGCCGATGCGGATCAGGCGTTTCCCCGGACTCAGAAAAGCCTGAGTCTGGTGAACCAGGCTGGCCTGCGCACTCAGCACCTCATTGACGTAGGGCAGGACGTGAACACCAAAGGGCGTCAACGCGACCTTGCGAGTTGTGCGCACAAACAAGCGCTCCCCCAGCTCGTTCTCCAGTTGCGCGATGCCGTTCGACAGCGTGGGCTGGGTCACGCAGCACTCGGCCGCCGCGGCCGTAAACGACCCCGTGGACGCGACGGCGTTGGCGAAGCGAAGCTGGCTCAAATTCATGCCTAATTTATAGCACGCCAGAATGAATCGCATGCGAAAAGACAATTTCCGAATGAGACGCTGGCTGCGTAAGCTTCATTCGAGTCGGCCTCCCGCCGGCGCAACCCCGTACCACCCATCGAAGGAGAGTGACCATGGTCTACCTGCAAATCAGCCTGAGTGTCGCGGCCAAGGATCGCCCGGCGGCGGCTGCGATCTACAACCGGTTCAAAGGCCCGTTCCTGGCTCAGGCGAACGGCGCCAAGTCCAAGGAACTGCTGATCAGAGACGAAGACGTGCAGGTTCTGCATGGCTTCGATTCGGTCGAGAACGCCAAGGCCTACCTCGCCAGCGCGCTGTTCACCCAGGACGTCGTCACCGCGCTGAAGCCGCTGCTGCAAAGCCCGCCGGACGCACGTGTGTACGCGGCCGCCTGACCGACCCGAATCTCGATCCGTTTCAGTTTTCACCTGGAGAACATTGTGACCAAGACCATCCGGCACGCGGTTGCCAAGGCCATCGACGACCGTCCGCCCGACCAATTCCTCGATGCTGCCGGAGAGGCCTGCGGCACCGTCACACCGGTCATCAAGCAGAGCTTGTCGACGCTGCAGCCGGGACAGCTGCTGGAGGTGCTGACGCACGACCCGGCCACGCGCGCCGGCGTGCCGGCGTGGTGCCGCCTGACCGGTCACGTGCTCGTCGAGACGCGTGTCGAGGAAGGACGACGCACGCGCTTCTGGATCCGCAAAGTTCCCCAACCCACGCAACCCACCTGATGGAAAGCCCCATGTCCAAGTCCATTCTGATCAACTGCACGCACGGTGCCGAGGATGCCGAACGCGCCACGCTGCCCTTCATCGTCGCCAACGTCGCCGCGACGGCGGACCAGGACAGCACCGTGTTCCTGACCGCCGAGGCCGTGCGCATTGCCACCCGCGGCTATGCCGACACAGTTCGTGCCCACGACATGAAGCCGCTGGCCGAAGTGATGCAGTCCTACCTGCAGAACGGCGGAACGATCTGGGCCTGCGGTGCCTGCACGGGACCGCGCGGCATCACCGAGGCCGACCTGATCCCCGGCGCACAAATCGTCACCGCCGTCAACCTGGTCGAGCGCCTGGCTGACGGTGCCATCCCGCTGAACATCAGCTGACCGGAGGTCACCATGCCTGAACAAGTCAACCGCGCCGACCTCGAAACCAAGGTCCAGGCCATGTACCGCGACGTCGCGCAGAACCCGCACGGCGAGTTCCACTTCGAGATGGGCCGCGTGATGGCCGAGCGCCTCGGCTACCGACCGGACGACCTCGACCGCATTCCCGCCGAGGCGATCGACTCGTTCGCCGGAGTCGGTTACTACTTCCACTTCCTCGACGACATGGAAGGGGCGCGCGTGCTCGACCTGGGCAGCGGATCCGGCATGGACAGTTTCCTCGCCAGCCTGATCACCGGCCCGACCGGCAGCGTGATCGGCCTGGACATGACCGATGCACAGCGCGCCAAGGCCGAAGCGCTGCGCCGGCGCTTCGGCGTGCGCAACCTCACCTGGGTCAAGGGCTACATCGAGGCTGCGCCGTTCGAGGACGGCAGCTTCGACGTGGTGGTCAGCAACGGCGTGATCAACCTCGCCGTCGACAAGCCGCAGGTGTTCCGCGAGATCGCCCGGCTGCTTCGCCCCGGCGGCCGGCTGGCCATCGCCGACATCGTCACCGACGTGCTGCTACCCGAGACGATCTCCTGCGACGCCACGCTGTGGGCCGCCTGTATCGGCGGCGCCTGGCAGGTCGAGCGATACAGGCAAGCGATCGAAGACGCCGGGCTGCGCATCGTGGCCGACCAGGTCAACGACCAGTACCGTTTCCTGTCCGACAACGCGCAGGGGGCCACCAAGAAGTTCGGCGTGAAAAGCGTTTCGCTGCGCGCCGACAAGCTTTGAACCACGAGGAGTCAGGCCATGAAGAACCGTACCTTGCTTGCCATCGCCGCGAGCCTGATGCTTGCCACCGCCGGCCTGCCGGCGCTCGCCGCCGACGCTCCGAAGCCGCGTTACGAACGGATCGGCGGCTTGAAGGGCATCACCGTGGTGGTTGACGACTTCATCGATCACCTGGTCGTCAACAAGACGCTCAACAAGAATCCGGCCATCGACGCCGGCCGCAAGCGGTCCCCGGCGCCGTACCTGAAGTTCCAGGTCTCGCAGCTGGTCTGCGAGGCGACTGGTGGCCCGTGCAAGTACATCGGCAAGGGGATGAAGGAGTCCCACGTCCACCTGAACATCAGTGAGCAGGAGTGGGGAACCATGGCCGGCGAATTCAAGAAGTCGCTGGACAGATTCAAGGTGCCGGCGGCGGAGCAGAAGGAACTGTTCGACATCGTCGGCAAGACCAAGGCTGACATCGTCACACGGCCATAGCGTCTCTGCTTACGCCGCCACTGATCGGTCACCGACACGAAGGAAACGCCTTGGGCGCGCTGTCGCGGTGGGGCGTTGATCGTGATTGCGATCGGTGTTCGTCCGAGCTGACTCCACTTGTCGCGCGACCTACAGGTCATGCAAGAGACATGCGACCACATCTGAGGAATTCCAAATGAGACTGAACAGCGACCTGACCAACCGCGTCGTGCTGCACTCGGAAGAACTGCCTTGGCAGCCGAGCCCCGCTGCGGGCGTTCAACGGCGCTTGCTGGCACGTGAGGGCGGAGAAAATGCGCGGGCAACCAGTGTTGTTCGATACGAGCCGGGCGCCACGTTTTCGCCGCATCAGCACCCGCAGGGTGAAGAGATCATGGTGCTCGACGGGGAGTTCGCAGACGAGCACGGCATCTACCCTGCCGGCACGTACATCAAAAACCCGCCCGGTTCGATGCATGCACCGAGAAGCGCAGCAGGGTGCACGCTGTTTGTCAAACTACGTCAGTTGGATGATCGTGACCTGGAACGGGTTGTTGTCCGCCCGCTCGATCGGCATTGGCATCCAGGGCTGGTCAGTGGGCTGGAGGTCTTGGCACTGGATCAGTTCGGCGCCACGCACACGGCGCTGGTGCGTTGGGCGCCAGGAACCGTATTCAGCAAACACCAGCACTTTGGAGGCGAAGAGATCTTCGTCTTAGAAGGCACGTTTCAAGACGAGTACGGACACTACCCGATCGGCACCTGGATTCGAAGCCCGCACATGAGTTCGCACCAACCGTACTCGGATTCGGGATGCCTCATTTTCGTCAAGGTTGGTCACTTGCTTTGAGGGCGAAGCCACAGAGGCACGTCACCTGTTGCGCAATGTGGCGGTGCATGTTTGCACCAGTCGGTACGACCAGGGGGTGCTACATCGGTCGACCTTGGCGGTTCCTGGACGAAACCATCGGCGACCGGCAGGTATCGAGAGGTGTGCTCGATGGTCGGCTCCTGGCCGGGACTGTGAATTCCCCAAGGTTGCTGAAAGCTGCCCTTGGCCGGCGAGGCTCCAGCATCGAAGGACAGCTCACCGGCGCAGCCGTGGACTCACAGTCCCCGCCACGAGCCGACGTTGACGTTCGGCAGCTTTCAGGAAACGAATCTCCAAGATGGGGGCTCTTCTCGCGCTGGTCGTATCGTACGGTTTCAACCCTACTTTCATGAGTCCGGGCAGGTGCTTCTGGACCTGCTCCTCATGATGTTGCGATATCAGGTCTACAAGAGCAGACTGGCTGGCGTGGAGGGGCGTCATGGTCGCCTGTGTTGGTGCTGCGTGCAACTTCGAGCGCGACTACGAGATCGCGCAAGAGCCGCTATTCCGGGAGATCGAACTCTGCGTGCGCGGCAGTGACTACGGTGCGACAAGCTGGACGACCCGCGACCAAGCCGAACAGGCGGCCGCGCGCCTCGGGCTCGAGCGCGGCCGGCGCTTGCTGGAACTCGGTGCCGGCTCGGGATGGCCAGCGCTGTTCCTGGCGACGCTGTCGGGCTGCGACGTAGTGCTCGCTGATCTGCCCCTATCGGGGTTGCGCATCGCACGGGAACGCGCCGCGAGGGACGGCTTGGACAGCCGTTGCAGCGTGTTGGCCGCCGACGGCGCGGCGCTCCCGTTTGCCGACCGCTCGTTCGAGAGGATCCACCACGCCGACGTCCTGTGCTGCATGGACCGCAAGCGAGAGATGCTGTGCGAGTGCAGGCGCGTCGCGCGCGCCGGGGCCCGCATGGAGTTCTCCGTCATTTCGCTCGCTCGCGAGCCTGCCGGGGACGACGAGCGCCGACTGCTGCAACAAAGCGGCCCGCCGCATCCCGACGCGGGAGTGGACTACGCGGTGCTGCTCAAGGAATGCCGCTGGACTCTACTTGAGCGCATCGACGTGACGGGCGAGTTCATGCGCTGCATGGAGGTTCTGATCCAAGAGTCCCATGCGCGACGCGCTGCGCTGGTCGAGCTTCTGGGCGACGAGGACCATGCCGAACGGCTGGAGCGCCGCCGCTGCACCTGTGCAGCAGTAGAACGTGGCCTGCTCAGGCGTGAGATTTTCTTCGCGCAGGCAGCTGGGCCTGCCGCGCGCCATGGGGTTGGACTGGCATGAGTCGCTGGATCTCTCCGCCCGTGGCTTTCGCCGTTGCCGCGATTGTCATGTGGTGGATCGGACGCAGCGTCGAATTCGGAAGGTACTCGTTCGGCTATCAAGCACCGGTCGGCATTGCCCTCATCGTGCTCGGCCTGGGCATCGTCGCCGCGAGCATCAGGTTGTTCGTCGTTGCCGGCACCACACCCAGTCCAATGCAGCCGAAGAAGGCCACCCAACTGGTGACCTCCGGCGCATACGCGCTGTCCCGCAACCCGATGTACGTTGGCGACGCCGTGATGCTGGCAGGCATCGCGGTGTGGATCGGAAGCGTGCTCAACGTCGTGTTGATCGCTGCCTTCGTCTGGTTCATCGACCGATTCCAGATCGCCGCCGAAGAGGCGGCACTGGCGGAGATCTTCGGCGATCGCTACGTGACGTATCGCGGCAAGGTCCGGAGGTGGATTTGACCTCCGCGCTTGCCCCATCGAGCGGCTGGCGGGCCGCGCCATCCCGCTGAACCTCACCTGAACCGGAGGCCATCATGTCCACTGAAGTCAACCGCAACGAGCTGGAGTCCAAGGTCCAGGCGATGTACCGCGATGTCGCGCAGAACCCGCACGGCGAGTTCCATTTCGAGATGGGTCGTGCGCTCGCCGAGCGCCTTGGCTACCGCCCGGCCGACCTCGACCGCGTCCCGGGCGAGGCCATCGACTCGTTCGCCGGCGTCGGCTACTACTTCCACTTCCTCGACGAGATGGAGGGCGCGCGGGTGCTTGATCTGGGCAGCGGCTCGGGCATGGACAGCTTCATCGCGAGCTTGATCACTGGTCCGAACGGCACGGTCATCGGCCTGGACATGACCGACGCGCAGCGTGCCAAGGCCGAGGCGTTGCGGCGCCGGCACGGCGTGCGCAACATCACCTTCGTCAAGGGCTACATCGACGCCGCGCCGTTCGAGGATGGCAGCTTCGACGTGGTCATCAGCAACGGAGTGATCAACCTCGCCGTCGACAAGCCGCAGGTGTTTCGCGAGGCCGCTCGCTTGCTGCGGCCGGGCGGCCGGCTGGCGATCGCCGACATCGTCACCGACCTGGACCTGCCGGAGACCATCGCCTGCAACACCACGCTGTGGGCAGCCTGCATCGGCGGCGCCTGGCAGGTCGAACGCTATAAGCAGGCGATCGAGGACGCCGGACTTCGCGTCAAGGCCGAGCAGGTCAACGAGCAGTACCGCTTCCTGTCCGACAACGCGCAGGGAGCCACGAAGAAGTTCGGCGTGAAGAGCGTCTCGCTGCGCGCGGACAAGGTCTGAAACTCGGGGAGCGGCGTCTTCCTCGTCCGCGACATCGCCCGGATTGAAGCCGCCTCGGTGCGCCGGGATGACTCGAGATGCGCGCAGTGCCTCACTTCATGTTCACCCGCGCTTCCATTTCCTTGCTCCACTGCTCGTGCACCGGCGCCGGCTTGCCGACGGTGCCGTACGCATCGAACCTGCGGCGGCTATGCCGCAGGGTGACAGGCACAGGCGTGCTCCTCGGCCGCGGTCATGAACGACTCGAGGATGGCGCACGGGTGCGAGGTGTCGCCGTCGCACTGCTTGCGCAAGGCAAGCAGTTGCTTCTCAAGGGCGCACAGGGCCTTGAGCCGCTGCTGCACGGTCGCGATGTGTTCGTCGAGCAGCGTATTGACCTGCGCGCACGAGCGGTCCGGCGCCGCCGCGAACGCCAGCAGGTCACGGACATCGGGCAACGGGACGTCCAGCGAACGACAGTGGCGGATGAACTGCAGGCGCTGCAGGTGGCGTGTGGCGTATCGCCGGTAGCCCGAGGGCTCGCGTTCGTGCTCGGCAAGACTGTCTGGAACCTGCAGACGGGCGTGCCACCCGAGGCTGCGACCATGGGGGCGGTCGGTTTCGCAGCCCTGGCCGTCAATGCCGGCGTGGCCTGGATGCTTTACCGGTATCGCACCGGTG
>JBGQEX010000157.1:0-9315 GCA_041496605.1 Piscinibacter sp.
GGAACCGCGCCTGTTCTCGTTCAACTCGCCGGTGGGCGCCTGCCCGAGCTGCGACGGCCTCGGCCTGACCACGGTGTTCGACCCCGAGCGCGTGGTCGCCTTCCCGTCGCTCAGCCTGGCCAGCGGCGCGGTCAAGGGTTGGGACCGGCGCAACGGCTACACCTTCTCGCTGCTCGAAAGCGTGGCCAAGCACTACGGCTTCGACATCGACGCGCCGTTCGAAGAGCTGCCGGAAACAGCGCGGCAGGTGCTGCTGCACGGCTCGGGCAGCGAGGACATCGCCTTCGTCTACGAGGCCGAGGGCGCCAAGGGCAAGACGCGCAGCGTCAAGCGCCATCACCCGTTCGAAGGGATCATTCCGAACCTCACGCGGCGCTACAAGGAAACCGATTCGGCGGCGGTGCGCGAAGACCTGGCGCGCTACCAGAGCCCCAAGCCCTGCCCGGAATGCGAGGGCACGCGCTTGCGCCGCGAGGCCCGCAACGTATTCCTGCTGGACGAAGGCAAAGACAGCGGCGAGCCGATCTACCGCGTCGAGCACTTCACGCTGCGCGAATGCCTGGCCTACTTTGAAGGGCTGCATCTGCAGGGTGCGAAGGCCGAGATCGCCGACAAGGTCGTGCGCGAGATCCGCTCGCGGCTCAAGTTCTTGAACGACGTGGGGCTGAACTACCTGAGCCTGGACCGCAGCGCCGACACGCTGTCGGGCGGCGAGGCGCAGCGCATCCGCCTCGCGTCGCAGATCGGCTCGGGCCTGACCGGCGTGATGTACGTGCTCGACGAACCGAGCATCGGGCTGCACCAGCGCGACAACGACCGGCTGATCGGCACGCTGCGCCACCTGCGCGACATCGGCAACAGCGTACTGGTGGTCGAGCACGACGAAGACGCGATCCGCAGTGCCGATCATGTGATCGACATGGGGCCGGGCGCCGGCGTGCACGGGGGGCGGGTGATCGCGCAGGGCAGCGCCGACGACGTGGCGGCGAACCCCGAGTCGCTGACCGGAAGGTACCTCGCGCGCACGCTGCGCATCGCGGTGCCGGCCCAACGCCACACGCTGGCCGAGACCACCGACCCGCAGACACTGAAGATCGTCAACGCGCGGGGCAACAACCTCAAGGGCATCAGCGCCGAGATCCCGGTCGGCCTGTTCACCTGCGTGACCGGCGTCTCCGGCTCCGGCAAGAGCACGCTGGTCAACGACACGCTGTACGCCGCGGTCGCGCGCAATCTGTACAACAGCCACGCCGAGCCGCAGCCGCACGACGCGATCGAGGGGCTGGACGCATTCGACAAGGTCATCAACGTCGACCAGTCGCCGATCGGCCGCACGCCACGCAGCAACCCGGCCACCTACACCGGCCTGTTCACGCCGATCCGCGAACTGTTCGCCGAGGTGCCGGCAGCACGCGAGCGCGGCTACGGGCCGGGGCGCTTCAGCTTCAACGTGGCCGGCGGGCGCTGCGAAGCCTGCCAGGGCGACGGCGTGCTGAAGGTCGAGATGCATTTCCTGCCCGACGTCTACGTGCCCTGCGACGTCTGCCACGGCAAGCGCTACAACCGCGAGACGCTGGAGGTGCTCTACAAGGGCAAGAACATCACCGACGTGCTCAACCTCACCGTCGAAGACGCGCACGCCTATTTCAGCGCGGTGCCCAGCATCGCGCGCAAGCTGCAGACGCTGCTCGACGTGGGCCTGGGCTACATCCGCCTGGGCCAGAGCGCGACCACGCTGTCGGGCGGCGAGGCGCAGCGCGTCAAGCTCGCGCTCGAGCTCAGCAAGCGCGACACCGGGCGCACGCTGTACATCCTCGACGAGCCGACCACCGGGCTGCACTTCGCCGACATCGACCTGCTGCTGCGCGTGCTGCACCAGCTGCGCGATGCCGGCAACACGATCGTCGTCATCGAGCACAACCTCGACGTCATCAAGACCGCCGACTGGGTCATCGACATGGGCCCCGAAGGCGGTGCCGGCGGCGGCACCGTCGTGGCCGTGGGCACGCCCGATGACGTGGCGGTCAACGTGGCAAGCTACACCGGCCGTTACCTGCGGCCGCTGCTGTGAACAAGGCTGTGGATAAGCGGTGAAGCCGCGGTGAACAGGCCCTAGACTGCGCGACCACCCCGAGGAGACCGTACATGGCGCTGACCGTCGACTACTACTTCGCCCCGCAATCGCCTTACGCCTACCTCGGCCACGAGCGCCTCATCACGATGGCGGGGGCCGCCGGCGCGGCCATTCGGGTGCTGCCGGTGGACCTGGGCGGCAAGGTGTTTCCGGTGTCGGGCGGCCTGCCGCTGTCCAAGCGCGCGCCGCAGCGTCAGGCCTACCGGCTGCTCGAGCTGAAGCGCTTCAGCGAGTGGCTCGGCGTGCCGCTGAACCCGCAGCCCAAGTACTTTCCGGTCGGCGGCGACGAGGCGGCCAAGCTGATCATCGCGGTCGACCTGAAAGACGGCACCGACGCCGCATGTGCGCTGACCGGCGCGGTGATGCGGGCAGTGTGGGCGCAAGAGCGCAACATCGCCGACGAAAACGTGCTGGCCGCGCTGTTGGCCGAACAGGGCTTGAGCGCCGCGCGGCTCGAAGAGTCGCACTCGCAGACGGTGCACGAACGCTACGAAATCGACACCCAGCAGGCCATCGATGCCGGTGTGTTCGGCTCGCCGAGCTACGTCATCGACGGCGAGATCTTCTGGGGCCAGGACCGGCTCGATTTCGTTGCGCGGCGGCTGGCCCGCGGCTGACGGGCTGCTCCACAATGGCCACCGGCTGAGACCCGCCCCATGCAATCGGCCCCGCACCCGCCCAACGAAGCCCGGCGCCTGGCCGTGTTGCGCGAACTCGGCGTGCTGGACAGCGAAGGCGAAGCCAGTTTCGACGCGCTGGTGGACGCCGCGGCTCGCCTGACCGGTTGCCCGATCGCACTGATCTCGCTGGTCGACGCGCAACGCCAATGGTTCAAGGCGGCGCGCGGGTGGGCGATGCGGGAGACGCCGCGCGACATCTCCTTCTGCGCACACGCCATCCTCGGCGACGCCTTGTTCGAGGTCGAGGACACCCGGCGCGACGTGCGCTTCACCGACAACCCGCTGGTGCGCGGCGAGCCACACATTCGCTTCTACGCCGGCGAGCCCCTGCAGTTCCGCGGCGCGACGCTCGGCACCCTTTGCGTGATGGACACGCAGCCCCGCACGCTGGGTGCCGACGAGCGTGCGGCGCTGCACGGCCTGTCGCGTGTGGCGACCGAACTGCTGCACAGCCGCCAGCGCCTGCGTGCGCTCAACGACGAGCAGCGCCGCCTGCTCGACTTCGGCCGCGCCTCGGGCGACTGGATGTGGGAAATCGATGAGCAGCTGGTCTACCGCTGGGTGTCGGGCACGGTCGAACCGGTCACCGGCATCGTCGCCGAAACCTTGATCGGCCATCCGATCAACGACGACCTGCCGCTGCTCGATGCCCACGGCATGCCCGAATCGCACGGCCTGCGCTTCGGCGAGCTGTTGCGGCGGCGCGAGCCGATATCGCGCGCATTGACGGAGAAGCACACGCCTCGCGGCTTGCTGTACGTGTCGCGCAGCGCGGTGCCGGTGTTCGACAGCGCGGGCCAGTTCAAGGGCTTTCGCGGCACCGCGCGCGACGTGTCGGCCCAAGTCGAAGCGGCGCGCCGCTCGCGCGCCCAGGACGTGCTGCTGCGCCAACTGTCGTCGCAGCTGCCGGGCGTCATCTTCCAGCTGCAGATGGATGCCGACGGGGTGCTGCGCTACCCCTATGCGAGCGACGGCATGCGCGAGCTGTTCGGCGTCGAGCCGCCGCAGGGCGCCGCCGGCGACCGTTCAGCGGCCTTGCGCATGCTGCACCCGGACGACCGCGCGGCCTACCTCGACAGCATCCTCGCATCGGCCCGCCTGCTGCGCCCTTGGCATCACGAATACCGCATCGTGCGCAAGGACGGCAGCGTGCGCTGGCTCGAGACGCGCGCCACGCCGGAGCGGCTGCGCGACGGCGGCACGCTGTGGCACGGCTTCACCGCCGATGTGAGCGACCGCAAGGAAACCGAGCTGCTGCGGCGCGACAAGGAGGCGGCCGAACGCGCCAACCGCGAAAAGAACGAGTTCCTGTCGCGCGTCAGCCATGAGCTGCGCACACCGCTCAACAGCATCCTCGGTTTCGCCCAGCTGATGTCGCTGGACCGCGTGAACCCGCTGGCCCCCGACCAGCAGCGGCGCGTTGACAGCGTATTGCGCGCCGGCCGCCATTTGCTCGAGCTGATCAACGACGTGCTCGACGTGACGCGCATCGAGAGTGAAGACTTCTCGCTGCAGCCAGGAATGTTCGACGCCTGGGCGGCCATCAACGAATGCCTGTCGTTGATCCAGCCGCTGGCCGACCGGGCCGAGGTGCACCTGCCCGTGTCGGAGCAACCTTCCCCATGCTGGGTGCGCGCCGACCCGCGCGCCTTCGAACAGGTGCTGATGAACCTGCTGTCCAACGCCATCAAATACAACCGGCCCGGCGGCGACGTCGAGTTGAGCGTGGCCGAGCACGCCGCGCGCGTGCACATTGCCGTGCGCGACACCGGCCGCGGCATGAGCGCCGAGCAGCAGGCTGCCTTGTTCCAGCCGTTCAACCGCCTCGGCGCCGAGCAAAGCCGCACCGAAGGCAGCGGCCTCGGGCTCGTCATTTCGCGCCGGCTGGTCGAGGCGATGGGCGGCGCGCTGAGTGTGCACAGCGAGCTCGACGTGGGTTCGACCTTCAGCATCGAACTGCCGGCCGGCGAGGGCAGCGCCGGTGTCGCGGCGCAGGTGCCGTTCGCGCGCACCGCGCCGGCAGGCTTGCCGGACGTGCCGCGCGACGTGCTCTACATCGAAGACGAACCGCTGAACGCCGTGCTGATGAAAGAGGTATTCCGCAGCCGACCGAACTGGACCCTGCGCGTGGCCGAGGACGGCGCCAACGGCGCGCGCATCGCCCGCGACGTGCACCCCGACCTGGTGCTGATCGACATGAACCTGCCCGACATGACCGGCCTCACGCTGATCCGCCGCCTGCGCGGCGACCCGGCGACGCGGCGCCTGCACTGCATCGCGCTGTCGGCCGACGCGATGCGCGAGCAAATCGAGGCCGCCCTGGCCGCCGGCTTCGACGACTACTGGACCAAGCCGATCGACGTCAAGCGCATGCTGAGCGACCTGACCCGCCTGCTGGCCGAACCCGCCGACCACGAGCAGTAGGCGGCGGCCGCGCAGCCAAGAAAAAAGCCGGTGCGCTGCACCGGCTTTTTTCTTGCTGCCCGCGAGGGCGGCGGGTTACTTCAGGTGCGCGTTGATCAGCTTGGTCATCTCGAACATCGAGACTTGCGCCTTCTTGAAGATTTCCTTCAGCTTGGCGTCGGCGTTGATCATCGTGCGCTTCGCAGAGTCCTGCAGCTTGTTGGCCTTGATGTAGTCCCACACCTTCTTCGTGACCTCGGTGCGCGGCACGGCCTTGTCGCCAATGATGGCGGCCAGCGCAGCGCTCGGGGTCATGGCCTTCATGAAGGCGGCGTTGGGCGTGCGCTTCTTGGCCGGGGCGGCCTTCTTCGCAGGAGCCTTCTTGGCCGCAGCCTTCTTCGCCGGCGCCGCCTTCTTGGCCGGAGCGGCCTTCTTCGCCGGTGCCTTCTTGGCCGCAGGGGCCTTCTTCGCTGCCGCCTTTTTGGCGGGAGCCTTCTTCGCAGTTGCCATTTCGATTCTCTCCATCAAGTGAGTTGTTGATGTGCCGGGCTGGGTGAGAGCCGCATGAACTCTCGTTTCTCTCAGTGACCGTGCGGAGCGGATGGTACTGCGTGTGTGCTGCGTTGAGAAGCAGTTTTCACAGGAGAAACGCTCATTCTTCATAGGTAGAGCGCGCTTTTGTCGCTACGAGACATCACTGTGTGCTCGCGCGAGCGTCGTCGACACGAAGTAACCCGCTATTACCCGCGGCGCCGGCGCGCTTCCGAGAATGCTTGTGCGCGCGCTTCGCATGGGGCGAAGACAGCGCATTCGAAGGAGACCGAGATGGGCAAGAAGATCCTGATGCTGGCCGGCGACTACGCCGAAGACTACGAGACGATGGTGCCGTTCCAGGCACTCACGATGGTGGGCCACACGGTGCACGCGGTGTGCCCCGACAAGAAGGCGGGCGACTTCGTGATGACGGCGGTGCACGACTTCGAGGGCGGCCAGACCTATTCCGAGAAGCCCGGCCACCGCTTCACGCTGAACGCCACGTTCGCCGACGTGAAGCCCGAGGCCTACGACGCGCTGCTGATTCCCGGCGGCCGCGCCCCCGAATACCTGCGCATGAACAAGCAGGTGATCGCGATCGTCCAGCACTTCTCGCGCGAGAACAAGCCGATCGCCGCGGTGTGCCACGGCGCGCAGTTGCTGGCCGCCGCCGGCGTGATCCGCGGCAAGCGCGTGTCGGCCTACCCGGCCTGCGCGGCCGAGGTGGAACTGGCCGGTGCGAGCTACGCAGAGATCGCCATCGACCAGGCCGTCACCGACGGCAAGCTCGTCACCGCACCGGCCTGGCCGGCGCATCCGGCCTGGCTGGCGCAGTTTCTCGTGGTGCTGGGGACGAAGATCGAGGCGTGACGCGCTCGCCGGTGGTGCCGCCCTTTGCAGGCGCCGCGCAAAGGGCCTAAGGTATCGGTCTGGCCGCGGCTGCGGTCGGGCCGAACCGGGAGCGTCACCATGTGCGAAGTCTTCATCAGCGCCAACCCCGAGAGCTACGAATCGCGCACGCGCTCGGTGCGCCTGCACGGCGTCGTGACGAGCATCCGGCTGGAAAACCTGCACTGGGAAGTGCTCGAGGAAATCGGTCAGCGCGACGGCATGACGGTCACGCAGCTGCTGGAGCGGCTCTACGACGAGCTGATCCGGGCGCGCGGCGAGGTCGGCAATTTCGCGTCGTTCCTGCGTGTGAGCGCGCTGCGCTACATGGCGCTGCAGGCGCACCAGCGCATCCCGGTTGACGTCAAGGTGCCGATCCGCTCGCTCGACGCGCGCAAGGTGCTGGCTCGCCTGCCCGAAAGCTGGGCCACGCCGCGCACCGGCGTCGACAGTGCGCTCGGCTGAACCGCGCCGCTTGATCGAGCCCAAGCCCGGCGCGCGCCTCGCGCGCTATGCTTGCGCCCCATGAAACTCATCGTTCGCTGGATGCTGCTGGCCGCCGCCTTGCTGCTGGTGGCCCACCTGTACCCCGGGGTCGAAGTCAAGAGCTTCGGCTCGGCGATGATCGCCGCCCTCGTGCTCGGCTTGTTCAACACCTTGCTGCGGCCGATCCTGGTGGTGTTGACGCTGCCGGTCACCTTGCTGACGCTCGGCCTGTTCCTGTTCGTCATCAACGCCGCGATGTTCTATGCGGCGGCGCGCGTGCTCGAGGGCTTCACCGTCAGCAGCTTCGGCGCCGCGCTGATCGGCTCGTTGATCTACAGCCTGTGCGGCATGGTCATCGACGTCGCGATGGAGCGGCTGTTCCAGTCGCGGGCTTGAGAAACCAACCCCGTTCGGGCTGAGGTATCGAAGCCCCGCTCGTTGTCCTCGCCGCTCACCCTTCGATACCTCAGGTCCTTCGACAAGCTCAGGATGCACGGGCCCTTCGATACCTCAGGGCGAACGGTGTTTCTTCTCGAACGCCGTGCCGATCAGCCGCCCTGCTGGCGCTCCTCGGCCATCAGCTGCTTGAATTGCGCCTGGATGGCGCGCAGGCGGGCGTCGATCACCGATGCTTCGATGAAGTCGATGCCGGCGCCGGTGCCGCTGCGCGCCAGCCGCTGCCCGGCGCGCAGCCGGTCGATGGCGCCGGTGAAGTCGCCGAGCGCAAGACGCGCTTCGGCGTCGGCTCGCAGCGAGCGCAGGCGCTGACCCAGGCGCGCCCACAGCTGGGAGAGCGTGGTCCAGGCCTCGGCATCGTTCGGGTGGCCGCTGACCCAGGTCTGCAGTTCCTCGGCGCTGCGCTTGGCGCGGCCTTCGTCGCCTGCGCTGGCCAGTGCAATGCGCGCCGACAACAACACGATCGGGCGCGAGGGTTCGGACGCGTACGGTTGCAGTAGCGCTTCGGCACGGACGACATCGCCGCGGTCGAGCATCGATTGGGTGGCCAGCAGCGCAACGGCGCGCTCGGCGCGCGCGTCGCCGCGCGGGCTGCCACGCACCAGCGCCAACGCCTTCGCGATGGCCGCATCGGCACGCGACCAGTCGCGCAGCAGCGTCGATGCGAGCGCGCTTTCAACGGCCGCGGCCAGCTGATCGGCCACCGTGCCGGGGGTGGTGTCGGCGTCCTGGGCCTGCCAGCGGCGCAACGAATCGACGCGCGTGTCCATCAGCACCCGCGCGCGCCCCTGCGCGGCACTGTGCTCGAGCACGCTGACCAGCGCGACGGGGGCCGCGGTGCCCAGGCGCGCGCGCGCTTCGCCGATGCGTTCGGTGGTGAGCGGGTGGCTGCGCAGGTAGGGGTAGCCGCCGCTGTCGTTCAGGTGCGATGCGTGGTCGAGCTTGTCGAACATCGCCGCCATGCCGCTCGGCGCAAAGCCGGCGCTGGTCATCACGCCGAAGCCGATGCGGTCGGCCTCGCGTTCCATGTCGCGCGAGAAGTTCAGCTGGCCCTGGATCGCCGCCGCCTGCCCGCCGGTGATCAGCGCATTGGCGGCGTCAACGTGGCTTGAGCGGCTGGCGGCGAGCACGCCCAGAATCAGCGCCGCCACGCCGATCAGCGACTGGCGCTTGCCGATTGCCATGCTGCGTGCGATGTGGCGCTGCGTGACGTGCGACATCTCGTGCGCCAGCACCGAGGCCAGTTCGTCGCGGGTGGAGGTGATGGCGATCAGGCCGAGGTGCACGCCGATGTAGCCGCCGGGCAGCGCGAAGGCGTTGACGCTTCGGTCGCGCACGAGGAACGGCTCCCATGCGAAACGCTGGTCGATGTCGGCACTGATCTCGCCGCGCTGGCGCGCCGCGGCGAGCAGCGGCCGGAAGATGCTCTGCAGGTATTCGAGCAGCACGGGGTCGTCGCTGTAGTCGGGGTCGCGACGGATCTCGCGCATGATCTGGTCACCGAGCTTGCGCTCGGCGCCGATACCGAAGTCCTCCGACGCGGTGTCGCCCAGCGCCGGCAGGTTGTTCTGCGCCAGCGCGACGGGGCTGGCAGCGGGCACGCACAGCGACACCGCGCACAAGGCGCCGAGCAGCCGCTGGCGCACGCGCAGTCGCGGGTGGGAAAAGTTCAAGAGGCGGTCCGGCGTTGAAGGGGAAACGGTTCGAGCGAAATCGCTGGCGAGAGTTCGCACA
>JBGQEX010000158.1:0-9287 GCA_041496605.1 Piscinibacter sp.
TACGCGATGCCCGGCCTGTCGGGCACACCCAGCACGCTGATCTTGGCCTCGTCGCGGTTGAAGGCAATGCCCGACACAACGGCTTGTTCCATTTTCTCGTCTTCCTCGTAAGTGATCAGGGTGCCCGATTGCGCTTCCTCTTCGATGGGGATGTCCCAGGGCGTGAAGCTCGACAGCACACGCATCGGCACGCGGTACTTGCCAGCGAATTCGACCGAACGGATCTGCAGCACCTTGGAGCCGAGGCTCGCCATCTCGAGCATTTCCTCGAAGCTGATGGTGTGCAGGCGGCGCGCTTCGGCCACGATGCGCGGGTCGGTGGTGTAGACGCCGTCGACGTCGGTGTAGATGAGGCATTCGTCGGCCTTCATCGCAGCCGCCACGGCCACCGCCGAGGTGTCCGAGCCGCCGCGGCCGAGCGTCGTGATGTTGCCGTCGGGGTCGACGCCCTGGAATCCGGTGATGATGACCACACGGCCGGCCGCGAGATCGGCGCGAACGCGCTGGTCGTCGATGCTCTGGATGCGCGCCTTCGTGTAGGCGGTGTCGGTGGCGATGGGCACCTGCCAGCCGGCGTAACTGACGGCCTGCATGCCTTCGGACTGCAATGCGATCGCCAGCAGGCCCACCGACACCTGTTCGCCGGTCGACGCAATCATGTCCAGCTCGCGTTGCAGTTCCGGCGTGGTGGTGGCCGGCGACAGCTCCTTGGCCAACCCGAGCAGCCGGTTGGTCTCGCCGCTCATCGCCGAAGGAACCACCACCATCTGGTGGCCGGCGCGGGACCACTTGGCCACGCGCTTGGCGACGTTGCGGATGCGCTCGGTCGAGCCCATCGAGGTGCCGCCGTATTTGTGAACGATGAGTGCCATGAGAATGCCGCGTAAGAAGTGCCGCGCCAGGAACAAGGATTCGGTTCACGCTGCACTGCGTGAACCGCGCATTTTAGCTGCTGCGGCGCAGCAATCGATTCCCGCCCGATCAGCGGTGGCTGGAAGACCGCCAGTGCAAGGCCACCTGCGCTTGCCCGGGCAATCCGATCACGCGCGCGTCGATGCCCAGGCCCGGCACGAACACCAACTGGCCACCGCTGTAGACCAGCGGCCCTTCGCGCTCCCACGCCGGCACCGCGGCCGACTGGAACTGCTTCTTCAGGCTGCGCGGCGGACGACCAATGCCGGCCTGGAACTGCTCGCCACCCTGCCTTGGCCGCAACTCCAACTGAGCGAGCCAGGCCAACGGCACGCCGCCCTCCTCCACGCGTGTCGCCTGCAGGCTGCCGCCCCAACCCGGCAACGCATGCAGACCGGCGCGGCGAATGATCAGCGCGGTTTCTCGTTCCGGCGCAGCCGCGTGCGCCTGCGATGGCCTTGCATAGCGCAACACGCCGCGATAGCGCTTCAAGCAGCCGTCGCCGAAGGGCCACTCGGCCGAGCCGGACCGCGGCAGTTCGACCAGCAGCCGCGCGACCAGGCTTGCGGGCGCCGCGTGGCCGGTGCTCGAGCGCAACCAGGCCCGCAACGCATTGCTGCGCCTGGGCAGCGACAGTGCCGACCAGGCGCGCAGGTTCAGCCCGGCGGAGTTCGCGACGAGGCTCAGGTCCACTTCGGCCAGTTCGGCGAGGCAGACCATCGCCTCCTGAGCCCAGGTCGCCGCCTCGGCGAGCGTGGCTTCGGCCTGCGGGAACGCGTCGGTCAACACCGGCCAGACATCACGGCGCATGCGGTTGCGCGCGAAGCGCACGTTGTCGTTGCTGTCGTCGTCGACATACGCCAGCCGGTGCCGCCGCACATAGGCCTTGATCTGTTCGCGCGGGACCGCGAGCCACGGACGCAGCCACGTCACACCGTCGCGTTCCACCGCCGGCGGCATGCCGGCCAGACCCGCCACGCCGGCGCCGCGCAAGGCCTGCAGCAGCAACGTCTCGGCCTGGTCTCTGCGGTGATGGGCCAGCAAGATCAGCGTTGCGCCATGCTGCAACGCCAGGTTGCGCAGCGCTCGGTAGCGCGCCTGGCGGGCCCACGCTTCGACACTTTCGCCCTTGGCCGGGCCGGTGTCGAGGCGCTGCGCGATGAAGCGCACCGGCCGGCCGCGCCGGCGCCAGCGTTCGCACTGCGCCTGCGCCTGCGCCTGCCACGCGTCGGCATGCCGGCTCAGGCCGTGGTTCACATGCAGCGCCAGCACCTGCACGCCTTGCTCGGCGGCGGCCTTCAGCGTGGCGTGCAGCAATGCCGTCGAGTCGCGGCCGCCGCTGTAGGCGACCGCGACGCAGGGCGTGTCCACTTGAACGTCAGTGTTCGGTGGTGTCGGTGAAGCGGCCGTAGGACTGCAGGCGCTCGTAACGACGCTGCAGCAGTTCCTTCGGCTTCAGGTCGCTGATCTGGCGCAGCGCGTCGTTGAGCGCGCGCTTCAAGTAGGCCGCCATCTGCTTGATGTCACGGTGTGCGCCGCCCACCGGTTCGTTGACGATCTTGTCGACCATGCCCAGCGCCTTCAGGCGGTGCGCGGTGATGCCCAGCGCGTCGGCCGCTTCCGACGCACGCTCGGAGGTCTTCCACAGAATGGAGGCGCAGCCTTCGGGCGAGATCACCGAATAGATCGAGTACTGCAGCATCAGCAGCTGGTCGCCCACGCTGATGGCGAGCGCGCCGCCCGAACCGCCTTCGCCGATGATCGTGCAGATGATCGGCACCTCGAGCTGCGCCATCTCGAAGATGTTGCGCCCGATTGCTTCCGACTGGCCGCGCTCTTCGGCGCCGATGCCGGGGTACGCGCCCGGCGTGTCGACGAAGGTGAACACCGGCAGGCCGAACTTCTCGGCCAGCTTCATCAGCCGCAGTGCCTTGCGGTACCCCTCGGGGCGCGACATGCCGAAGTTGCGCAAGCCGCGCTCCTTGGTGTCGCGGCCCTTCTGATGGCCGATGACCATGCAGGCCTGGCCGTTGAAGCGCGCCAGGCCGCCGACGATGGACTGGTCGTCGGCGAAGTGGCGGTCACCGTGCAGCTCCTGGAACTCGGTGAAGATCTCGTTCACGTAATCTAGCGTGTAGGGCCGTTGCGGATGGCGCGCGATCAGCGTCACCTGCCAGGGCGTCAGGCTGGAATAAAGGTCCTTGGTGAGCTGAAGGCTCTTCTTGCCGAGGCGGTCGATCTCTTCCGAGATGTCGACGGCCGACTCGCTTTGCACGTACCGAAGTTCTTCGATCTTCGTTTCGAGCTCGGCCACCGGTTGCTCGAATTCCAGGAAATGTCGTTTGCTCATTGGAACCCCTCGTCCGACGAGTACATCGGCCGGTCCCCCGAGGGGACGCGGGCCGGCTTGGGAGCGGCCCGGCGCTCGGCCCGCTGCAGCTTGGTTGACACTGGATGTCTCACTCTTCGAGATCCTTCACAACGCGAACGGGTCAGTAGTCTACCGGCAGCGGATCCAGGCTGCGCCAGATATACCAGGTGGCCACCGAACGGAACGGCGCCCACGCGTCGCCCACCTCGCGCGCCTCGGCTCGCGACACCGGTTCGCCGCTGAAATAGTTGACGCTGATGCCCTTGATCAGCCCCAGGTCGTCGAGCGGCAGCACGTTGGGGCGCATCAGGTGGAAGATGAGGAACATCTCGGCCGTCCAGCGGCCGATCCCGCGGATGGCGACCAGCTCTTCGATGATCGCCTCGTCGTCCATCTGCTGCCACTGCGGCACATGCACCACGCCCGACTCGAAGTGTGCCGCCAAGTCGACGAGGTACTCGACCTTGCGCATGGACAAGCCGGCGCCGCGCATCGTGGTGGCATCGAGCGACAGCACCGCGGAGGGTTGGATGTGCGTCGAGTCGCCCGGCGTGAGCTCCGCAAAGCGGTCCCACACCGACTGCGCCGCCTTCACCGAGATCTGCTGCCCGACGATGGAGCGCGCCAGCGTGGTGAACGCGTCGCCGCGGCTTTGCAGGCGGCCCTCGCCGAGCTGCGGAATGAGCTTGCGCATGACGCGATCGCGCTTGGACAGGTGTTTGCAGGCGTCGTCCCAATACGGGGGCGTCACCTCGGGGCCGTTGGGTCGCGACACGGTCAGCCTTTCACCCAGGACGTGCCTTGCGGCGAATCCTGAAGGATGATGCCCTGCACTGCCAGATCCTTGCGAATCTGGTCGGCGCGCGCGAAGTCGCGCGCCTTCTTGGCGGCGCTGCGATCGGCAATCAGTTGCTCGATGCTTGCCTCGTCGAGCGTGTTGCCGGCCTGCAGGTAAGTGCGCGGCGATTGCTGCAACAAGCCGAGCGTCGCGCCCAGGTTCTTGAGCAGTGCGGCCGTCTGCGGCGAGCGGCTGCGGTTGAGTTCGCCGGCCAGCTCGAAGAGCACGGCCACGGCGCTCGGCGTGTTGAAGTCCTCGTTCATCGCGGCGCGGAACAAGGTCGCCTGCGGCTGCGACCAGTCGAGCGCGACTTCGGGCACGTCGACGCCGTCAAGCGCCGTGTAGAGCCGCCGCAGCGCGTGGCGCGCGTCGTCGAGGTTGGTGTCGCTGAAGCTGAACGGGCTGCGATAGTGCGTGCGCAGCATGAAGTAGCGCACGGTCTCACCGTCGTAGCGCTCCAGCACCTCACGGATGGTGAAGAAGTTGCCCAGCGACTTGGACATCTTCTCGTTGTCGACATTCAGGAAGCCGTTGTGCAGCCAGTAGTTGACGAAGGTCTCGCCGCTGGCGCCTTCGCTCTGCGCAATCTCGTTTTCGTGGTGCGGGAACTGCAGGTCCATGCCACCGCCGTGGATGTCGAAGTGCTCGCCGAGAATCGCGCAGCTCATCGCCGAGCATTCGATATGCCAGCCGGGGCGGCCCTTGCCGAACGGGCCGTCCCACTTTGCGTCGTCGGGCTCGCTGTCCTTCGCCGCCTTCCACAGCACGAAGTCGAGCGGGTCGTCCTTGCCATCGAGTATCGCGACACGCTCGCCGGCGCGCAGCTGGTCGAGCGACTTGCCCGACAGCTTGCCGTAGCCGGGAAACTTGCGCACCGAGAAGTTCACGTCGCCGCTGGTCGATCGGTACGCCAGGCCCTTGCGTTCGAGCGTGCCGATCATGGCCAGCATTTGCGGCACGTATTGGGTGGCGCGCGGTTCATGTGTCGGCAAAGCGATGCCGAGCGCGCCGATGTCGTCGTGCATCGCGCGGGTCATCTCTTCAGTCAGCTGGCGAATCGGAATGCCCCGTTCGAGTGCGCGCTTGATGATCTTGTCGTCGATGTCGGTGATGTTGCGCACGTAGGTGACGCGATAGCCGAGGGTCTGAAGCCAGCGGTAGACGACATCGAACGCCATCAGAAAACGTGCGTGCCCGACATGGCACAGGTCGTAGATTGTCATTCCGCACACGTACATACGGACGTGGTTCGGCTCGATCGGAGTGAAGGTCTCGGTCTCGCGAGACAGTGTATTGAAAATGCGCAGGGTCATGGGCCGGTGGGCTGGATCGGGGGCCGCGCGGTGGCGTCGCCGCGCAGCGTTTGCAAGCCAGCGAGGGGGCCTGCTCTACAATCAAATCAGTATAGCGGGGCCGCTTGAATGCGGTTGACCTTCGGTCCCTTGCCTCGCGTCGCCCACGCGCCTACTCATTCATGTTCCCATCGCTGTTTCGAACCGTCGGCGTTGCTGCACTGTGCTGCGGCATGCTCGTCGGCCCCGTGTTTGCCGACGACAGCGCCGAGATCAACCGGCTGTTCCATGCGGGTCAAGTGGCCGAAGCATTTTCGCGCGTCGAACAGCTGATCGCCGAGCGACCCAAGGACGTTCCACTGCGTTTTCTGAAAGCAGTACTCCTCGCCGACAGCGGGCGCCGCGCCGAGGCGCAAAGTATCTTTCTGCAACTGACGGTGGACTACCCCGAGTTGCCCGAGCCCTACAACAATCTGGCAGTCTTGTATGCATCGCAAGGTGACTACGCCCGCGCACGCTTGGCGCTGGAATCCGCGCTGCGCGCCTCGCCCGTCTACGCTGTGGCGCATCAGAATCTCGCAGACGTCTACGTCCAGTTGGCGCGCCAGTCGTACGCCGAAGCACTGCGGCTCGATCCGTCCAACAATACGATTGGCCCCAAGCTCGCGCTGCTGCGCCAGCTGACCTTGCCGGACACCCCCTCTCCCGCCCCACGTGGCACCCCGTGAACCGAAGGAACGCATACATGACACCCACCTCGCTGCCGGGAACCCCCTCTCGCTGGCCGGCCCTCGTCGCATTGAGCCTGAGCTTGCTCACGACGCCGTTCGCGCTGGCACAGAAGATCAAGCTCGCCACGTCGATGGGCGACATCGTGCTCGAGCTCGACGCCGCCAAAGCCCCGAAGACAGTCGAGAACTTCGTGCAGTACGCGAAGGCCGGCCAGTACAACGGCACGGTGTTTCACCGCGTGATCGAAAACTTCATGATTCAGGGCGGCGGCATGACCCCCGACATGAAGGAAAAACCCACGCGCGCCGCGATCCCGCTCGAGAGCCGCAATGGCCTGAGCAACGTGCGCGGCACGGTGGCGATGGCACGCACGATGGACCCCAATTCGGCCACTGCCCAGTTCTTCATCAATGTCAAGGACAACGCATTCCTCAATGCCACGCAGTCCGCCGACGGCAACGGCTACGCGGTGTTCGGCAAGGTCGTGTCGGGCATGGACGTGGTCGACAAGATCCGCGCCGTGCCCACCGGCAACAAGGGACCGCACCAGAACGTGCCGAACGAGCCGGTGATCATCAAACAAGCCACTGTGGAGAAGTGAAATGACGCAACACGTTGAACTGCAAACGAACCACGGCACCATCCGCATCGAACTCGATGACGCGCGTGCGCCCGAATCGGTGCGCAACTTCGTGTCCTATGTGAACAAGGGGCACTACAACGGCACCGTGTTCCACCGCGTCATCCGGGGTTTCATGATCCAAGGCGGCGGCTTCGAGCCGGGCATGAAGCAAAAGCGCACCGACGCTCCGGTTCGCAACGAGGCCGGCAACGGCCTGAAGAACGACCACTACACCTTGGCGATGGCGCGCACCTCGGACCCCCATTCGGCCACTGCCCAGTTCTTCATCAACACCACCGACAACGAGTTCCTGAACTTCAAGTCCGAAAGCCCGAGTGGCTGGGGCTATGCGGTGTTCGGCAAGGTCGTTGGCGGCACCGACGTGGTCGACGCGATCGAACGCGTGAAGACCGGACGCGCGGGTTCCCACAACGACGTGCCCGTCGAAGACGTGGTGATCACGCAGGCCACCGTCGTCTGACGCGGCAGCAGCGATGGCAGGCAGGGGTGCACCGGTGCTTGCCGCGTTCGCAGAGTTCAACGCCCCCGCGTCGTGGCGTGCGATTGACTTCCTCAGCGATCTGCACCTCGGCGACGACACGCCACGCACCTTCGACGCATTTGCCGCCCACCTTCGTCACACGCCGGCCGATGCGGTGTTCATCCTCGGCGACCTTTTCGAGGTGTGGGTCGGCGACGACGCACGCTTCGAAGGCAGTGAGGCGGACTGCGCCGCGGTGCTGGCCGAGGCCGCGTCGCATCGCACTGTCGGCTTCATGGTCGGCAACCGCGACTTCCTGGTCGGCACCGAGATGCTTGCTGCCTGCGGCGTCCTGCTGCTTGCCGACCCGATGGTGCTGACGGCATTCGGCGAGCGAGTGCTGCTGACGCACGGCGACGCGCTGTGCCTGTCGGACCTGGACTACCAGCGCTTTCGGGCACAGGTGCGCAGCGCGCAATGGCAGCGCGACTTCCTCGCCAAATCACTCGCCGAGCGGCGCCGGATCGCGCGCGACATCCGCGAACAGAGCCGGCAGCGCAAGGCGGCGCAGGCCACCGGCGAGTGGATCGACGTGGACGCCGCCGCCGCGCTGCACTGGATGCGCCACGCGAATACGCCCACGCTGGTCCATGGCCACACGCACATGCCCCGCAGCGAGGAACTCGCCCCGGGGTATGTGCGCCACGTGCTGAGCGACTGGGACCTCGATCACGCTGGCGCCGTAGCCCGCGCCGACGTACTGCGCTGGCGGCGCGGCGGCCTCGAGCGCATCGCGCCGGCGGCAGCCGCCGGATCGTGCTGAGTCGTTGGTGGCAGGCGTGGCGCACGCTGCGCGACGAGCGGACGCTGCGGCGGCGTGCCATTCCCGACGTGCTGTGGCAATTGACGCTGGCGCGCTATCCGTTCCTGGCGCAACGCCCCGATGCCGAATTGAGCACGCTGCGCAAGCTCGCCACCTTGTTCCTGGCGCAGAAGGAATTCAGCGGCGGACACGGCTTCGCGATCACCAATGAGATCGCCGTGGCCGTCGCGGCGCAGGCCTGCCTGCCGGTGCTTCGCCTGGGCCTGGACGCCTACGCGGGCTTCGTCGGCATCGTGATTCATTCCGATGAGGTGGTGGCGCGTCGCGAAATCGTCGACGAGGCCGGTGTCGTTCACCACTACGACGAGACGCTGACCGGCGAAGCGATGGAGGGCGGGCCGGTGATGCTGTCATGGCCCGATGTAGAGGCCGCCGGCGAGTCCGCCGAGTGGGGCTACAACGTGGTGATCCACGAGTTTGCCCACGTGCTGGATATGGCTGACGGGCTCGCCGATGGTGTGCCGGCGCTTCCCGACCGCAGCTCGCGCGAAGCCTGGCTCGCAGTCATCAGCGCTGAATACGCCGAGTTCTGTGCACATGTCGACGGTGGGGTCGACACCTTGCTGGACCCATACGGTGCCGAGTCGATCGACGAGTTCTTCGCGGTCGCCAGCGAGGTCTTCTTCGTCGCGCCGGCCGACATGCTCATCGAGCACCCGCAGCTTTACCGATTGCTCACGAGCTACTACCAGCAGGACCCGGCAGCGCATTGGCGCGGGCAATGAACAAGGGGCCTGCAGGCCCCTTGTTTGCTTTCGTCAAGTTTGCGGCCTTCAGGCGGTCGCGGGCTCTGCCTTCGGCTTGTCGCTCTTCTTCACCGGCTGGATGTCGAGCACCGGCTTGCCATCGGCATCGACGTCCACCGTCAGGCGGCCGCCGTCGACCAGACGGCCGAACAGCAGTTCGTCGGCCAGCGCGCGACGGATCGTGTCCTGGATCAGCCGCTGCATCGGGCGTGCGCCCATCAAGGGGTCGAAACCCTTCTTCGCCAGTTGCTTGCGCAGGCTGTCGGTGAAGGTCACCTCGACCTTCTTCTCTGCCAATTGGCTTTCGAGCTGCAGCAGGAACTTGTCGACCACGCGCAGGATGATTTCTTCGTCGAGTGCGCGGAAGCTCACCACCGCATCGAGCCGGTTGCGGAATTCCGGCGTGAACA
>JBGQEX010000159.1:0-9270 GCA_041496605.1 Piscinibacter sp.
CATCAGGCCGGAACGCCGATCGCCATCACGGCGGGCATGCACCGCGGGGCCGGCACCCAGCCGCGCGGCGAAGTCCGCTGCAGACATCGGCCGGCCGAAGTGGAAGCCCTGGGCCATGTCGCAGGACAACGAGCGCAGGAAAGCGGCCTGCTCTTCGGTCTCCACGCCCTCGGCGGTCACGCTGAGCTTGAGGCCACGCGCCATCGCAACGATGGCGGTGACGATGGCCGCGTCATCGGGGTCGGTGCTGATGTCCTGCACGAAGGAGCGGTCGATCTTCAGCGTGTGGATCGGGAAGCGCTTGAGGTACGACAGGCTCGAGTAGCCGGTACCGAAGTCGTCGATCGCCAGGCGCACGCCCATCTCGTCGAGCTGCGCGAGGGTGCGCACGGTGTCTTCGGCGTGGTGCATCAGCATGCCCTCGGTCAGCTCCAGTTCGAGCAGCCCGGGCGCGAGGCCGGTCACGTGCAGCATGTGCTCGACCATGCCCACCAGGTGCTGCTGCCGGAACTGCCGCGCCGACAGATTGACGGCGACGCGCAGCCCCGGGCGCCGTGCCTGCCATGCCTGCGCCTGCGTGCAGGCTTCGCGCAGCACCCATTCGCCCAGCGGCACGATGAGGCCGGTTTCTTCGGCGACGGGGATGAATTCGGTGGGCGACACCAGCCGGTGATCCGGTTGCGGCCAGCGCACCAGCGCCTCGGCGCCGTCGATGCGACCGCCGGCCAGCTCGACCAGCGGCTGGTAGTGCAGCGCGAACTCGCCGCGCTCCAGCGCGCGCCGCAGGCTGGTCTCGGTGGACAGGCGCCGGCTCACCCGCTCGGTCATCTGCTTGCTGAAGAACTGGTAGTTCGCGCGACCCGACTCCTTCGCGTGGTACATCGCCGTGTCGGCATTGCGCATCAGCGTTTGCGCGCTGTCACCGTCGTCGGGGTACAGCGCGATGCCGATGCTCGCTTCGGCCGGCAACTGGTGGCCCGACACCGTGAAGGGCTTGGCCAGCTCGGCGAGGATGCGTGTCGCCACGCGCGCGGCTTCCGAGCCGCCGGCCACGTTGGGCAGGCTGATGATGAATTCGTCGCCACCCAGCCGGGCGGCGGTGTCCTCCTCGCGCAGGCAGGTTGTCAGCCGCGCGGACACGGCCTGCAGCAGCTGGTCGCCCATCGCGTGGCCGAGCGAGTCGTTCACGTTCTTGAAGCGGTCGAGGTCGAGAAACAGCACTGCCAGCTTGCCGCCGCTGCGGTTCGCGCGCGCGATGGCCTGTTCCACTCGGTCGGTGAGCAGCGTGCGGTTGGGCAGGCCGGTGAGCGCGTCGTGGTGCGCCATGTGCACGACACGCTGGTCGGCCAGGTGCCGTTCGGCGATTTCCACCTTGAGTCCGCTGTTGGAGTTGGCGAGTTCGGCGGTGCGCTCGGCCACGCGCCGCTCCAGCGTGGCCTGCGCTTCACGCAGCGCCGCTTCGGCGCGCTCTCGTTCGCGGTACTGGCGGCGGATCACGCCGTCGGCATGGCGCACGATGACGAAGAGCACGCCGTACAGCAGGCACAGGATGCCCACCACCCCGAGGATCATGCGCTGCTGCGTCTGCGAGATGCGCACGAGAAAGGGCGTCACGTCGTCGTAGACCTCGAACACCGCCACGACGGGGCCCTCTCGCACGCGGCGAACCGGGATGTAGGTCGACAGCAGATCGCGGTTCTCGATGATGCGGTCGAAGGCGCTGAACTGGTTGCGGTGTGTCAGCTCGCTGGTCACGCTGCCGTCGCGTGCGCCCTGGAAGCCCGCGTTGCCGCTCTTGTCCTCGCCGATCTGCTTGGCCTCGGTGGAGAACACCGTGCGGCCGCGCAGGTCGTACACCTTGACCTTGGCCACCGACAGGCCCTGCACGTGCGCGGACAGCGCTGCCGCGAGCTCAGCGCCTTGCGGGTGGTCTTTCAACTGTGCGGTGGGCAGCGCGTCTGCACTGGCCAAGTACGGCGCGAGCCGCGGCCACAGCGAATTCGCGAGCACCACCGTGAGCGCCCTGTTGTTCGATTCGCCCATCACCACGAGGGAGCGCACCGCCGTCTCGCGGTAGAACAGCCCGAGTGCTGCCGCGACCGGAATGATCGAGACCAGGCTGGTCAACGAAAAGTAGCGCAGGAGCTTGAACATGCCATTCACCCTTCTGCGTTGGCCCTTCCAGGCCCTCGGTCATGACGTGTTGTCGGCGGCGGGCGGCGCAACTTGAGGCGCCTCCGCGTCGCTGGCCGCCACTTCCGTACTGGGCGCATGCCGCAAAGATATACCGGCATGCCGGTCGCCACGCGTCACGCCCCAACCGAGGGTGTGAATTCGTTCCGGCTTGAGGCCGCGATGCGAACGACGCGTGGTGTTGTCGACACGCGCGGTTTCCCCCCCGCCGGGTTGCCTACGCCCGCGCACAGGACTTACAGCGCACGCACCGAGCGCTGTAAGGCGCTGGCGATGTAATCGCGGCATGCGACAACTCCTGCTCATTGCCACCGTGATGCTCGGTCTGCTGGCCGGCTGCGGCAGCGCGCCACGCTCCGCCGCCGGCAAGGTGCCGCTGGGCGACGAGCAGCGGCGCCTCGCCGAGCTGTTCCGCGGCACGCCGGTGGTGTTTCAGATGCAATCCGACGGCAGCTTGCGGGTCGAGGTGCCGTTGCGCTACTCGTTCGATCGCGGCGCCAGTGCCGTGAAGCCGCCGCTGGCTGCGGTGCTCGACCGCGTCGCCCTCGGCCAGCGCGCACAGACGACTCGTCTGCGCGTGGCCGCGCCGGCCGACGCCGCTGCCCACAACACCGGGCTGGCCCGCGATCGCGCGGCCAGCACGCGCGACTATCTGGTGGCCCACGGGATCGCGGTCACCCGTTTCGCTCCGCTGGCAACGGCCAGCGGCGAACAGCTCGAGATCACAGTGGCAGATTGACTCAGTGAGGCGGTGCCGCCAGGCGCTGCCCCAAGGCTTCGAGCCGCGACCCCACCGATGCGGCCGAATCGTTGCCGGCGGCCTGCTCGAGCGCGCGATGGAACAGCGCCATCATCTTGATCTGGGCGACGACGGAGTCGCGCTCCCTCGGCGTCACCAACGCGCTCTGAAGCGCGTCTTCGTAGCCGCTCCCCAGGCGGTCGAGCGTCACATCGCCGTCGGGCGGCGCCGCGGCCAGCGATCCGTCGAGCAGCGCAGTGACGAGGGCGGCATCGGCCACCATCGTCGAGTTCCACGCATCGGGGTCGTCGGCGTAGGCGGCGTTGGCCGCGGCGGCACAGCGCTGCACATGGGGAAGATAGCGCGCACGTTGGTCGGCGGCGGCGGTCAGCGACCACAGGAACAGCCAGTTGAGCGTCGGGTACGGCCGGATGTCCTTCGCACCCAGCTCGCTCGCCATTGCGTGGTACGCGTCGATGCTGTGGGCCAGCGCGTCGCTCATGCGCGCGAGCTCGGCCGGCTTGCCGCTCAGGTAGGCGCGAGCATGCACGGCTGCCTTGCGTTTCCAGGCGCCGCCCAGCAGGCCGGCGCGTTCGGCATTGGCGACGGCGCCGGTCAGTTGCACCAGCTTCTCCAGGCGCTCGATCGCGCGGCCGACCCTGTGCGCATCGTTCTTCGTCTCGCCGAGCCGCGCTTCGACGTTGGCCAGCTGCTCGATGGCGTTGATCGGCACGCGGCCGTCGGGATCGGACGAGCGAATCGCGCGCTCGTAGCATTCGCAGGCGAGCTCGAAGAAGTCGGGTCCGAGGTCGGCGTACAGGTCGCCGAGAGCGCTCATCAGGTCGGGCCGCGTGACCCACTGCGTCGGTGCGGCGTCGAACCATTGCTTGACCTTGGACACCAGGCGGTGCGCCTCGCTGCGTGACACGACTTCGCCGCTGCGCTGGAGTTCCTGGCGCTCGATTTGGAGCCGGTCGATCAATTCTTCGGGCGCAACGTCACGCCATGTGTGCGACCCGCTGGCGGCGGACGTGTCGATGCGCGGGTCGGCACGCCAACCGGGGTCGCCGTAGGCCTGGTAGGCGCCCCAGGTGATGCCCGCCGGATAGCGCTCCCAGGTGACGCAGCGCGCTTTGAACACCGCGTCGCCGAAGCACAGGTTGTCGGCGAGCAGCTTGTCGTAGAAGGTCTCGGCGAACAAGCTGGCGGCGGCGTCCTCGACCGCCCAGCCGGCCACCACGACGGCGCGCACGCCAATGTCGATGAGCTGGCGCGCCACGCTGTAGGCGAGCTTGTTGAATGCCACCGGCGAGCGGTCGATCTGGCCCAGGTGGCAGCAGTTGAGGAACACCAGGTCGGGCACCACTTCCATCGCGTCGATCTCGGCGGCGGTGATCAGCAGCCCGTCGGACAAGACCACGCCGCTGCGCGCGCTGTCGTCGGCGCCGCGCTCGTCGTACATGCCGTGGCCGGCGATGTGAACGATGCGGTACGGGTGCTTGTAGAGCCGGTTCACGACGTCGATCGCGCGTTGGTCGCGCCCGACGGCGCGCTCGACCTCGAAACCATGGTGCGCCAACCCGTCGATCACGGTCAGCGCCTCCTTTTCGGCCGACGGCAGATCGTCGAGCGCGTTCTCGTTGGGCAGCTTCGGGTCGGGGAAGGCCTTGAAGAACCCGTCAGTCGACGGGTTGCCGACCACATAGGCGCGCCGCTCCAGCGTCTGGCTCACGCGGGTTCGAAAGCGCGTCGACGCGAGCTGCCGGACCATCGCGGTGCGCGTGGCCAGCGGCTGGTCTTCGGCCAGCATCAGTTCCCATGGCAGGTTCGCGGTGTAGCCGTCGAGCACGAACACCATCTGCTGCATCTGCCGCGCCGCGTCCTTGAAGTCGTGCGGCACCAGCAGCTGGAACAGCGTGCGGCAGAAGTCGGGGTCGTAGGCCATCGACATGACCTGCCGCGATACCAGACGTTCGACCAGGCCGGGCTGGCGCTGCTGCACCACCGACTCGGCGCGCGCGCGCTGGCCGAGGTACAGGTAGTGCAGCCGTTCGGCGAGCGCAGTGCGCCCGGGTGCCGGCCCGGTGGCGGTGTCGGCGCCGGCGGGCGGGCATTCGCTTTCGTGGCGGTCGGCGTCGGTGATCATCAGGCGCGGCCAGTACGAGCCGCCGCGCCCGTCGAACAGGCGCTGGCGCTTGCCTTCGCCCTCGTGCAGCACGGGGTCGGCCTCGATGCGGCACGGCACGCGCGGGTCGGCGTTCATCGTCTGGGCGATTTGCCGCGCCGCATAGGTGGCCGTGATCGCCGAGTCGAGGTAGACCTCCACGATCTCGAGCGACGTGATGCGCAGCTTCGACGCGCTGGTCTGCGCGAAGTGCCGGTTGGCGTCGACGACGCCGCGCATCAGCGCCTGCACCGAATCGGCAATGGACAGGTTGGCGGCCGAGTTGTAGCCCAGCAGCAGACTCGCGAGCTTCAAGCCTTGCGCTTGTTCGGTGCCGGCGGCCACGGCGCCGCTGTCGAGTACCTGCACCAGGTAACGCAAGCCCGCGGTGCGCACCGCCTCGGTCAATTTGCCCACGGTGAGCGAGCCGTCGTACTTGCCCAGCCCCGCCACCACCGCGCCCTTCAGGCTGCCGCGCTGGCGCTCCTGCGCATTGCCCTTGAGCAGCACCGCGGTCGCGCTGCCGATGGCACCGGCGTACAGGCCGAGGTGGTGCCGCACGCTCAGCTCGCCATGCACGACGTCGCGGTCGATCAGCGCTTCGGCGCCGGAAATGGCGTCCTGCTCGTAGTGGCCGACGAGGATGGGCTGGGTGACTTGGCGCAGGTCCATCGTCTTCACGCGCACGCACAGGACGTCGCGCGCCCGCTCGCGCGAGCGCACCCGCTTGCCGGCGCCGAACAGGCCGGCGGCGAGTTCGGTGTCGGTGGGGTAGAGCACCGGCCCGGCGTCGTAGCTGGTGACGAGCGCTGCGGCTTCCGCCCCGCGCACCGCCGGCGGGCTGGTCATCAGCTCGCCGCCCTGGCCGTGTTCGAGCAAGGTCGCGATGGAGTCGAAGTAGGCCTCGGTGTCGGCCAGCGCGCCGTGCTCGGCCGGCATGTAGAAGAACTGGCCGATGCCGCCGATGCGCCCCGAGTCCCAGGTGACCGAGCCGTCGCCGTGCGGCGTGCCGAGCATCTTCCAGCGGTCGCCTTCGCGCGTGATGCCGCATGGCGTTTTCGCGGCGCAGCCGAAGACGTAGGCCACCTTGTCGCGGTGATGGTCGGGAAACGAGGGCCGCGCCTTGCCGTCTTTCGCCCACAGCCACTGCGCCTGCCGCAGCACCGCTGCGCTGGGCAGCGCGCCGATGCCGTCACCGAACCACAGGTCGCGCATGTCCCGCTTGAAGTCGCCCCAGATCGCCGGGTCGAAATAGTCGATGCTCTTTTCGTTGCCGGTGTCGACGAAGCCGGGCCGCGGCAACAGCTGCAGCGCGCCGGGGAAGCTGGCGATGATGTCGACGACCTCTTGCAGGCCATGGGCCACGTCGAGCACGCCGAGCTTGCGCACCATGTCGGACTTGCCGACCATCGCCTCGACCATCAAGTGCGAGCCCTGGTGCGGCGTGCCGAGCATCACGAGGCGGGCGCCGTCGCGTGCCATCAGCTCGTCCCACAACGCCGGGTGCTTGTGGACCAATGCGCGCACCACCAGGCCGCCCATGCTGTGCGCCAGCAGGCGCACCGGCTGTAGCGGGGTCTTCGTGGCGTCGAGCTGCTGCCGCAGCGTGGCGGCGAGGCGATCGGCCAGCACGTCGAGCGGCTGGCGCCAGTCGTAGGGAAACGCGACCACGCGCTGGCTGGCCTGCAGGTGCTGCTGCAAGTCGCCATAGAACTGCGCGAACAGCGCCTCGGCCTCGACCGGGTCGCGTTTGGCGGCGGGTTTCATGCGCAGTTTGGCCAGCCCGCCGAGCGCCAATTCGCCGACGCTGAACCACACCCGTTCGCGCCGGTTCAGCCACAGGTGCGAGCCCATGATGCCGGGCAGCAACACCGTGACCGGCAGGGCGACCGCGGCCGCGCCGCCGCGCCGCGCCGCGCCGCGCATCTCGGCGACGACCTGCTCGTCGACGCCGCGCAGGGGCTTGAAGGCCTCGATCTGCTCGACCGACGCGTCCATCAGCCAGCTGCGCACTGCGCTGCGGGTGGCGTCGTTGACGAAGTAGCGGAAGTGGTTGACCTCGGGGCCCTTGTCGAACAGCACCCGCGTCATCGGTGCGCGGGCAATGCCGGCGCTCATCGCGTCGGTGTCGACCACCAGGTCGTTGTCGGTGTTGTCGAAGAACGTGAAGTCGGTGAACAGCACGGCCAAGCGCTTGAGCCAACCGCCGCCTTCGATGTCGCCGCTGATCACCGCGAGTTTCAACCCCTCTTGCGGCGTGGCGCGCGCCAGGAAGCGCGCCATCGGCGAGCCGGGCAGCATGGCCTCGATGCCCGGCACCAGGTTGGGCTTCGTGCGGTTGCGCGCCACTTCGAGCACCACCCGCTTGAACGCGGAGTAGATCGGGTTGCCCTTGAACGCCGGCACCCAGCCCATCAGCGACAGCAGCGCGGACAGGAAGACGTCGAAGTTGCCGCTCGCCAGCCGCGTGCCGCGCGCGGGGCTGGCCACGCGCACGTAGCGCTCGATGCGCAGCTTCTTGCGCCGCAGCTCCGCCGCCAGCTCGTGCAGCGCGCTGCGCTGTTCGGCGTGCGCCTGCTGCAGCTCGCGGACGATGCGTTCGCGCTCGGTGGGGTCGGCCTCGCCGAGCTGGGCTGCATCGAGCGCATAGGCGTCGACCAGCGCATCGAACGCCGTCAGGCACAGCAGGTCGCCGACCAGCCCGCCGCGCGAATGCGTGACCAGGTGCACGGTGGCGCCTTCGGGCAATGCGCGCGCCAGCTGCAGCGCGTTCTCGGCCGGGCCCTCGGACAGCGTGCGGTGCTCGAATGCGTACACCCGTTCGCCGTAGCGGTCTTCGAACGGCTTCCAGTAGGCGCGCGATGCGCTTTGCAGCGCGTCGAAGCTGCCCGCCGTGTTGGAGCCGGTGCCGTGAATCATCACCAGCATCGGGCCGGCGCTGGATTCGCGCTTGAGCTTCGGGTCACCCGGCTCGAAGTGGTCGCTCAACTCGCCGTCGGTCCAGCGGTACAAGCCCGGCACGCGTTGCAGGCGGCTTTCGATGGCCCACATCAAGGCCTTGGTGCCGAGCCAGCTGACGCCGAGTTCGACGTACTGGTCGATCTTGTCTTCGGCCTTCTCGCCGATCCATTCGCAAGCCTTGCGCTTGGCGGCCTCGATGATCGGGTCGGCGGCGTGGCCCACCGTCAGCGTGTAGACCTTCGAGACGAACGTGCCGAGGCCATCGGCCACCGCGTCGCCGAGGCCGCCGCGCAGGGCCGCACCGCGCGAGCGCAGCGCCCGCTCGAACACCACCGCGCCGTCGGCGTCGAGCGCGGCCGGATCGACACGCTGCAGTGTCTCGCGCAGGTTTTGCGCATGGGTGATGACGGTCACGCCCTCAGGCAGCTCCAGCACCACCACCTGGCCCGGCTCCGACGTGATCGCGTGCGCGGCCTTGCCGGCCTCGGTGGAGCGCGCCGCCGGCGTCAGGTCGAAGGCCTGGTCGACGCGCAACAAGCCGCGCGGCAGAAACGGATCCTCGTCGGCGGCGCCGGGAGCGGCCCGCTGGCCGGTCTGAAACGCGCGCGGCAGCGGCTTCGCATCGAGCGCTGCGGCGTGCAGCTTGAAGATGACCGGGTCGGCCATGTCATGCCTCCTGCCGAGCCGCCTCAAAGGAGGCATGCAACCCAAGGGCCACAAAGGGGCCCCTTCGTGGCCCTTGGGGCAGCGAACGAATGTGAGCGTGGGGGCTCATAGGCTTTCCTCGGATCCGAGTCGCCGCAGTAAAGCACGCGCAGGGGCCGGCCTCAACCCCCAGCTTGTCGACGCCGCAAGCAAAAGGGCGCGCCGTCGGCGCGCCCTTGTTGGCTCAGGACGGCGGGTGGGTTCAGCCCTTGGTGCTCGCCGGTGCCACGGCAGGCGCCTTCATCACGCGTGTCTTGCCGCCGGTAGAAACCAGGATCACCGCGTCGCCGGGAGTCAGCGTCTCGTTGCCCCGGGCTTGCACGATGGCGCGGCGCTCGCCATTCTTCAGTTGCACCAGCACCTCGACCGCGTCTTCGCGCGTGCCCATGCGCTCGACGGCGTTGCCGATCACCGCGCCGGCGACGGCACCCAGCACCCCCACCACCGCGCCTTCACGATGGCCGCCGACGGTCGATCCGGCCACGCCACCTGCCACGCCGCCGGCCAC
>JBGQEX010000160.1:0-9221 GCA_041496605.1 Piscinibacter sp.
ATTCCGCTCGCGCAGGCCGAAGAGGGTCTCAACGTCAAGCACGACATCGCATTGCCGGTGTCGCGCATCCCGGCCTTCGTGTCCAGCACCGACGCGGCCCTGCGCGCCGCGTTCGAGGGCGTGCGCCTGGTCAACTTCGGACACCTGGGCGACGGCAACCTGCATTACAACGTGCAGGCGCCGCACGGCGTGGCGCCGGCCGAGTTCCTGCGTGCCAACGAGGCTGCGGTCAACACGATCGTCTATGACGCCGTCATCGCCCACGGCGGGTCGATTTCCGCCGAGCATGGCATCGGTGCGCTCAAGCGCGACGAGCTGGCGGCGCGAAAACCACCGGTCGCGTTGGCCATGATGCGCGCGATCAAGGCCGCGCTGGACCCTGCCGGCCTGATGAACCCCGGGCGGGTGCTGTAGCCGCGGCTGCGCTACTGCACGGGGCCCTTGAGCGCCGCCGGCACCGGCAACGCCAGCACGGCAATGCCCTCCTCCTGCAGCGCCTGCGCCTCATCGAGTGTGGCGCGGCCCCGAATGGCCCGTTCGTCGACCTCGCCGTAGTGAATGCGCCGGGCCTCTTCGGCAAACCGCTCGCCGACGTCGTCGGTGTGGGCCATGACATGCTGCACCGCGCGAAGCCAGGCCGCCTGCATCGTCATCGGCACCGCGGCGTTCGTCGATTCGGCGCTGACCAACGTCGGATCGCGCGCCTTCGAGACGTTCAGGCGCGGCGCGGTAGGCAGCCGCGTAATGGTCTTGTCGGAGCACAAAGGGCATTCGACCAGGCCACGCTCGAACTGCGACTGGAAATCGTCGTCGGACGCGAACCAGCCCTCGAACGAGTGACCGTGGGCGCAGCTGAGGTTGAGAACCTTCATGCGCGCATTATCCGCGCGTGCGATCAGCTTGCTGCCTGCCAGCGAATGTCCCATTGCCCGGCCCGCCAATTCTGCAGCCACAGCAGGCCGATCAGCGTCTTGGCGTCGGTGAGCTCGCCGGTCTGTGCGAGCGCCAACAGCTCGTCAAGCGACGCCGTCGACACGTCGAGGAATTCGCCATGGTCCAGCGCCGCCTCGCCCGGGATGAGTCCACGTGCGAACCAGACCTCGATGCCTTCGTTGGAGTACGCCACCGCGTTGTGCAGGATGCCGGCGCGCGCCCATTCGGCGGCCCGATAGCCGGTTTCTTCGGCCAGTTCGCGCACCGCGCACTGCAAGGGCGGCTCACCGGGTTCGATCTTGCCGGCCGGGAACTCGAGCATCACGCGTGACAAGGGGTAGCGGTACTGGCGCTCCATGACCAGTCGGCCGTCGTCGAGCAGCGGCACGACCATCACGGCCCCCGGATGAACGACGTATTCGCGCGTCGCCGTGGCGCCGTTGGGCAGGCGCACGCGATCACATCGCACGTCGATGAAGTTGCCGCGGTAGACCTGCTTCGACTCGAGCGTGTCCTCGCGCAGATGCGCGTCCACGGGCGATTGCTTGGTCAAGTCGCCAGCGCCTTGACGATGGCTTGCGCGCACAGCGCCATCAGGCCGCCCGGCAGCAGGCCGAACAGAAGCACGGCCGCGCCGTTGAGCGACAGCAGCGCGCGCACGTCGCCGCTCGCCACGATCGGCGCGCTTTCGGCCGGTTCGTCGAAGTACATCACCTTGACCAGGCGCAGGTAGTAGTACGCGCCGACCAGCGACAGCAGCACGGCCACCACGGCGAGCCAGATGTAGCCGGCGACGTTGGTGGATACCAGCGCCTGCAGCACGCTCAGCTTGGCGTAGAAGCCGATGGTCGGCGGAATGCCGGCGAGCGAGAACATGAAGATCGCCATCACCGCCGCATACCAGGGATTGCGCCGGGCCAGCCCCTTGAGGTCTTCGATCTGCTCCGACTCGAAGCCTTGGCGCGACAGCAGCATGATGATGCCGAAGGTGCCCAGCGTCGTCAGCACATAGGCCACCACGTAGAACATCGACGAGCTGTAGGCATTGGCGGCCGACAGCGTGTTGTTGTTGACGACGCCCGAACACAGCCCGAGCAGCATGAAGCCCATCTGCGCAATGGTCGAATACGCCAGCATGCGCTTCAGGTTGGTCTGCGCGATGGCGGCGAGATTGCCCAGCGCCATCGAGCCGACGGACAGCACGACGAGCATTTCCTGCCAATCGACCGCGAGCCCGAGCAGGCCTTCGACCAGCAAGCGGATCGTCACCGCAAAGGCCGCCAGCTTGGGCGCGCCGCCGATCAGCAGCGTGACGGCCGTCGGCGCGCCCTGGTACACGTCGGGCACCCACATGTGGAACGGCACCGCACCGAGCTTGAAGCCCAGGCCGGCGACGATGAACACGAGGCCGAAGGTCAGCACGGCCTTGTTGATCTGGCCGGTGCCGATGGCCTTGAACACCTCGCTGATCTCGAGCGAACCCGTGGCACCGTACATCATCGACAGGCCGTAGAGCAGGAAGCCGCTGGCCAGCGCGCCGAGCACGAAGTACTTCATTGCCGCTTCGGTGGCGTTCAGGTTGTCGCGGCGCATCGCGGTGAGCGCATAGAGCGACAGGCTCATCAATTCCAGGCCGAGGTAGATGACTAGAAAGTTGTTCGCCGACAGCATCACGCTGATGCCGAGCAGCGAGAACATGGCCAGCGTGAACAGTTCGCCCTTGAGCATGTCGCGCTCGGCGGCGTAGGGCCGCGCATACGCGAGCGTGATCATCACCGCGACGGTGGCGAAGAAGCCGAGCAGGTTGCCCATCGGGTCGGCCACCACCATGCGCTGCATCGCGTACAGCGTGAAACCGTCGTTGAAGTAGGCGAGGTGCAGCAGGGCCACGGCGGCGAGCGACAACTGCGTGAGCACGTAGGTGGGCGTGCGCCGGGGGTGGGTGACCCACAGGTCCACCATCGCCACCACGCAGGCCATCGTCAACAGCAGGATCTCGGGCGCGACGGCCAGCCAGTTCATGTTGTTCATCATCCGTGAGGCGTCAGTTCAGCTTCGAGATCGCCACGTGCCTGAGCAGCTCGGTGACGGAAACGTGCATGGTGTCGGTGAAAGGCTTCGGGTACACGCCCATCCACAGCACCGCGAGGGCAAGCAGCGAAAGCATCAGCACTTCGCGCCGGTTGGTGTCGGACAGCGTACGCACGTGCTCGTTGGCAACCGCGCCGAAGTACACCCGCTTGACCATCCACAAGGTGTACGCCGCACCGAAGACCAGCGTCGTAGCGGCCAGCGCGCCGAGCCAGAAGTTGAGCTTCACGGTGCCCAGGATCACCATCCATTCGCCGACGAATCCGCCAGTGCCCGGCAGACCGCAGTTGGCCATCGCGAAGAACACCGCCAACGCCGTGAAGGTGGGCATCGTGTTGACGACGCCGCCGTAGCTCGAGATGTCGCGCGAGTGAACACGGTCGTAGAGCACGCCGATGCACAGGAACATCGCGCCCGACACGAAGCCGTGCGAAATCATCTGCACCAGCCCGCCGGACACGCCGAGTTCGCTGAAGATGAAGAAGCCCAACGTCACGAAACCCATGTGCGCGACCGACGAGTAGGCCACCAGTTTCTTCATGTCCTGCTGTACGAGAGCCACCAGGCCGATGTAGAGCACCGCGATCAACGACAGCGCGATGATGAACCAGGCCCATTCATGCGACGCGTCGGGCGTGATCGGCAGCGAAAAGCGCAGGAAGCCATAGGCGCCGAGCTTCAGCATGATGGCGGCCAGCACGACCGAGCCGCCGGTGGGTGCTTCGACGTGGGCGTCGGGCAACCAGGTGTGCACCGGCCACATCGGCACCTTGACCGAGAAGGCGGCAAAGAATGCGAAGAACAGCAGCGTCTGCGCTGCCATCGGCAGCGGCAGCTTCTGCCAGGCCAGGATGTCGAAACTGCCGCCCGACTTGTAGTACAGGTAGATCACCGCGACCAGCATCAACAAGGAGCCGGCCAGCGTGTAGAGGAAGAACTTGAATGCCGCGTAGACCCGGCGTGGCCCGCCCCACATGCCGATGATGATGTACATCGGGATCAGCGTGGCCTCGAAGAACACGTAGAACAGCAGGCCGTCGAGTGCCGCGAACACGCCGACCATGATGCCCGAGAGGATCAGGAACGCGCCCATGTACTGGTTGACGCGGTCCTCGATCACTTCCCAGGCCGAGATGACGACGATGACGGTGATGAAGGCGGTGAGCAGCACGAACCACACCGAGATCCCGTCGACACCCAGCCGGTAGCGGACGTTGAAGCGGTCGATCCAGGCGAGGTTCTCCTGGAACTGCATCGCCGCCGTGGTCGAGTCGAAGCCGGTGATCAGCGGCAGGGTGATGACGAAGCTCGCGAGCGCCGCGATCAACGCGATCCAGCGCACCGCATTCGCGTGTTCGTCGCGCCCCAGCGCCAGCAGAATGGCGCCCGACAGTATCGGCAACCAGATGGCAAGGCTCAGCAATCCCATGTTCTTGTTCTCAGAAGCCCTTGAGGGCGAGGAGGTGGGGCCACAACTGCCAGGTCAGCAGGCCGATGACCCCGAGGATCATCACCAGCGCATACCAGTACAGGTAGCCTGTCTGCACCAGCCGAACCACCGACGCGATGCCGCTGACGGCACGCGCCGATCCGTTGATGACGGCGCCGTCGATCAGCCCGACGTCGCCGCCCTTCCACAGGCCCTGACCCACCAGACACGCCGCCGGAGCGAACACGTTCTCGTTGATCCAGTCCATGTAGTACTTGTTTTCGAGCAAGCGGTAGACGAAGCCGAAGCGCGCCTTGATCGCTGCAGGGATTTCCGGCTTGACGAGGTAGAACACATACGCCAGCACCACGCCCGCCAGTGCCAGCCAGAACGGCAGCGAGGCCAGGCCGTGCAGCGCCATCGCGGCCGCGCCGTGAAACTCCTTTGCCAGTTCTTCCATCGCCGGGTGGTGCTCGAGGTCGACGAAGATCGAGTCCTTGAAGAAGTCACCGAACAGCATCGGGCCGATGGTGATGAAGCCAATGACAACCGACGGCGCGGCCAGCAGCACCAGCGGCGCCGTCACCACCCACGGTGACTCGTGCGGAGCGTGGTGCTCGCCGTGCTCGTCATGGTGGTCATGCTCGCCGGGGAACGGCTTGTGGTGGAAGCGCTCCTTGCCGTGGAAGACCAGGAAGTACATGCGGAACGAGTAGAACGCGGTGACGAACACGCCGGCGACGACGGCAAAATAGGCGAACCCCGACCCGGGCAGGTGACTCGCATGCACCGCCTCGATGATGCTGTCCTTCGAGTAGAAACCGGCGAACAGCGGCGTGCCGATCAAGGCCAACGAACCGAGTAGCGCAGTGATCCACGTGATCGGCATGTACTTGCGCAGGCCACCCATGTTGCGGATGTCCTGGTCATGGTGCAGGCCGATGATGACCGAGCCGGCAGCCAGGAACAGCAGCGCCTTGAAGAAGGCATGCGTCATCAGGTGGAACACCGCCACCGAATACGCCGACGCACCGAGCGCCACCGTCATGTAGCCGAGCTGCGACAGCGTCGAGTAGGCGACGACGCGCTTGATGTCGTTCTGGATCACACCCAGGAAGCCCATGAACAAGGCCGTGATGGCGCCGATGACGAGCACCACGCTCAAAGCGGTGTCCGAGAGCTCGAACAGCGGCGACATCCGCGCCACCATGAAGATGCCGGCGGTCACCATCGTGGCCGCGTGGATCAGCGCGGAAATCGGCGTCGGACCTTCCATCGAATCGGGCAGCCACACGTGCAGCGGGAACTGCGCGCTCTTGCCCATCGCGCCGATGAACAAGCAAATGCAGGTGACCGTGATGACCATCCAGTCGGTGCCGGGGAACACGAGCTTCGCGAGCTCAGGCCCCTTTGCGAAGGCCTCGCTGTAGCTCAGCGTGCCGGCGTAGGCGACGATCAGGCCGATGCCGAGGATGAAGCCGAAGTCGCCGACCCGATTGACGATGAAGGCTTTCATGTTGGCGAAGATCGCCGTCGGCCGCGTGTACCAGAAGCCGATCAGCAAATACGACACCAGGCCCACCGCCTCCCAGCCGAAGAACAGCTGCAGGAAGTTGTTGCTCATCACGAGCATCAGCATCGAGAAGGTGAACAGCGAGATGTAGCTGAAGAAGCGCTGATAGCCCGGGTCTTCCTCCATGTAGCCGATGGTGTAGATGTGCACCATCAGCGAGACGAAGGCGACCACCGTCATCATCATCGCGGTCAGCCCGTCGACGAGGAAGCCGATCTCCATCTTCAGCCCGCCGAGCACCATCCATTCGTAGACCGTGCCGTTGAAGCGGGCGCCGTCGATCGCGACCGATTTCAGCGTCATCGCCGACACGATGAACGCGATCAGCACGCCGAGGATGGTGACGGTGTGAGCGCCGCGGCGGCCCACGGTCTTGCCGAACAGGCCGGCAATGATGGCGCCGGCCAGCGGCGCCATCGGAACCCACAGCAGGGTGTTCTGGGAGAGTTGTGCGGACATGTCAGCCCTTGAGCGCGTCGAGTTCGTCGACGTTGATGCTGGCCCGATTGCGGAACAGCACCACCAGGATCGCCAGGCCGATCGCCGACTCGGCCGCGGCCACGGTCAGGATGAAGAAGACGAACACCTGCCCCGCCATGTCGCCGAGGTAATGCGAGAAGGCGACGAAGTTCAGGTTCACCGCCAGCAGCATCAACTCGATCGCCATCAGCAGCACGATCAGGTTCTTGCGGTTCAGGAAGATGCCGATCACCGACAGCGCGAACAGGATCGCGCCCAGCGACAGGTAGTGTCCCAGCGTGATCGGGCCAAGGCTCATGCGTTCTCTCCTGCCGGCGGAATCTCGATGGTCGGCGGCATCTTGATGATGCGAACGCGGTCGGCCTTCTTCGCGCGGACCTGGTCCGCCGGGTTGATGTACTTCGAGTCCTTGCGGCGACGCAGCGTGAGCGCGATGGCCGCAATGATCGCCACCAGCAGCAGCACCGCGGCGATCTGCAGCGGGTACAAGTAGCGCGTGTAGACCTCGATGCCGAGCAGCTTGGTGTTGCCGAGCTTGAGGGCGGCCGCGTCGGCCACGGGCGCCTCGCTCAGCCGGAAGCCGCCCAGCAGCACCAGTGCCATCTCGAGCGCGATGATCACGCCCACCAGCGCGGCCACCGGAAAGTGCTTCCAGAAGCCTTCGCGCAGCGTGTCGACATTGATGTCGAGCATCATCACGACGAACAGGAACAGCACCATCACGGCGCCGACGTAGACGAGCACGAGCGCAATCGCGAGGAACTCGGCGCGCAGCAGTATCCAGATGCAGGCTGCCGAAAAGAACGCGAGCACCAGGTACAGCGCCGAATACACCGGCGTGCGCGCGGTGATCACGCGGAACGAGGCGAACAGCAGGACGGCCGAGAAGATGTAGAAGAGCGCGGTGATGGTGGTCATGGTGTTGTCGAGCGCCGGGCCAGCGGGCAGCAGGCCCGTGGCTTTGTCGCAGAGCCGCGGGGCTCAGCGGTAGCGGGCATCCGCCTCCCTGTTGGCCGCGATTTCGCGCTCGTAGCGGTCGCCCACCGCGAGCAGCATGTCCTTGGTGAAATACAGGTCACCACGCTTTTCGCCGTGGTATTCGAAGATGTGCGTCTCGACGATCGAGTCGACCGGGCAGCTCTCTTCGCAGAAGCCGCAGAAGATGCACTTGGTGAGGTCGATGTCGTAGCGCGTGGTGCGGCGCGAACCATCGTCGCGCAGCTCGGACTCGATGGTGATCGCCAGCGCCGGGCACACCGCTTCGCAGAGCTTGCAGGCGATGCAGCGCTCTTCGCCGTTTTCGTAGCGGCGCAGCGCGTGCAGGCCGCGAAAGCGCGGCGACAGCGGCGTCTTTTCTTCCGGGTACTGGATCGTGATCTTGCGTTGCCAGAAATGCCGGCCGGTCAGGGCCATGCCCTTGAACAGCTCAGTGAGCATGAAGCTCGAGAGCAGGTCTTTGATCGCAGTTGCAGCAGCCATGGTGGTACGTGCGCCTTACTTCCAGATGTTCCACGGTGACTGGATCCACAGCCCCACGACCACCAGCCACACCAGCGTGACCGGGATGAAGATCTTCCAGCCCAGACGCATGATCTGGTCGTAGCGGAATCGCGGGAACGTGGCGCGCACCCAGAGGAACAGCGTCGCGATAACGAAGGTCTTCATCCCCAACCAGATCCAGCCGGGGACCCAGTTGAAGACGGCACTGTCGATGGGTGGCAACCAGCCGCCGAGGAACATCAGCGATGCCAGCGTGGAGACTAGGATGATGTTGGCGTATTCGGCGAGGAAGAACATCGCGAACGCCATGCCCGAGTACTCGACCATGTGCCCGGCGACGATCTCGGACTCGCCTTCCACCACGTCGAACGGGTGGCGGTTGGTCTCGGCGATGCCGGCGATCACGTAGACGACGAAGATCGGCAGCAAGGGCAGCCAGTTCCAGCTGAGGAAGGTGAGCCCGATGGTGGCGAAGAAGCCGCGGCCCTGCCCCATCACGACGTCGGTGACGTTCAGGCTGCCTGCAACCATCAGCACGACCACCAGCGCGAAGCCCATCGCGATCTCGTAGCTCACCATCTGGGCCGCGGCGCGCAGCGCACCGAGGAAGGCGTACTTCGAGTTCGACGCCCAGCCGGCGATGATCACGCCGTAGACCTCGACCGACATCACGGCCATCAGGAACAGCAAGCCGGCATTGATGTTGGCCAGCGCGATGTCGGGGCCGAACGGGATCACCGCCCACGCGGCCAGCGACGGCATGATGGTCATCACCGGGCCGAGCAGGAACAGCGGCTTGTTCGCGGCAGTGGGGAGAACGATCTCCTTGAACATCAGCTTCACCGCGTCGGCGATCGGCTGCAGCAGGCCGAACGGGCCCACTCGGTTCGGGCCGGGGCGGATCTGCGTCCAGCCGATGGCCTTGCGTTCCCACAACGTGAGGTAGGCCACGCAGCCCATCAGCGGCAGCACCAGCGCGACGATCTTGATCAGCGTCCAGGTGGGCAGCCAGGCGCCGCCGAGCAGGGACGTTCCGAAGGAGTTGATGGTGTCGAGCATCGCAGGTCCTCAGGCTTTCTCGACGCTGATGGGGCCGAACATCGCACCCAGCATGGCGGTGGCGGGATGGCCGGCGGGCACGCGCACCGCATTCGGGGCGAGCGTGGCGTCCAGGTGCGCCGGCAGAACAGCGCTCGCCTTGCCTTGCGCGACGCG
>JBGQEX010000161.1:0-9118 GCA_041496605.1 Piscinibacter sp.
ATCACGCCGCGCCTGCTGTTGTCCGACGTGCAGGCCAGCCGCGGCGTCAGCGACTGGACGATCTATGCGCGCGCACTGCGCTGGCAGCTGCTGCAAAACGCCGACCCGTTGAACCCGGACAGCCTCATCAACCCCGCCCCGTACGAGCGCCTGCCGCAGATCGGCGCGCGAACGCTGCGCCACATCGGGCCGGGGCTCGAGTTCGCCTTCGAGGGTGAATTCAATCGCTTTGCCAATCCGGTGGGCAACGCCGATTCGACGCGCGACACCGGCATGCGGGTGCACGCATTGGCCAGCCTGTCGCGGCCGTGGAGCGCACCCGGCTGGACGCTGACGCCCAAGCTGACGCTGAACGCGGCGTCGTACGCGCTCGACGCGTCGAGAAACACCGACCCGTCGCTGACCCCGATCCCGCGCCACGCGGCGCGAGTGATCCCGACCTTCAGCATCGACAGCGCCTGGGTGTTCGAGCGCGACGCCCATTGGTTCGGCCGCGATGTGCGCCAGACGCTGGAGCCACGCCTGCTGTACGTCAACACGCCGTTTCGCGACCAGAGCGACTTGCCGAATTTCGACGCGGCCGGCAAGGACTTCAACTTCGATTCGATCTACACCGAGAACGCGTTCTCGGGTGTCGACCGGGTGTCCGACGCGCACCAGCTCACCGCCGGCGTGACGACACGCTTTCTCGATCCGACGACCGGTGCCGAGGCACTGCGGCTGGGCATCGTGCAACGCTACCTGTTCCGCGACCAGAGCGTGACGCCGGAAGGCACGCCGTTCACGCAACGTTTCTCCGATGTGCTGTTGCTCGGCTCCAGCACCTTGCTGCCGCGCTGGACGCTGGACGCGTCGATGCAGTACAGCCCCGACAGCAATCGCATCGCGCGTTCGATCATCGGGATGCGCTATTCGCCGGGGCCGTTTCGCACCGTCAACGCGACCTACCGTCTGACCCGTGGCCTGACCGAGCAAGTGGAACTGGGCTGGCAGTGGCCGATCTACGGCCGCGCGCCGCAGGCGAGCAACGAGGTCCCACGCACCGGCACGCAAAGTTGCCAAGGGACCTGGTACGCGGTCGGCCGCATCAACTACAGCACGCGCGACAGCCGCATCACCGATTCGGTGGTGGGCCTGGAGTACGACGCCGGTTGCTGGATCGGCCGGGTGGTGGCGGAGCGCCTGTCCACCGGACGCAGCGAAGCCACGACGCGACTGCTGCTGCAACTCGAACTGGTGGGCCTGTCGCGGCTCGGTTCCAACCCGTTGCAGGTCTTGAAGGACAATATCCCGGGTTACCGCCTGCTGCGCGAGGGCCCCGCCACTCCCGCATCCACGATCTTCTATGACTGACTTCAAACTCGAGGCGCTCACCACCGTGCGAACCGCCCGCTCCCTTTCCCTCTGGCGCAAGGCCGGGGTGAGGGCCACCGCCTTCGCCACGGCGCTGCTGCTGGCCTCCGGCTCGGGCGCCGCGCAGCCCGCGAAGAGTGCCCGTTCGGCACCGCGGCCTGGCGACTACATCCTCGCGATCGTGAACCAGGAACTGGTAACCGCCAGCGAGCTGGAACAGCGCCTCGCCCATGTGCGCGACTCCGCCGCGCGCAGCGGTGCCCGGCTGCCACCGCCGGAGGAACTGCGCCAACAGGTGCTCGATGCACTGATCGACGAGCGCGTGCAAGTCACCCACGCCCGCGAAAGCGGGCAGCGTGTCGACGACAGCGAGCTGGATCGCGCGGTGGCGAACGTGGCGGTGCAGAACCAGGTGACGATGGCGCAGCTGCGCCAACGGCTCGCCGCCGACGGCCTCGACTACGGGCGTTTTCGCAACAACCTGCGCGACCAGATCCTGGTCGAGCGCATTCGCGAGCGCGAGGTCCAGAGCCGCATCCGCATCACCGACGCTGAAATCGACACGCTGCTCGACAAGCAGCGTGCCCAGACGGGTGCGGCCACCCAGTACAACATCGCGCAGATCCTGGTCACCGTACCCGATGGTGCGACCGCCACACACGAGGCCGATCGGCGCGCGCGCGCCGAATCGGCCCTGGCGCGCGTGAAGGCGGGCGAGGCATTCGAGACGGTGGCCCGCGAGCTGTCGGAAGACGCGAACAAGGCCAACGGCGGCGTGATCGGCCTGCGCCCGGCCGACCGGCTGCCCGACGTGTTTGTCGAACAGGTGCGCTCGCTGAAGACCGGTGAACTCGCGCCGGTGTTGTTGCGCACCGGGGCCGGCTTCCACCTGCTCAAGCTCGTCGAGCGGCGCGAGGCCGGAGCCTTTTCGGTCACGCAGACACGCGCACGGCACATCCTGCTGCGTCCGTCGCCACAGTTGACGCAGGAGGCCGCCATTCGCCGCGTGGCCGAGTTCAAGCGCGAGATCCAGGCCGGCAGCAAGAGCTTCGAACAACTGGCGCGCGACAATTCCGAAGACGGCAGCGCGGCGCAAGGCGGCGACCTCGGCTGGGTCTCGCCGGGCAACTTCGTGCCGGAGTTCGAAGAGACCATGAACAGCCTGGCCATCGGCGGCCTGTCCAACCCGGTCGTCTCGCGCTTCGGTGTGCACCTGATCCAGGTCGTCGAACGGCGTCAGACGGCGCTCGACGAGAAGCAGCAGCGTGAACAGGCGCGCAATGTGCTGCGCGAGCAGAAGTTCGAGGAGGCCTACACCGAGTGGCTGCGCGACCTGCGCGCCCGCGCCTACGTCGAGATGCGCGAGCCGCCGGCGTAATGTTCGCCCCCACGTCGCTGCGCTCCTGCCCCCCAAGGGGGCGCGGTCTGCCTTGGGGCGGCCCGGCGGCAGACCGGGCGCCCCCGACCGCGCCTTGAAGCACATCCCCCGCAAGCGCTTCGGCCAGCACTTCCTGACCGACAGCGCCGTCATCGACGCCATCGTCGATGCCATCCGTCCGCAGCCGGGCGACGCGCTGGTCGAGATCGGTCCGGGCCTCGGCGCCATGACCGACCCGCTGGTCGCGCGCTGCGGCCACCTGACCGTCATCGAGCTCGACCGCGATTTAGCGGCCCGCTTGCGCAGACGCAGCGAGTTGAGCGTCGTCGAGTCCGACGTGTTGAAGGTCGATTTCGGCGCGCTCGCGCGGCAGGCTGGACGGAAACTGCGTGTCGTCGGCAACCTGCCGTACAACATCTCGACGCCCATCCTGTTCCACCTGCTCGGCGCGGTCGACCACGTTGCCGACCAGCACTTCATGCTGCAAAAGGAAGTGGTGGCACGCATGGCGGCGCGCCCGGGCAGCAAGGACTACGGTCGCCTGACCGTCATGCTGCAGTGGCGCTACGACATCGAGGATGTTCTGGACGTGCCGCCCGAGGCCTTCGAGCCGCCGCCGCGCGTCGACTCGGCGGTGGTGCGCATGCAGCCCTTGCCCGACGTTGCAGCGCTCGACGCCGCCTTGCTCGGCGAACTGGTCACGGTGGCCTTCTCGCAGCGACGCAAGCTGTTGCGCCACACGCTCGGCCGCTGGCTGGCCCAGCGTGCCTTCGGCGGCGACTTCGACGTGCAACGGCGCGCCGAGGAAGTTCCGGTCGCCGAGTACCTGGAACTCGCCCAGGCGCTGGCGAGGCACTGAACGCGGCACCCAACAAAAAGGGCGACCTGCAGGTCGCCCTTTTTTCGCTCGCCGCAACGCCGCCTATGCAGCGTTCAGCCACATCGCGGTGTCGAACGCGCTGCTCATCAACGGCATGTTCATGCCGAAGCTGGAATTCGCTGCGCTCTTGGCGGCCGCCTTGGCCGGCTTTTCAGTGATGCTTTGGGCCACTTCCGTCGCCCGCTCCCATGACCCTTGTTCTTGGGAGCGGGCTACTGAAAAGAATAGAAGCACCTGAATGGTATTTTTCGCTCCGCCCAGAAGTCGGCGGCATCGCGAAACACATCGAGCAACTGCTCGCGCGCCTCGCGGTCGAAGCGCGGGTTGTCTGGCAACTGCTCGAGCACGACCACGAAGCCCGGCTGGGTGCCCGCCTTGTGCACCAGGTCGGTCATGCAGTCATACAGCGCATCGAGGTTCTTGCCGAAATGCGTCGGAAACAGGAACGACTCGGCGATGGCGTCGAGAACGTCCTGCTTGGACTGGGCCGCGGTCAGGTTCGCGTAGAGGAAGTGCTGGCCGACGTCTTGCGCCGCGGCCATCAGGTCCTCCACGCGATAGGCGCGGATCGATTGAACAATGTTCGGACGGACGGTCTGCAAGAGCATGGTCTCGTTCCTCCTCAAGTCACAAAAAAAACCAGACACCTCGGTCACTGAACCACGCGCCGGAAACTCGCATAGTGATCACCGGTGTAATAACAAGCTTCAGGGCGGGTCGGCTGGCGCCCGCCGCAGACCATGCGGCACGCACCCCGGTTCCGCGCGCCCGGCGTCTTGACCGTGTACTCCCGGAAATAGCCACGCGGCTCGGCCGGGAGCACGCGTTCGCGGTTGCCGAACACCGTGCCGTCCTTTCGGTAAGGGAACGGTCCACCGGCGCGAATCAAGCGTTCGGTGTTCCGTGCCTCTTGCGGTAACGAGGCCAAGGCCACGTTGCCGAGGTCCGCCGCGCCAGGCGGTGGCGCCTTCGCCCACACGGCGCCGGTCGCCAGCATCGCACCGGCCAAGGTGACGACAATTCCCGCCTTGCGGAGGGCTTGCCGCGCCTGCGGCCGGCCAAAGAGAAACACGGGTTTTCCCTGAATCCTGAAACCGAGATGGTACAGAACTGGGCCGGAAATCTCAAGCCTTTGCCTCAATTTGGGGCAGAGCGCCGGCCTTGTGAGTGTGCATTCGCACTCCTCTTTGGCCTTCCAATACAACAGTCTGTCCGGCCTTAGAGCGCCGCTTCAATGCCCTGAAAAGGCTGCCGCGACAGTTGTCACAAACCCGTCCGCTTTCGGCGGATATTGCGTCGCTCTGGCGCTGCACGACGACCGCCAAGGTCAGTTTGCGCTCTCGACACAGAACAAACAGTTATGAGCGCCGACGGGTCCTAGCGTGCGGCGTTGGCGTCGGCGACCGTCAGCGCGGTCATGTTGACGATGCGCCGCACCGTCGCCGACGGCGTCAAGATGTGCACCGGTTTGGCGGCGCCGAGCAGGACCGGGCCGATGGCAATGCCGCCGCCGGCTGCCGTCTTCAGCAGGTTGTAGGCGATGTTGGCGGCATCGATGTTGGGCAGCACCAGCAGGTTGGCCTCGCCGGTCAGGGTGCTCGACGGCATGACCTCCTTTCGGTAGGCGGCGTCGAGTGCCGTGTCGCCGTGCATCTCGCCGTCGACTTCGAGCCAGGGCGCATTGCGCTGCAGGATCGCCAGCGCGTCGCGCATCTTCACTGCCGACGGCTGGTTGCTCGATCCGAAGTTGCTGTGCGACAGCAGCGCGGCCTTCGGTCGCAAGCCGAAGCGCACCATTTCCTCGGCCGCCATCACCGTGATTTCGGCCAGCTGTTCGGCGCTGGGGTCGTAGTTGACGTGCGTATCGACCAGCATGATCTGGCGGCCGGGAAGGATCAGGCCGTTCATGCAGGCATAAGTCTTGGCGCCTCCACGCAGGCCGATCACCTGGTCAACGTATTGCAGGTGCATGCCGGTGCTGCCCCAGGTGCCGCACAGCATGCCGTCGACCTCGCCCTTGTGCAGCATCATCGCGGCGATCAGCGTCAGGCGGCGCCGCACCTCGATCTTCGCGAGCTGCGCCGTCACGCCCTTGCGCGCCGTCATCTGGTGGTAGGTCTGCCAGTAGTCGCGATAGCGGTGGTCGTGCTCGGTGTTGACGAGGTCGTAGTCGCGCCCGGCCTCGAGCCGCAGGCCGAACTTCTCGACCCGCTGCGCGATCACTTCCGGCCGGCCGATCAGGGTCGGCCGCGCCAGGTTCTCGTCCACCACCACCTGTACCGCGCGCAGCACGCGCTCTTCCTCGCCTTCGGCGTAGGCGACGCGCTTCTTCGCCGCCTGCTTGGCGAGCGTGAAGATCGGTTTCATCGTCGTGCCCGACGCATAGACGAAGGTCTGCAGCTTGTCGCGGTATGCGTCGAGGTCGGCAATCGGGCGCAGCGCCACGCCCGAATCGGCCGCCGCCTGCGCCACCGCCGGCGCGATCTTCATCATCAGCCGCGGGTCGAACGGCTTCGGGATCACGTACTCCGGGCCGAAGCTGAGCGTCACGCCGGCATAGGCCGCGGCGACCACCTCGCTTTGCTCCGCCTGCGCGAGCTGCGCAATCGCATGCACGGCGGCGATTTCCATCTCGACCGTGATGGTGGTCGCGCCCGAATCGAGCGCGCCACGGAAGATGTACGGGAAACACAGGACGTTGTTGACCTGGTTCGGGTAGTCGGTGCGGCCGGTCGCGATGATCGCGTCGTCGCGCACTTGCCGCACTTCCTCGGGCAGGATTTCCGGCGTCGGGTTGGCGAGAGCGAACACCATCGGCTGGGGCCGCATCTTCGCCACCATCTCCTTCTTCAGCACGCCGCCCGCGGACAGCCCGAGGAAGATGTCGGCGCCGTCCATCACCTCGGCCAGCGTGCGCAAGGTGGTCCGCTGTGCGAACACGATCTTGTCTTCGTCCATCAGCTCGGTGCGGCCTTCATAGACAACGCCGGCGAGGTCGGTGACCCAGATGTTCTCGCGCGGCAAGCCGAGCTTGACGAGCAGCCCGAGGCACGCAAGCGCGGCTGCCCCGGCGCCCGAGGTCACCAGCTTGACCTGCTTGATGTCCTTGCCGGTCACCTTCAGTGCGTTCAGCAGCGCCGCGCCGACGACGATGGCCGTGCCATGCTGGTCATCGTGGAAGACCGGGATCTTCATGCGTTGGCGCAGCTGGCGCTCGACGTAGAAGCAGTCCGGCGCCTTGATGTCCTCGAGGTTGACGCCGCCGAAGGTCGGCTCGAGCGCGGCGATGATGTCGACCAGCTTGTCGAGGTTGCGCTCTTGCAGCTCGATGTCGAACACGTCGATGCCGGCGAACTTCTTGAACAGCACCGCCTTGCCTTCCATCACCGGCTTGGCCGCCAAGGGCCCGATATCGCCGAGACCCAACACCGCGGTACCGTTGGTGATCACCGCGACGAGATTGCCGCGCGACGTGTAGCGAAACGCGTTGGCCGGGTCGGCGACGATCTCCTCGCACGCCGCGGCCACGCCCGGCGAGTAGGCCAGCGCCAGATCGCGCTGGTTGACCATCTGCTTGGTCGACGCGATGGACACCTTGCCGGGCGTCGGGAACTCGTGGTACTCGAGCGCCGCGCGGCGCAGTTCGGCACGTTTCTGTTCTTGGGTGGACATGGTCTGATCTCGCGTGGGGATGTGGCTGCGCCGCGAACACCGCGTGCCTCGACCGATTGTAGGAGCGCAGACCCGGCCGCTGCGGTGCTTCCGGCATAAGTACTTGCCGCAGCGCATCAACCCATGCCGCACCGACATCGCGACTGCGCGAAACCGTGGCGCATGCCACAGTTGCGGCCCGCAGATGCGCGAAACTGCGTAGGCCATCGGCCCGCCCGTCCGCAATACTGGGTCGCGCCGCCGAGTCGCCCGCCATCATGAACCCACCTGAAGCCGCCTCTGCCGCACCGGCCCTGTCGCGTGCGCCGTCGCGTTGGCGCCGCGTGCTGCTGTGGGGTGCGCTGGTCACGCTGTTGGTGGTCGCGCAGTCGCTGCTGGTGTGGATGACCGCCAAGTTCGAAAGCAACCGCGCCCAGGAACAGATCGAGGCCACCGCGCTTGGCGTGTCCGCCGACGTCAAGCAAATGCTGGCGCGCGACCTGCAGAACCTGCAGGCACTGCTGTGGAATGACCCGACCCTGCCGCGTTGGCGCAGCGACGCGGCGAGCCTGCTGCACACCCATCGCGCGCTGCTGCGCATCGAGCGGCGCGATCTGGAGCAAGCGATCGTCGATGCCGTCGACTCGCCGTACCTGCCGCCGGTGTTCACCAAGATCCAGCGCGAGGAAATCGACCTCGAAACCGAGATCGCCTGCAGATCGGCGGTCCGCCAGGCCGGTCCGATCTACTCGCGCAGCTATTTCGTCCCGCTGCCCAAGGGCCTCGGGGTCGAGGTGATTGACGTGTGCATGCCGGTGCTGCATGCCGGAAGGATCGACGGCTTCATGGCCGCCACCATCGCGCTGAACAGCCTGCTTCGCGAAGCCGTTGCACCCGAGGTCCTGCGCAGCCACGAGCTGTCCTTCGTCGAAGGCGATGGCACGCGGCTCGCCCGCGCCGGATCGCTGAACGGCGCCGGCGTCTATGTGTCCGAGCGGCTCATCGATCTGCCTGGACTGACGCTGCAGCTGCGGCTCGACAGCGTGGCCGGCGGCCCGCGGCTGATTCCCAATCTCGCCGTCGCGCTGGTGCTCGGCTTGTCGCTGGCGCTCGGTGCGGTCGTCGCGCTGTTGGTGCACGATGTGCGCAAGCGCGCCACGGCCGAACGCGCGTTGGCCGAGTCGCTGGCTTTTCGCAAGGCGATGGAAGACTCGCTGGTCACCGGCCTGCGCGCGCGCGACCTGCAGGGGCGCGTGACCTATGTCAACCCAGCCTTCTGCCAAATGGTCGGCTTTGGTATGGACGAGCTGGTGGGCCGCAAGTCGCCGCCGTACTGGCCGCCCGAACTGGCCGACGAATACGCCCGTCGCCAGGCGATCCGCCTGGGTGCCGAGCGCTCGCGCGAGAACGTACTGCAGACGGCACGCGAGGGCTTCGAGACCATCTTCACGCGCAAGAACGGCGAGCGCTTCGCGGTGCTGATTTTCGAAGCGCCGCTGGTCGACGGCGCCGGACACCACACCGGCTGGATGAGCGCGGTGCTCGACGTCAGCGAACAGCGCCGCATCGAGGAGATCTCACGCCAGCAGCAGGAGCGGCTGCAGGCCACCGCGCGCCTGGCCACCGTGGGCGAGATGGCCTCGCTGCTGAGCCACGAGCTGAACCAGCCGCTGGCCGCGATCGCGAGCTACGCCGCCGGCTCGCTGAACCTGATGCAGTCGGGCGCCCACGACGCCGAAACCATCGATATGCTGCAGCAAGCCGCCGAGCGCATCGCCGAGCAGGCGGAGCGCGCCGGCCGCGTCATCAAGAGCGTGCACGACTTCGTGCGCCGGCGCGAACATGCGCATGAAGCG
>JBGQEX010000162.1:0-9092 GCA_041496605.1 Piscinibacter sp.
GCACGTTGCGCGCGCCGACGCGCCGGGGTTCCCAGCAGGTACATCACGATGGCCAGCGGCACCGCGCCATACAGCACGAACGTGAAGACCGCGCCGAGCACGCTGCCATTGCTGCTGGTCGCCTCGACGAGGGCCATCATCAGCACGACATACAACCATCCGATGGCAACCAAGTACATGCCGTATTGTGAAAGTATGAATTACAATGTGAAAATTGGCGTCATGGCACGGTAAGCAAGCTGGCGTACAACGTGCAGTGCATCACACCTGAACCGTGAACAAAGCGAGGAGACAAGTGAGTAGCAAACGTATTCCCGTGCCGTCGAAGGCCGATTCGGAACAGGCGGCGCGTGCGTTCGGATCCACGGTGGGTGAAGTCTGGAAAGCCGCCTCGGGCCTCACGCTGCCGCTGCCTGCGCTGAGTGAAGTGCAAAGCGAGTATCTCAAGCAGGCGACCGAGTTGTGGAATCAATCGCTGCAACGGCTTCAGGCACCCGCCGCTGCCAATGACGCGAAGCCGAGCGCAGCCTTGACCGACCGACGCTTCGTCGCGCAGGAATGGGCCAGCAACCCTAGCTCGGCGTATCTGGCGCAGATGTACTTGCTCAACGCGCGCACGCTGCTGCAAATGGCCGAGCAGTTGGAGGGCGACGAGAAAACGAAGCAGCGCATCCGCTTCGCGGTGCAGCAATGGATCGAAGCGGCCTCGCCCAGCAACTACCTCGCGCTCAACCCCGAAGCGCAACGCCGGGCCTTGGAAACGCGTGGCGAAAGCATCAGCTTGGGGCTGCGGCGCCTGTGGGACGACATCCAGCAAGGCCATGTGTCGCAGACCGACGAGAGCGTGTTCGAGGTCGGCCGCAACGTGGCCACGACGGAGGGCAGCGTCGTGTTCGAGAACGAGCTGTTCCAGCTCATCGAATACACACCGCTGACGGCCAAGGTCTACGAAACGCCGATGTTGTTCGTGCCGCCGTGCATCAACAAGTACTACATCCTCGACCTGCAGCCGGAAAACTCGTTCATCCGCTACACGGTGTCGCAAGGGCACCGCCTGTTCGTCATGAGCTGGCGCAACGCCGACGACAACATGGCCCAGGTCACCTGGGATGAGTACATCCAGGACGCGGCCATCCGCGCCATCGGCGTCGTCAAGGACATCACCGGCGCCCCCAAGGTCAATACGCTCGGCTTCTGCATTGGCGGCACCATTTTGGCCACCGCACTGGCGGTGCTGGCCGCGCGCGGCGAGAAGCCGGCCGCCAGCATGACCCTGCTCACCACGCTCCTCGACTTCAGCGACACCGGCGTGCTCGACCTGTTCATCGACGAGGCGATGGTGCAGGTGCGCGAAATGACGCTCGGGCCGAACAGCCCCAGCGGCGGTGGCCTGCTCAAGGGCCATGAGCTCGCGTCGACGTTCAGCTTCCTGCGCCCCAACGACCTGGTGTGGAACTACGTGGTCGGCAACTACCTGAAAGGCGAGACGCCGCCGCCGTTCGACCTGCTGTACTGGAACAGCGACAGCACCAACCTGCCGGGGCCGATGTTCGTCTGGTACCTGCGCAACACCTACCTCGAAAACAAGCTGATCGAGCCCGGCCGGCTGAGCGTGTGCGGCGAGGCGGTCGACCTCGGAGCGATCGGTGCGCCGGCCTATGTCTACGCCTCGCGCGAGGACCACATCGTTCCGTGGCAGGGTGCCTACCGCAGCACGCAGGCGCTCAAAGGCAAGACGCGCTTCATGCTCGGCGCCTCGGGTCACATCGCCGGCGTGATCAATCCGCCGGCCAAGAACAAGCGCAGCCACTGGATCGCCGGCAACGGCGCCGTGCCCGGCGACCCGACCCAATGGTTCGCCAAGGCAAAGGAGCAACCGGGAAGCTGGTGGACCGACTGGGCCGCGTGGCTGCAAGGCCATGCAGGCAAGCAAATTGCAGCGCCCAAATCGCTCGGCAACCGCAAGTACAAGGCCATCGAACCCGCACCGGGCCGCTACGTCAAGCAGAAGGCTTGACCCCTCATTCGTTTCTATTCTTGATTTCAGGAGCCTGACATGACCGATATCGTGATCGTTGCCGCCACCCGCACTGCCGTCGGCAAGTTCGGTGGCACCCTCGCCAAGACCCCGGCGCCCGAACTCGGCGCCGCCGTGATCGTCGAACTGCTCAAGCGCGCCAAGCTCAGCGGCGAGCAGGTGAGCGAGGTGATCCTCGGCCAGGTGCTGCAGGCCGGCGCCGGCCAGAACCCGGCGCGCCAGGCGGTGATCAAGAGCGGGCTGCCCCAGGGCGTGCCGGCGATGACCATCAACAAGGTCTGCGGCTCGGGCCTGAAGGCGGTGATGCTGGCGGCGCAGGCCATCCGTGACGGCGACTCCGAGATCGTCATCGCCGGCGGCCAGGAGAGCATGAGCATGAGCCCGCACGTGCTGCCGGGATCGCGCGACGGCCAGCGCATGGGCGACTGGAAGCTGGTCGATTCGATGATCATCGACGGCCTGTGGGACGTCTACAACCAGTACCACATGGGAGTCACCGCCGAGAACGTCGCGAAGAAGTACGGCGTGAGCCGCGCCGACCAGGATGCGCTGGCGCTCGCGTCGCAGCAGAAGGCCGCGGCGGCGCAGGACGCCGGCCGCTTCAAGGACGAGATCGTTGCGTTCAGCATCGCGCAGAAGAAGGGCGACCCCATCGTCTTCGCCAACGACGAGTTCATCAACCGCAAGACCAACGCCGACGCGCTGGCCGGCTTGCGCCCCGCGTTCGACAAGGCGGGCAGCGTCACGGCGGGCAACGCGTCGGGCTTGAACGACGGCGCTGCCGGGGTGGTCGTCATGTCCGCGAAGAAGGCCGATCAGCTGGGGCTGACGCCGCTGGCACGCATCGCCAGTTACTCATCGGCTGCGCTCGACCCGGCCTACATGGGCATGGGGCCGGTGCCTGCGTCGCAGCGCGCGCTGCAGCGCGCGGGCTGGAAGGCCGCCGACCTCGACTTGCTCGAAATCAACGAAGCCTTCGCCGCGCAGGCCTGTGCGGTGCACAAGGAAATGGGTTGGGACACCAGCAAGGTCAACGTCAATGGTGGCGCCATCGCCATCGGTCACCCGATCGGTGCATCCGGCTGCCGCATTTTGGTGACGCTGCTGCACGAAATGCAGCGTCGCGACGCGAAGAAGGGCATTGCCTCGCTGTGCATCGGCGGTGGCATGGGGGTTGCACTGACCGTCGAGCGCTAAAACCCACATCGTTCGGGGGAACCCGATTGACCCGACCGCCTCTCGCGACCACGCTAGGGGCATCGGCAACCGCGTCATGAGCAAACGAAGGAGTACACAAAATGGCACAGAAGACAGCGTACGTTACCGGCGGCATGGGCGGCATCGGCACCACGATGTGCCAGCGCCTGCACAAAGACGGGTTCAAGGTAATCGCCGGCTGTGGCCCGAGCCGCGACTTCACCAAGTGGATCGACGAGCAGAAGGCGCTCGGCTACACGTTCTACGCCTCGGTCGGCAATGTCGGCGACTGGGATTCGACGGTCGCTGCGTTCCAGAAGACGAAGGCCGAGCACGGATCCATCGACGTGCTGGTCAACAATGCCGGCATCACGCGCGACGGCGTATTCCGCAAGATGTCCCGCGCTGACTGGGATGCGGTGATCGAAACCAACCTGACGAGCCTGTTCAACGTGACCAAGCAGGTCATCGACGACATGCTGGAAAAGGGCTGGGGCCGCATCGTCAACATCAGCTCGGTGAACGGCGAGAAGGGCCAGTTCGGCCAGACCAACTACTCAGCCGCCAAGGCCGGCATGCACGGCTTCACGATGGCGCTGGCGCAGGAAGTGGCGTCCAAGGGCGTGACGGTGAACACTGTGTCGCCGGGCTACATCGCCACCGACATGGTCAAGTCGATCAGGCAAGACGTGCTCGACAAGATCGTCGCCGGAATTCCGGTCAAGCGCCTGGGTACGCCGGACGACATCGCGTCGATAGTGTCGTGGGTGGCGTCGGACGAATCCGGGTTCGCGACCGGGGCGGATTTCTCGGTCAACGGTGGGTTGCACATGGGCTGAACCAGGCTGTCATCCCGGCATTCGCCGGGATGACGTGTTCAAGACGCCAGACGCTGAGCCGACAAAGCCAGCACTTCGCGGGATCCATCGGTAGGCTCGATCAGTTCGGCCGCGGCGAAGCCCGCAAAGTTGCGTTGCATCGACTGCAGGTACGTCGGGTCGTAGTGCGTGACCAGCAAGTCCCGCACGACGCTCTCGATTCGTCCGGCCTGGGCGGCCTCCTGCCACGCCTTGACGACCTCGTTGCCGCGCAACGCGCGCAGCGCGTCAAGCCGCTCGCAGAACGCCGGCACATCCTTGACGAAGAAGTCGTAGTCCTCCATGAGCAGCGCCACGCGCGCTTCGAGTGGCAATTCGACGTGCAGGCACGGCGCGGCACGCATGCGCTCGATCAGGGACTCGGGCACGCGCAGCTCGCCGACCTTCTTGCTTTCGCTTTCCACCCACACGACGCGCGCCGGATCGAAGTGTCGAAGCGCGTTCCACACCCGCGAGTCGAACTGCTTCTGGCTCGGCTGCGGGCTGCCCGGCACCAGGCCGAGAACCGAGCCGCGGTGGTTGGCCAGCGCCTCCAGGTCGAGCACCTGGGCGCCCTGCTGCGCGAGGGCCGTCAGCAGGCGGCTCTTGCCCGAACCGGTCTTGCCGCAGACGATGCGGTAGTCGAAGCGCAGCGGCAGCTGTTCCAGGTCGGCTACCACGGCGCGCCGGTATTCGCGGTAGCCGCCTTCGAGCAGGTGCACCTTGAAGCCGATCTGGTCAAGCACAAGCGCGAGCGAGCCGCTGCGCTTGCCGCCGCGCCAGCAGTACACCAGCGGCTGCCAGTCCTTGGGCTTGTCGAGCACCTCGCGTTCAATGTGGGCCGCGATGTTGCGCGCCACCAGCGCCGCGCCGCGCTTCTTCGCAACGAAGGGCGAGACCTGCTTGTATTCGGTACCGACCAGCCTGCGCTCTTCGTCGGTGAGGCTGGGCCAGTTGACGGCGCCGGGCAGGCGGTCCTCCGCGAATTCACTCTCGGAGCGCGCGTCGATCAGCGCATCGAAGCTGTCAAGCCGTTGGATCGCGTCGGCGGCAGTGATGGTGACAAGGGACATGATCCTATTGTCGCGGGCAAGGGCCGGCCTTCAGGCCGGCTCGTGATCCATGCTGGAGCCCCCTCGCGGAGGGGGCTCGGGGGAGCAGTGTGACCACGCGGAAGCGAATTGCTGGACGCAATCACGCCTACGGCGTGATTGCGTCCAGCAGTTCGCTCTCGATCTCGAGTTGCGCCTTGTTCTGCTGCAACGCCGAACCGTCGATCAGGAAGGTGTCTTCGACCCGCTCGCCCAGCGTCGTGATCTTGGCGAGCTGCAGGTTGATATGGTGGCGCGCCAGCACGCGCGCAATCGCATAGAGCAGGCCCGAGCGGTCGCTGGTGGACACGCCGAGCAGCCAGCGTTGCGCCCGCTCGTCGGGGCGCAGTGTGACGCGCGGCGTGATCGGGAACGACTTCACGCGCCGCGAGATGCGGCCTCGGCTCGGCTCCGGCAAGGGGCCGGTCGCGCTCAGCGCCTGCGCAAGTTGTGTCTCGACCAGCGAGATCACGTCGCGGTAATGGTGTTCCAGCGTCGGGCTGATGATCTGGAAGGTGTCGAGCGCATAGCCGGCCTTGGTCGTGTGCACCTTGGCGTCGAGGATGTTGAAGCCGGCGCCGTCGAAGTAGCCGCAGATGCGCGCGAACAGATCGGGCCGGTCGGGCGAATACACCACCACCTGCAGACCTTCGCCGAGCGACGACAGGCGCGCGCGCACCACCGGCACCTGCGTTTCGACGAAGCGGTACAGCGAGCGTGCATGCCAGGCGATGTCGCCGGCGTCGTGGCGCGCGAAATAGCTGATCTCCAGCGTCTTCCATAGCGCGGCCTCGGTGCCGGGCAGCAGCGAGTACAGGTTCAGCGTGTGCCGCGCTTCCTGCTTGCGCGCCTCGATCTCGGCGTCCATGTTCGGCCGCGCGCCGCCCAGAGCGCGCAGCGTCAGGCGGTACAGGTCTTCGAGCAGCTTGCCCTTCCAGGCATTCCACACCTTCGGGCTGGTGCCGCGGATGTCGGCCACGGTCAGCAGGTACAGCGCGGTCAGGCGCGGCTCGGTGCCCACGAGCTTGGCGAAGCTTTCGATGACGTCGGGGTCGGACAGGTCTTCCTTCTGCGCGATGCGCGACATCGTCAGGTGGCCCTTGACGAGGAACTCGATCAGCGCGGCATCGTCGCGCTCGATGTCGTGGTCGCGGCAGAAGCGCCGCACTTCGCGGGCGCCCAGGTCGGAGTGGTCGCCGCCGCGGCCCTTGGCAACGTCGTGGAACAGCGCGGCGATGTAGAGGATGTACGGCTTGTCCCATTGCGCCGCCAGCTGCGAGCAGAACGGGTACTCGTGCGCATGCTCCGGAATGAAGAAGCGGCGCACGTTGCGCAGCACCATCAGGATGTGCTGGTCGACCGTGTAGACGTGGAACAGGTCGTGCTGCATCTGCCCGACGATGCGCCGGAAAACCCACAGGTAGCGACCCAGCACCGAGGTCTGGTTCATCAGCCGGAAGGCGTGCGTCTGGCCCTCGCTCGCCTGCAGCATCTTCATGAACGTGGCGCGGTTCACCGGATCGTGCCGCCACTCGCCGTTCATCAGCTCGCGGGCGTTGTACAGCGCGCGCAGCGTGCGCGCCGACAGGCCCTTGGGGCCGAGCGAGGTCTGGTAGGTCAGGAAGGTTTCGAGGATGGCGTGCGGGTCGCGTTCGTAGAGGTCGTCGCTGGCCACCTCGAGCATGCCGCCGCGCTCGAGGAACTTGGTCGTAATCGGACGCATCGGCGCGTCTTGCAACCCGTTGATGCGTTCCTCGATGTTGAGCATCAGGATCTGGTTCAGCTGCGCCACGGCCTTGGCCGCCCAGTAGTAGCGCCGCATCAGCACTTCCGACGCGCGCTGGCCCTTGGTGGCCTGGTAGCCGAAGCTCTCGGCGACGGCGGTCTGCAGGTCGAACACCAGCCGGTCTTCGCGCCGGCCCGCCACCGTGTGCAGCCGCGCACGAATGAGCTTGAGCAGGCCTTCGTTGCGCTGCAGCTGCTTGACCTCGAACGCCGTGATCAGCCCCTTGGCCGCCAGCTCGTTCCAGTTCTTGCCGATGCCCGCCGCCCGCGCCACCCAGATCACCAACTGCAGGTCGCGCAGGCCACCGGGGCTTTCCTTGCAGTTCGGCTCCAGCGAGTAGGGCGTGTCTTCGAACTTCTGGTGGCGCTGGCTCATCTCCAGCGTCTTGGCGCGCAGGAAGGCCTTGGCGTCCATTGCCTGCATGTTGGCGCGGCGGAATGCGTTGAACACGCGGCGCGACCCGCACAGGTAGCGCGACTCGAGCAGTGCGGTCTGCACCGTCACGTCGCGTTCGGCTTCCTCGATGCATTCATCGATGGTGCGCACGCTGGAGCCGATTTCCAGCCCGATGTCCCAGCAGGCGGTGATGAAGCCTTCGATCGACGATTTCAGCGCGTCGTTGGCATGCGCGAGATCGGGCGGCAGCAGCACCAGCACGTCGACATCGGAGTGCGGGAATAGCTCGCCGCGGCCGTAGCCGCCCACCGCCAGCAGCGCGGCGCCGGGCGGCATCAGCGCGTGTTCCCACAGGTCGAGCAAGGTCTGGTCGACGTGCTTGGTCAGCGCTCGCAGCAGCCGCGTCGCCGACGGGGAGGTGGCGCGCGATTCGCGGAAATGGTCGAGCAACGCGGTCTTGCCCTGTCGAAAGCGCGAGCGAAGTTCGCTGACGCTGCGCTTCGGGCGCGCGTCGGCACGAACCTCGGGAACGGCGGACATTCAGCCGGCGCCGAGCCGCCTCAAGGCGGCTGAGCACCCCCTCGGGGGGCAGGAGCGAAGCGACGTGGGGGCCGACATTTCAGGCGAGGCTTGTCGCTGTGGCGTGGCCGGTCACGAAGACCGGCGCAGGCGGGCTGCCGGCCGACAGCGTCAACACCTCGTAGCCGGTGTCGGTAACAAGGATGGTGTGCTCCCACTGCGCTGACAGAGAACGGTCTTTGGTGACGATGGTCCAGCCGTCGCCCATCTCGCGGATGTCGCGCTTGCCGGCGTTGATCATCGGTTCGATCGTGAACACCATGCCGGGCACCAGTTCTTCGAGCGTGCCGGGGCGGCCGTAGTGCAGCACCTGCGGCTCTTCGTGGAATTTCAGTCCGATGCCGTGGCCGCAGAACTCGCGCACGACCGAGAAGCCGTTGTTCTCGGCAAAGGTCTGGATCGCGTGGCCGATGTCGCCCAGCCGCGCGCCTGGCTTGACCTTGACGATGCCCTTCCACATGGCTTCGTAGGTGAAGCTGCACAGGCGTTTGGCGGCGATCGAGCCCTCGCCGACGATGAACATGCGGCTGGTGTCGCCGTGCCAGCCGTCCTTGATGACGGTGACGTCGATGTTGACGATGTCGCCGTTCTTCAGCGGCCGGTCGTTCGGAATGCCGTGGCAGACCTGGTGGTTGATCGAGGTGCAGATCGACTTCGGGTAGGGCGTGTAGCCGGGCGGGGCGTAGTTCAACGGCGCCGGCACGGCCTGTTGCACGTTGACGATGTGGTCGTAAGCGAGCTTGTCGAGCTGGTCGGTGGTGATGCCAGGCTTCACGTGGGGCGTCAGCATGTCCAGCACTTCGGAGGCGAGCTTGCCCGCGATGCGCATGCGTTCCACGTCGGCCGCGGTCTTGATGGTGATCGTCATGCGGCGAATTATGTCATCCGACCCTTAAAATCGCGGGTTTCCACCGGGGCGGCCCTAGGGTCTGTCCGCACTGAATGCATGCCCACGTGACTCAGGAAACGCTCTCCATCAAGGCGCAAGGCGCAGACGTGGGGATTCCCACGTCGAGCATTTGCAACGCGGAGGGAGAGCGTTTCCTGAGATCACCCGAAGGGCCGGCACCTGGCAGGCCACAGGGCGTCGTTGCGGGTTCGTTGTGTGCCGAAGGCACACGGCCTCACCCGCGCCTAGCCCTGTGGCC
>JBGQEX010000163.1:0-9044 GCA_041496605.1 Piscinibacter sp.
CGAAGAGCAGATCATCAAGGGCATGTACCTGCTCGAGGAAGGCGCAAAGAAGACGCTGCGCGTCAACCTGTTGGGCTCGGGCACGATCCTGCGCGAGAGCATCGCCGCCAAGGCGCTGCTCGAAAACGACTGGGGCGTGGCCGCCAACATCTGGAGCTGCCCGAGCTTCAACGAGCTCGCCCGCGACGGCCAGGACGCCGAACGCTGGAACCTGCTGCACCCTACGAGCGCGCCGCGCGTGCCCTTCGTCGCGCAGCAGCTCGACAAGTATGCCGGGCCGGTGATCGCGTCGACCGACTACATGAAGAACTACGCCGAGCAGATCCGCGCCTTCATTCCGAAGGGACGCAGCTACAAGGTGCTCGGCACCGACGGCTTCGGCCGCAGCGACTTCCGCAGCAAGCTGCGCGAGCACTTCGAGGTCAACCGGCACTACATCGTGGTCGCGGCGCTGAAGGCGCTGGCCGACGAAGGCACCGTGCCGGCCGCGAAGGTCGCCGAAGCCATCAAGAAATACGGCATCAAGGCCGACAAGATCAACCCGCTTTACGCCTGAGCGAACAAGAAACGCGGAGACAAGAACATGGCATTGGTCGAAGTCAAGGTCCCGGACATCGGTGACTTCAAGGACGTCGAGATCATCGAGCTGCTGGTCAAGCCGGGGGACAGCGTCAAGGCCGAGCAGTCGTTGATCACGGTCGAGTCCGACAAGGCGTCGATGGAGATTCCGTCGTCGCATGCGGGCGTGGTGAAGGCGATGAAGGTCAAGATCGGCGACAAGGTAGGCGAGGGCTCGCTGTTGTTGACGCTGGAGACCGAGGGGGCGGCCGCGCCCGCTTCCGCTCCTGCGCCGGCGACCACGGCGGCGACGCCTGCCGCCGCTGAGGCGGCCCCGGCACCGGCGCCCAGCACGGGGCCGGTCGAGGTGCTTGTTCCCGACATCGGCGACTTCGACGAAGTGGCGGTGATCGAGGTTTTCATCAAGCCCGGTGACACGATCAAGGCCGAGCAAAGCCTGGTCACGGTCGAAAGCGACAAGGCGTCGATGGAGATCCCGTCGTCGCACGCCGGGGTCGTGAAGGAGTTGAAGGTCAAGGTCGGTGACAAGGTCAGCAAGGGCAGCGTGCTGGCGATCGTCGAGGCCGCGGGAGGGGCCGGTGCGGCCGTCGCACCGGCGAGCGCCGCACCGGCGCCCGCCCATGCGGCAGAGCGCGTCGCGCCGACGGCAGCCTTGCCGGCGCACGAGCCGACCGCGCCCAAGGGCAGCTTGCCGCACGCGTCGCCCAGCATCCGCAAGCTGGCGCGCGAACTCGGCGTGCCGCTCGACGAAGTGAAGGGCACCGGGCCGAAGGGCCGCATCACGCACGACGACGTGAACGGCTTCGTGAAGGGCGTGATGGCCGGCAACGTGCAGACCAAGGCACAGTCCGCCAAGGCACCCGCGGCCGCCGCCGGCGGCGCGTTCCCCGGCCTCTTGGCCTGGCCGCAAGTCGACTTCGCCAAGTTCGGCCCGGTCGAACGCCGCGACCTGTCGCGCATCAAGAAGATCAGCGGCGCCAATCTGCACCGCAACTGGGTGCTGATCCCGCACGTCACCAACCACGACGACGCCGACATCACCGATCTCGAAGCCTTCCGCGTCCAGCTCAACCGAGAGAACGAGAAGAGCGGCATCAAGGTCACGATGCTGGCGTTCCTGATCAAGGCCTGCGTCGCGGCGCTGAAGAAGTTCCCCGAGTTCAATGCCTCGATCGACGGCGAGCAGATCGTGCTCAAGCAGTACTTCCACATCGGCTTCGCCGCCGACACGCCCAACGGCCTGATGGTTCCGGTGATCAAGGACGCCGACAAGAAGGGCGTGCTGCAGATCTCGCAGGAGATGAGCGAACTCGCGAAGAAGGCGCGCGACGGCAAGCTCGGTCCGGCGGAGATGACCGGCGGCTGCTTCTCGATCTCGTCGCTCGGCGGCATTGGCGGGCGCTACTTCACGCCGATCATCAACGCACCTGAAGTGTCCATCCTCGGTGTGTGCAAGAGCAGCATCGAGCCGGTGTGGGACGGCAAGGCGTTCCAGCCGCGGCTGATGCTGCCGCTCAGCCTGAGCTGGGACCATCGCGTGATCGACGGTGCGTCCGCGGCGCGCTTCAACGCGTACCTCGGGCAGATCCTCGCCGACTTCCGCCGCGTGTTGCTCTGACGAGCGCGCAACCATGACCACGGTGGTGGTGGTACGCAAGAACGGCCAGGTGGCGATCGCCGGCGACAGCCTCGTGACCTTCGGCGACACGCGGCTCGCACACGGCTACGAGGCCAACGAGAAGCTGTTCAAGGTCGGCGACTCGTGGATCGGCATGTCGGGCACGACGGCGCACTTTCCCGTGCTGCGTCGCGCGCTGAGCGGCCTCGCGCCCGGCGAGTTGAAGCTGCACTCGCGCGACGAGGTGTTCGACACCTTTCTCAGGCTGCACCCGAAGCTCAAGGAGAGCTTCTTCCTCAATCCCAAGGAAGAAGACGCGGACCCGTACGAGAGCTCGCAGTTCACCGCGCTGATCGCCAATCCGGCCGGCGTCTTCGGCGTCTACTCGTACCGCGAGGTATTCGAGTTCGACCGCTTCTGGGGCATCGGCACCGGCCGAGCGTTCGCGCTGGGTGCCATCTATGCGGCCTTCGACAAGCTGAAATCGGCGCGCGAACTGGCCGAGCTGGGCGTGCGCGCCGGCTGTGAATTCGACAAGAACTCGAGCGGCCCGATCCGCTCCCACACCATCAAGTTGAAAGAGTAGATATGCCCCTCATCGACATCAAGGTGCCGGACATCGGCGACTTCAAGGACGTGGCGATCATCGAGCTGCTGGTCAAGCCCGGCGACAGCGTGAAGGCCGAGCAGTCGCTGATCACGGTCGAGAGCGACAAGGCTTCGATGGAGATCCCGTCGTCTCACACCGGCATCGTGAAGGAGTTGAGGGTCAAGGTCGGCGATACGGTCAACGAAGGCACGCTGATCCTGACGTTGGACGCCGAGGGTGCCGCGCCGACCGCATCCGCAGCCTCGCCGGCGCCAGCCCAGCCGGTGTCCGCGCCCGCGGCTGCGCCCCAAGCCGCGCCACCGGCCGCGCAGTACGCGGGCGGTGCCGACGTCGAGTGCGACATGCTGGTTCTCGGCGCCGGCCCGGGTGGCTACTCGGCGGCTTTCCGCGCGGCCGACCTCGGGCTCAAGACCGTCATGGTCGAGCGTTTTCCCACACTCGGCGGCGTGTGCCTGAACGTCGGCTGCATTCCGTCGAAGGCACTGTTGCACGTGGCCGCGGTGATGGACGAAGTGAAGCACTTCGACGCCTACGGCATCACCTTCGCTGCGCCGGCAGTGGACCTCGGCAAGCTACTCAAGCACAAGGAAAAGGTCGTCGGCAAGCTGACCGGCGGCCTCGCCGCGATGGCCAAGATGCGCAAGGTCACCGTGGTGCAAGGCAACGGCGAATTCGTCGACCCGTTCCATCTCAAGGTGACGATGAGCGACGGCAAGGCCCAGACCATTCGCTTCAAGCAAGCCATCATCGCGGCCGGCTCCGAGGCGGTGAAGCTGCCCTTCCTGCCGAAGGACGATCCGCGCGTCGTCACCTCCACCGGCGCGCTCGAACTGCGCCAGCAACCCAAGCGCATGCTGGTCGTCGGCGGCGGCATCATCGGGCTCGAAATGGGCACGGTGTATTCCACGCTCGGTGCGCGGCTCGACGTGGTCGAGATGCTCGACAACCTGATGCTCGGCGCCGACCGCGACCTGGTGAAGGTGTGGCAGAAGATGAACGCACCGCGCTTCGACAACATCATGCTCAAGACCAAGACGGTCGGCGGCGAAGCCACGGCGGATGGCATCCTGGTTCGCTTCGAGGGTGAGAACGCACCGAAGGAGCCTCAGCTGTACGACCTGGTGCTGCAGGCGGTGGGGCGCGTGCCCAACGGCAAGCGCATTGGCGCCGAGAAGGCCGGCGTGCTGGTCGGCGAGCGCGGCTTCATTCCGGTGGACGTGCAGATGCGCACCAACGTGCCGCACATCTTTGCCATCGGCGACATCGTCGGCCAGCCGATGCTCGCGCACAAGGCGACGCACGAGGCGCATGTGGCGGCCGAGGTCGCGGCCGGCCACAAAGCGGAATTCGACGCGCGCGTGATTCCGAGCGTGGCCTACACCGACCCCGAAGTGGCCTGGGTCGGCGTGACCGAAGACGAAGCGAAAGCCAGCGGCCAGAAGGTCAGGAAGGGGCTGTTCCCGTGGAGCGCCTCCGGGCGCGCCATCGCCAACGGGCGCGACGAAGGCTTCACGAAGCTGCTGTTCGACGAAGACAGCCACGCCATCGTCGGCGGCGGCATCGTCGGCACGCATGCCGGCGACATGATCGGCGAGATCGCGCTGGCCATCGAGATGGGCGCCGACGCCGTGGACATCGGCAAGACGATCCACCCGCACCCCACGCTCGGCGAAACCATCGGCCTCGCCGGCGAAGCGTTCGAAGGCGCGTGTACCGATCTTCCGCCGGTCAAGCGCTAGGGTCTGTTGACACCAAATACGTGCCCACGTGACTCGGGAAACGCTCTCCATCGAGGCGCAAAGCGTAGACGTGGTATTTCCCACGTCGAGCATTTGCAACGCGGAGGGAGAGCGTTTCCTGAGATCACCCGCAGGGCCGGTGCCTGGCAGGCCACAGGGCGTCGTTGCGGACTCGTTGTGTGCCGAAGGCACACCGCCTCGCCCACGCCTTGCCCTGTGGCCTGCCAGGCACCGGCGTGGGCACGTATTTGGCGTGAACAGACCCTGACCGGCCGACGTGCCGTCAGGGCTTGCGCGGTGGCGCGCCCTGCGGCGCGGGCGCCGGTGGCGTGGCCACCGTGGCGGCGATGCGCTGAGCCCGCGCGTCGAGTTCCGCGCGGTCGATGCTCATGACCTCGGGGGTGATGATCGGGCAGCGCCCCGGGGCATCGTCGCCGGCGGCCCAAGCGGCGGCGTCGGTGGCGGCGTGGTCGATGCGTGCCAGCCCCAATTGCGTGGTGAGCTGGTTCATCGCCGCATGCGTGCGCACGTAGGCGATGCCGAGGTCGACTTCGGCGTTGGCGTAGGCGCGCTTGGCGGTGTAGAGCTCGTTCTCTGCGTTCAACAGGTCGAGCAGACTGCGTTGGCCGATGTCGAACTGCTGCCGATACGCATCGCGAGCCTTCTCGATCGCCAAGGTGTTGCGGTCGAGGTATTCCAATTGCTCCACCAGCTTGCGCGTGTCGTTGAACGCGACGGCGCTGGTCTGCCGTGTGTCGCGGCAGGTCTTGTCGCGAAGGTCGGTCGCCTGGTTGACCAGGTTGACCTGCTGGCGCACGCGCGCCTGGTCCGCGCCGCCGTTGTAGAGGTTCCAGTTCAGCACGATCTCGGCCGTGCTGTCGCGTTGCTGGTCGCGGATGCCGTCGAAATTGTGGCCGGTGCCGCTGCGCACGCGTGCCTCGACGCGCGGCTGGTAGACCGCCTCGCGTTGCTGTGCGGCAGCGCGGGCGGCGCGCAGGCTCTCGATGCTGGCGCTGACGCTGGCGTTTTGCCGGATGGCGGCGTTCATCGCTTCGTCGGCGCTGGCGGGAAGCGCGTTGCGCAACGGTGGCACCACGGGAAGCTGCCTCGGCGGCGCCTCGCCGATGATGCGCGCGTAGCGCGCCGTCACGTCGTGCAGGTTGGCCACCTCGGTGCCGAGGTTCGACTCGGCCAGCGCCAGCCGCGCGTTGGCCTGCTCGAGGTCGACGCCGCGGCCCACGCCGGCCTTGAAGCGCGACTGGATTTGCAGCGTGGCGTACTTGTGCTGGACGTAGTTGTCTTCGGCCAGCTGCACCAAGCGGCGGAAGCGTTGCACGTCGTAGTAGGCGCGCGCGGCTTCGAGCGCGGTCTGTTCGGTCACGTCCAGCAGTTCGAAGTAGCGCGTCAGCCGCTCGTGCCCGACGCGTTCCACGTCGCGCTGCGTACCCAGCCCGTCCCACAACAGCTGGGTCAGCGCAAGGCTCGTGCCATTGCGGTTCAGCGACTGCGATTCGGGCGAGCGCGAGGTGATGCGGTCACTGTCGCGCCCCACGCTGGCCGACAGGTCCAGCCTGGGGCGATAGGCCGCGCGCGCGATGTCCACTGCATCGATGGCGGCACGGTAGGCATTGAAACGTGCAGTGACCTCGGGGTTCGTCAGCACCGCCTTCTCGGCGGCGGCCTTGAGCACGTCGGTGCTCTGTGCCACGGCCTGCGTCGCCGGCAGCAGCAGTGCCAGCGCGGCGAAGGTGGCAGAGGTCTTGAATCGCATGTTGGTTCAGTGTGAGCGGGGACTATCAGCCGGCGGCGCGATGGCGCAAGCGTTTGCCCCAGTCCATGGTTTCGTGGATACGGGCGCGAGTGTATGCGGCGGCGCTGCGCGACGCTCCCTCCGAACAGGGGGCGGCGCGCGCTATTCCGCAGTGAGCGTGTGCCAGTTCACGAACTCGAAACCACGGCGCGCGTCGGTGCGTGTTGGAATGCCCGTTTGCGCATGACGCGCATCACGCTGCACGAGCGGGTCCGAACGCGAATCAAGATTCAAGTCAGCTCGCGCGAAGACGACAACAACTCGTTGGCCCTTTGAATCTGTGCAGCACGCCTCCCCTTGCGTTTCAGCCCTTCGTGTGCCGACCCGTTCAGGGGCCGGCGCATCGTGCCTGGGCGCAGCTTGGTGGCAAGCGCTGAGGGTATGGCTGCCGCGCCTGCTCATTGCGTGTCTGTCGCTCAGCGCGCTGCACCCGCTCGCCTGGGACTCCGAACGGATGCTCGCCGCGGCACAGAAGCAAGGGCCGCGGGCGATCGCCGGCGTGCGTGCCTTGCAGGCCACGCTCATTGCTGCAGCCGGGCAGGACGACGATGGCAAGCTGCAGGCGGTGAACCAGTTCTTCAACCGCCGTGTGCTCGCGCGCGAAGACATCGACATCTGGGGCCAGGTCGATTACTGGGCGAGCCCGGTGGAGATGCTCGACAAGGGCGCCGGCGATTGCGAGGACTTCGCCATCGGCAAGTACTTCAGCCTGCTGGCGCTGGGCATGCCGGTGCAACGGCTGCGCCTGGTCTACGTGCGCGCGCAGATCGGCGGCACCGGCGGCGCTGTGCAGGCCCACATGGTTCTGGCCTACTACGCCTCGGCAGGGGCCGAGCCGCTGATCCTCGACAACCTCATCACCGAGGTGCGTCCGGCGTCGCGCCGGTCCGACCTGGTGCCGGTGTTCAGCTTCAACGGCGAAGGCTTGTGGCAGGGGGTGGGGGTGCAGAGCGCCGGCGACCCGGTGGAACGCCTGTCGCGTTGGCGCGAGGTGCTTTCCAAGGCTCGTGCCGAGGGTTTTCAATGAACACGAGGGATGCCACATGTCGCTGATCCGTCAGATCTGGCTCTTGCTGCTCGGCACCTTGCTGCTGGCGTTCGCCGGCAGCGTCGGCGTCAGCATCAGTTCGGCACGCGAGACGCTGCAGACCCAGCTGCGCCTGAAGAACAACGACAACGCGGCCTCGCTGGCGCTCGCGCTGTCGCAGCAAAAGGGCGACCCGCAGCTGATGGAGCTGCTGATGGCAGCGCAATTCGACACCGGCTTCTACCGGCAGATCCGCTTCAGCGCCACCGACGGCCAAGTGCTCTTTTCGCGCGAAGCCGCGCCGGCGCCGAGCCAAGCGCCGGCCTGGTTCGTTTCGCTGCTGCCCATCGATTCCGCGCCGGGTGTGGCGCAGGTTTCCGATGGCTGGCGCGCGCTCGGTTCCTTGCTGGTGATCAGCAACACGGCCTTCGCGCACGACGACCTGTGGCAGGCCAGCGTGCGCTCGGCGACTGTGCTGGCGCTGATCGGCCTGGTGGCGGCGCTGGTGGCGCTGCGCGTCGTGGCGCGCATCCGCAAGCCGCTGGACCGCGCCGTGGGGCAGGCGCAGTCGCTGGTCAACGGCGAGTTCGTGACGGTCCCCGAATCGAGCGTGCCCGAGTTGCAGCGACTCACGCGCGCCATGAACACGATGGTGGCGCGGCTCAAGCTGATCTTCGACGCGCAGGCGGCGCAAGTCGAATCGTTGCGCCAGCAGGCGCACTCCGACGCCTTGACCGGCCTGTCGAACCGCAAGCATTTCATGGGGCAGCTTGCGGCCTCGCTACAGCGTGAAGACGGCACGCCCGAGGGCGGCCTGGTACTGCTGCGCGTGCTCGAACTGGGCAGCGTCAACCGCCATCTCGGCCACGTGGCCACCGACCGCATGATCGGTGCCATCGCCCAGGCATTGCAGGCGTACACGCAACGCGTTCCGGGCTGTCACCTGGGCCGCTTGAACGGTTCCGACTTCGCGCTGTGCCTGCCGGTGGGCGGCGTCGCGCTGGAGACGGCGCAAGCGGTGAACGAAGCCCTGCGCGTGGTGCTGCCGGCGTTCGGAGCGGGCATCGGCATCGCGGTCGGTGCGGTCGAGATGCGGCGCGACCGCCATGTCGCACAGGTCATGAGCGCGGCGGACGCGGCATTGGCGCGCGCCGAAAGCCACGGCGCGTTCGCTGTCGAATTGGGCACCATCGGCGACGGCGCCGGCGAACTGCCCGACCCGACGATGATGGGCGAGGGCGCATGGCGCCAGCGCATCGGCGACGCGCTCATGCACGGCCGCGTGCGACTGGTCAGCTTCCCGGTCATCGACGCACAGCGCCAGCTCGTGCACCTGGAGTGCCCGCTGCGCATGCAACTCGCGTTGCAGGGTCCGTTCGAGACGGCCGCGCGCTGGCTGCCGCTGGCAAAGCGCAGCCACCTCACTGCCACCATCGATGAGCGCGCCGTCGAGATCGCGCTGAGCGAGATCGAACACGATGGCCTGCCGCGCTGCATCAACCTGTCCAACGCGTCACTGTCGGACAGTGCCTTCGCCGCCCGGCTGCGTGGTCTGCTGCAGGCCATGCCGCGCCAAGCGCGCGAGCTGTGGCTGGAGGTGCCGGAGGTGGCGGCGGTCGATCACTTCGAGCAGGTGCAGGAGTTGGCGCGCCAGTTGAGGC
>JBGQEX010000164.1:0-9023 GCA_041496605.1 Piscinibacter sp.
CACGCAATTCGATGGTGCCGTATTCGGGCTTGGGGCGGATGTCCCAGTAGAAGTCCTTCATCGACTGCACGACGCCGGTGCTGGCCATCTTGTCGAAGTAGGTGCCGAACTCGTCCCAGCCCAACACGAACGGTGCGCGGCCCGACAGCGGGAAGGCGAACACTGAGTTCAGCCGCGCCGAGTCGAAGCCGGTGTCCGCGCCCTGAACGAACGGCGACGAGGCCGACAGTGCGATGAAATGCGGCACGTAGCGCGACAGCGCATGCAGCAGCCACAGCGCGGTGTCACCGTCCTCGCAGCCCACGTGCACGTGCTGGCCGAACACCGTGAACTGCTTGGCCAGGTAGCCGTACAGCTCGCTGATGTAGCGGAAGCGCTCGGTCGGAAAGATCTGCTGGGCGCTCCAGTGCTGGAAAGGGTGCGTGCCGCCCCCGGCAATGGCGATGTTGAGCTTGCGCGCGCCGTCGGAAAGCTGGCGGCGCAGGTCGTGCAGCTCGGCCAGCAGCGGCCCATGCTCGCGCTGGATGGAGGTGCCGATCTCGATCATGCTGCGGGTGATCTCTGGCTTCACGTCCCACGCGCCGGTGTGCTTGTGCAGCACGCGCAGCAGGTCTTCGGCCTGCGGTGCTAGATCGAAATCGTGGGTGCTGACGAGCTGCAGTTCGAGCTCGACGCCGATGGTCAGCGGTTGCGACAGGGTGAAGGCAGCGAGGCTCATTCGGCATTGCTTTCGCAGGCGACGCGTTTGAGCGCAAGCGTGGTCCACAGCGGGCCGGTGAGCTGCATCAGCGCGGTGGCGACCAGCAGCGCTTGCAGCACCGGGCGATCGACGGCCGCGAGTTGTGAGGCCCAGTCAAAGGTGTCGGCCGCCAGCAGCACCGCGAGGCTGCTCATCGGCTGCAGCGCCAGCGTCAACGCCGCCGATTGGCGCCAGCCCAGACCGCTGGGCCGCGCCAGCAGCGCCACCGCGGCGCCTTTGCCGGCGAGGCGCACCGCAATGATCGTCAGCACCCACGGCCACAGCGCCAGCAAGCCGTCGGCGCTGAGCAGCACACCCAGGCAGATGAACAGCACCACGCTGAGCGCGGCACCCACCGAACCGAGCTGCGGCTCGACGGTCAGGCCATGTCGCATGCGGGCGCGCGCGACCATGCCGGCCACCAGCAGCGCGAACAACGGCGACAGCGTCCATTGCACGGCCAGCATGCTGGCGATGATGACGAGCGCGACCTGCAGCACCGGCATGGCACTGGTGCCGCGCACCAGGCGGCTGAACAGCTCCAGCAGCAAGCCGCAGACGGCACCGAGCAGGAAGGACGCGCTCACCAGGTACAGCGCCCCGGTTCCGGTCATCAGCAGGTCGTGGCCGGGGCCGGCGGCCACCACATTCCAGACCTTCAGCGCGAGCATCGCCAGCACGCTGTTGAGGGCGGTCATCAGCAGCAGCCGTTCGGTCACCTGGCCGCGCGGCCGCGTCTCGTGCAGTACCACCATCGTGATGACCGGCGAGGTCGACATCGCGACCACGCCCGCGACCGCGGCCGACAAGGACGGGGCGCCGAGCGCGACCAGCGACAGCGCCACCGCGACACCGGCAAACGCACCTTCGAGCAGGCAGGTCAGCGCCAGCCAGGGGTTGTCGATGAGCCAGCGCGGGCGGATGCGGGTGCCCAGTTCGAACACCAGCACGGCGATCGCCAGGTCGATCAACGGCTTCCATGCATCGAGTTCGCTGCGCTCGAGCAGGCGCAACACGAGCGGGCTGGCCAGTGCGCCGACGAGCATGTGGCCGCAGGCGCGCGGCAGGCGCACGGCGCGGTGCAGCCCTTCGGCCAGCACGACGGCCAGCAGCATCAGCAGCGCGAGCCCGAGCACGGGGTCGGCGCCACGCAGGCCTTCGAGCGTCCACAGCGGGGCGCTGGCTGATCGGGCGAACGGTGTCAGAGCGGTCATCGGCAGGTCGCGCAGGGGTCTGATCTGCGCGAGTCGGCGAGGATGGCGGTGAACGGCATCCGGCGAGGATAAGCCCCCGCATGCACAAGGGTCGTGCCGATACAGCTTCTTTCACGGCGGCGCTGCCGCCACCGCTCAGAACTGCTTGTAGACGAGCACCGACTGCGCGGCCACCGGAACGACGGCCGTGCCCGCCGCATTGGCCGTGACGTTGGCACCACCGCTCGGAAACGCGGCGGAGAACGCCGCATTGGCCGGCAGTGCGGAGATCGATGCCGTCGTTGCGCTGGTGCCGTAGTTGATGACGACCAGCGTGCGTTCGGGACCGAGCACGCGGCGGAAGCTCATCGTGCTGCCGGTCACGACCGGCGATTCGTAAGCACCACGCGCGATAGACGGCAGCGTGTTGCGCAGCGCGAGCATGGCCTTGTAGAACGACAGGATCGAGTTCGCGTCGGTGGCTTCGGTGCTGACGTTGTAGCTGGCGACGTTGCTGGCCAACGCACGGAACGGCGAGCCGGTGCTGAAGCCCGCCGCACCGGCATTGGTGCTGGTCCAACTCATCGGCGTGCGCAGCTTCCAGTCGCCGCCCAAACTCGAGTTGTTGGACATGCCGACTTCTTCGCCGTAGTAGATGAAGGGAATGCCCGGTTGCAGCAAGTAGGTGGCCGCCGCGAGCTTGTACTGCACGACGTTGCCGCCCACCTGCGCGTACAGCCGATCTCCGGCGAAGGCGTCATGGTTGGACACCATCGTCGCCATCGACGGCGACGCGGTCCTGAAGTAGTCGGCGACTGACTGGATTGCTGCCGTCGTACCCTTGGCGGCGTTCACGATGTCGTATTGGTGGCCGAACGCGAACGCGCTGCCGCAGGCCGAAGCGGCTGCGAAACCGGCGGGGTCGGCCGGCCCTTCACAGACCATGTAGCGCTGCGCATAGCCATTCAGCATCTGGCGCACGCCGCCCATCAGCGTGTAGTTCTCAGGCTGGTCTTCCCAGGCACTCGGACCGTGCTCCACCAGGTTGCCGACCGCGTCGAAGCGGAAGCCGTCGACGCCGCGGTTGAGCCAGAAGCGCATGCTGTCGTGGTGATAGGCGACGACGCTCGCATTGAGCAGGTTGAAGTCGGGCATCTGATCCCAGAAGCCGGCGAAGTAGTAGCCGTCGGTGCCGCTGTGCCACGGGTCGCTGCCGTAGATGCTCCAGCCCGACGGTTTGCTGGCCTGCCACACGTACCAGTCGCGGTAGGCGTTGCTTGCCGACGATTTCGAGTTCAGGAATGCGGGGTGCTGGGCCGCGCTGTGGTTCATCACGTAATCGATGATGACGCCGATGCCGCGCGCGTGCGCCTGCGCCACGAGATCGTCGAAGTCGGCCAGGCTGCCGTACTGGGTCTCGACATCCCGGTAGTCGGTGACCGCATAGCCGTGGTCGTGGTCCTGGCTGCGCGTGACGGGCATCAGCCAGATGCCGGTGACGCCGAGATCTTTCAGGTAGTCCAGCCGCGAGCTCAGACCCTTCAGGTCGCCGATGCCATCGCCGTCGCTGTCCTGGTAGCCGCGGACATAAATCTCGATGAAGGTGCCGGTCTGCCAAGTGGCCGGCACGGCGCTGCCCGGGTCGGCGGCCGCGACGGCGCTCGTGTCGAAGCTCGGCGGCGGGGCCGGCGTCGAACCACCACCGCCGCAAGACGACAGGACCAGCGAGGCCGCGATCAGCAAGCTGGCCGGGATGCGGACGCGGCGAAATGCGAGTGATGTGGTCATGGTTGAAACGGTGCTGCAACGGGTTCAGGCGAACGATAGCAGCCTGGCTCCACGATGCCGAAGTATGTAGTTGTACTACGCAGACTACACGGCATCTCCAGTCAACCGCATGGGGAGGTGGCATGTTTTCTACGGGAAAGCCCGGGACTAGTTTTGTAGTTTGGCTTCACCAGCATTCGCCCCCAACAGCACCCGCGGGCAACAAGACCCGCGACAAGATCCTCCAGCAGACATCCATATGAAAAGTTCCGCCCTGCGTTCATGGGCCCGCGGCTTGTATGTCGAGTTGACGTTGGCAGGTGCCGCGTTCTTGTCAGCATGCAGCTGCAGGGGCTCGACTACAACGGGCAACCCGCAGGCTATGTGGTGCAACCGCAGGAGGTGGTCAACTACGTCGAGAACAACGACAACCAGACGCTGTTCGACATCAACGTCTACAAGCTGCCGCAGGCCACCAGCCGCGAGGACCGGGCGCGAGTGCAAATGCTGGGTACGGCGCTGAACGCGTTCAGCCAGGGCGTGGCGTACCTCCATGCCGGCGTCGACACGATGCGCTCGAAGTCGATGGACCGCAACAGCTACAACTCGGGCGACTGGTTCAATCGACTCGACTGGAGCTACGCCGACAACGGCTTCGGCACCGGCAGTTTCACCATTCCGCCGCGCTCTTCGGTGGTGTACGTGGTGAACTGACAGCTGCCGCCGTGACGGACAGCGGGTCGCCCCTTTTCTTTAGGGTCGCGCGAAGGAGGTAGATTTGCGGCTGCGTCGACGCTGCCGCTGGGCCTTGAATCCGCGGCCAGCGCCCCTATCTTTCCGGCCGGCCATTCGACACGCGCGCACCCCATCATGACCATGAACAAACAAACCCTTTCCTTCCAGGCCGAGGTCAAGCAGATCCTGCACCTCGTCACGCATTCGCTGTATTCGAACAAGGAGATCTTCCTGCGCGAGCTGATCTCGAATGCGTCGGACGCCTGCGACAAGCTGCGCTTCGAGGCCTTGAACAACTCCGCGCTGTACGAGGACGCGCCGAACCTCGAGGTGCGAGTGAGCTTCGACGCCGAGGCGAAGACGATCACCATCGAGGACAACGGCATCGGCCTTAGCCTCGAGGAGGCGGTGGCGAACCTGGGCACGATCGCCAAGAGCGGAACGCGCGAATTCATGGCGGCGCTCGAGGGCGACCAGAAGAAGGACGCGCAGTTGATCGGGCAGTTCGGCGTCGGCTTCTACAGCGGCTTCATCGTGGCCGATCGCATCACCGTCGAGTCGCGCCGCGCCGGCATGACGGCGGCCGAAGGTGCGCGCTGGACGTCCGAGGGCGCGGGCGACTTCGAGGTCGAGACCGTCACGCGCGCCGCGCGCGGCACCTCGGTCACGCTGCACCTGCGCGAGGGCGAAGAGGAATTCCTGAGCGGTTGGAAGCTCAAGTCCATCGTCGGCAAATACTCCGACCACATCTCGCTGCCGATCCTGATGCGCAAGGAAGAGTGGGACGCCGAAGCGCAGAAGCAGGTGACACGCGACGAATGGGCGCCGGTCAACAAGGCGGCGGCGCTGTGGGCGCGCAACAAGAGCGAGATCACGCCGGAGCAATACACCGAGCTCTACAAGCAGCTGAGCTATGACAGCGAGGCGCCGTTGGCCTACACGCATAACCGGGTGGAGGGGCGCACCGAGTACACGCAGCTGCTGTACATCCCGGCGAAAGCACCATTCGATCTGTGGAATCGCGACAAGCGCGGCGGCGTGAAGCTGTACGTCAAGCGCGTCTTCATCATGGACGACGCCGAGGCGCTGATGCCGGTGTACCTGCGCTTCGTCAAGGGTGTGATCGACAGCGCCGACTTGCCGCTCAACGTGTCGCGCGAACTGCTGCAGGAAAGCCGCGACGTCAAGGCGATCCGCGAGGGCTCGACCAAACGTGTACTCAGCATGCTCGAAGGCCTGGCCGACAACGAAGACGCGGCCGAGCGCGCCAAGTACGCGGCGTTCTGGAAGGACTTCGGCGCGGTGCTCAAGGAAGGCGTCGGCGAGGACCACGCGAACCAGGAGCGGCTTGCGAAGCTGCTGCGCTTTGCGTCGACGCAGGCGGACGAGGGCGTGTCGCTCACTGACTATGTCGCACGCATGAAGGAAGGGCAGGAGGCGATCTACTACATCACCGCCGACAGCCTGGCCGCGGCCAAGAGCAGCCCGCAGCTCGAGATCTTCCGGAAGAAGGGCATCGAGGTGCTGTTGCTGGTCGATCGCGTCGACGAATGGATGCTCGCCCATATGTACGAATTCGGCGGCAAGCCGCTGCAGAGCGTGGCCAAGGGGTCGGTCGATCTCGGCCGCCTGCAAGACGAAGCGGAGAAGAAGCGTGCCGACGAGGCGGCCGAGTCGTTCAAACCGGTGCTGCAACGCCTGAAGGAAACGCTCACGGGCCGCGTGAAGGATGTTCGTGTCACGACCCGCCTTGTCGACTCACCGGCGTGCCTTGTGGTCGAGGAGGGCGACATGAGCGGGCACCTGGCCCGGCTGCTGAAGCAGGCCGGCCAGACGGCGCCGAGCGCGCAGCCGATCCTGGAAGTCAACGCGGAACACGCACTGGTCAAGCGGCTTGATGGCAGCGCGCACTTCGATGACCTGGCGCACATCCTGTTGGACCAGGCCGTGCTGGCCGAAGGCGGGCATCTCGACGATCCTGCCGCCTATGTGCGAAGGGTGAATTCGTTGCTGGTTGGCTGACCAGCCCTTACCCGTCCTGCATGCGCGCGACGCATTCCTGCAGCAGCTGCGCCTGCTGCTGCCAATAGGCTGCGTCGGTGAACCAGGGGAACGCGGCCGGAAAGGCCGGGTCGTTCCAGCGCTTGGCGAGCCAGGCGCTGTGGTGGACGATGCGCAGCGTGCGCAGCGGTTCGATGAGCGTCAGCTCGCGATCATCGAAATCCATGAACGCTTCGTAGCCGGTGAGCAGGGCGCGCAACTGCTGTCGGTAGGCGGCGCTGTCGCCCGACAGCAGCATCCACAAATCCTGGACGGCCGGGCCGGTCAAGGCGTCGTCGAGGTCGACGAAGTGCGGGCCGGCATCGGTCCAGAGCACGTTGCCGACATGGCAGTCGCCGTGCAGGCGGATCTGGCGCACGGGGCCGGCGCGCTCGAACGCCTGTTCGGCCAGTGCCAGGGCGTGCTCGGCGGCCCGCTCCCACGGCGCCGCGGCGTCGGGTGGGACGATCCGGTGTTCACGTATCCAGTCGCGCGCGGCCCAGCCGAACTCCGCCACACTGAGTGCGCGGCGGAATCGAAACGGCTTGCGCGAGCCGACGGCGTGCATGCGGCCGATGAAGCGGCCTATCCATTCCAACGTGGCGGGCACGTCGAGTTCGGGCGCGCGCCCGGCTCGCCGCGGCGCAACCGCGAATCGATACGCGCCACTGCGCGTGACCACTTCAGCCAGCGTCGGCGGCTCGCCTCGCAAGGCCGGCGTGAGGGCGGAACCATCGACTCGAGACAGCACCCACGGCGCCACCACCGGGATCTCGTCGGCCGCCAACTCGGCGGTGAACTCGTGTTCTTCCAGGATCTGTTCGTCGCTCCACCGGCCGGGTCGATAGAACTTCGTGACGACCACGCGACCGTCTTCCAGAAACACCTGGAACACGCGGTTTTCGTACGAGTTGAGCTGCAGCATCCGGCCGTCGCCGCGCAGGCCGACGCCGTCGAGTGCATCGAGCACGACTTCCGGCTTCAGGCCGGCATACGGGGTGTCTCGCGAGGCAGGCGGAATGTCGGGCGGCGTCATCCGCCGATCGTACGCGCAGCCTCAGTGACGAGTCGGCGCTGAGTAGCGCGGCGGGGTGTCGACCACGACGCCGCCGATGTCGCCTGCGTCGGCATCTGCCGCTGAGCGGCCTCCGCGCGCCGCGCCGGGATCGGCCGGTGTCGTGCTGCGGCCGTGGGAGATGCCCGAAGTCAGGCCGCCGAACTCGGTGCCCAAACCGTCCATCCGGCTGTCAGTGCCAAAGAACGAGTCCTGAAAGAACGTCGAGTCCTGCCACAGTGCCGTACGTTCGGCGCGCCGGTGCGCCACCGTGTTGGCCAAGGTGTCGCGCGCGGTGTGCAAGTTTTGTGAGGGCGCCGGCGCCGGTTGGGGGCCGCGTGCAGTGACACCGGTTTGCGGCACCAGCAACTGCAGTTCGGCTACGGTGGGCAAGTGGTCAACCGGGCAGCGCAGATAGCGCACGCGGCACGCTGCCAGCACCGATTGCTTGATTTGCATCAGCCGACGCGAGTTGCCTCGATCGGTGTCGAGATCGATCGCCGCGAGCACGCGTCCGTTGGCGCTGCAGATCGCGAACGCCACATGATTGGCGCCGAGCAACTCGTACCAATAGCGAACCTCGGCCGGATCGGTGGGCTGGCAAAAGCGCACGAGCGGCAGCTTCGACAGCACGATGTGATGGGGCAAGGCCTCGCGCAGCAGCCGGTAGACGCGGCGCTCGTCAGTGCTGAACACCGGGCGCGCGCTCAACGCCCATTCGGTCGGCAGCGGCGGCGGGAGCGCTTTCTTGCGTGGCCTGAGCAGCCAATAGGTCAGCCCAGGCAGCACGACAGCAAGCACGGCCAGCACGACGATCCACAGGAGGGGTTGCATGGTCAAGGTGCGGTCCCAGACAGCTTGGCCCTCAACGATGCGATGGCCCTTTGTTCAGAATCTGATGAGAATGTATCGTCATCAGATGGTACGGGGAAGCGTTCGCGGCAGCATCCCCGACATGGGGTGTCGATTGGCGCACTTCGACCGCGACGGCATTCTCGGGCGGAGACAATCATTCCGATGCAATCGGTGTCTTCGCGTTGATGTGAGCTTTTACTTCCGACAGTGTCTCGAGGAACTGATTGACGCGATGCGCTTGCAGTTTGAGTTGGTAGTCGATCTCGGCGGCCTGGTCCTCCATCAGCTCGCCGACACGCGTCGCGATGGTCTCCGGCGGCAGTTTGAGCCACGCTTCTGACTCGGATCCGTCACGCTCCACCACCGCGCCGGCCTTGCGGGCGATCTTCAGCATCGCGATGTTTTCACTCAGCGCGTGGATGAACAGCGTCTCGACACCGCGGTTGCGTGAATGCAGCACCGCGTGCTCGAACAGGCGTGCACCGTAGCCGCGCCCGCGCGCCTTGGGCAAAACCGATACGCCGAACTCTGCCATCACCGGTTTCTGCGCTTGCGCCGGCGTCGGCGCGTTGGCGAGGTGCGCCATTGCGATCAGTACCAGTCGGCGGTTGAAGATGCCGAACAGCTCGTCACGTTCAAA
>JBGQEX010000165.1:0-9010 GCA_041496605.1 Piscinibacter sp.
TTCTCCTTCAGCCGGTAGGTGGCCGAGAGCTTCACGCTGTCGAGCGCGGTGCCTGCCGTCGGAAACGGCGGGGCAAATGCGCCGGTGTCGACCGTGACATCGCTGTGGGAGCGCGTGTAGGTCAGGTCGGCACCGAGCTCGAGTTTGCCACCGAGCGTGGTGTGCGAAATGCCGAAGCCGACCACGTCGACCGCATCCTCGTTGCGCCCGGTCCAGTCGGGCTGCCCGTACAGCTGGCTGCCAGCCTGCGAGGAGCGGATCCGCTCGCCCTGCGCGTACAGACGAAGCCGGGTCGCTTCCGAGAGCGCCGCGGACAGGTCTCCGCCGAAGGCGACGCTGCGGCCGCTGACGAGGCCGATGCTCGAGTGCAGGTAGTCGTCATCCTTCCAGTCGGCATTGAAGCCGACACTCACGCTCTCGTTGACGTCGATGTCGCTGCGCACGCTGACAAGGTTGCGCGTCCGATCTGCCTGGTTGTACTTGCGCAGCAGCGGGTTCTCGGGTGGATCGATCCAGGCGGCCGTGTTGTAGCCGTTGCTGCGGCGTTCCGCGTGCGCCAGTTTCAACCCGAGCGACACGTTCTCGCGCAGCTGCGCGCCGAGCCGCGCCCAGAGCGTCGACTCGCGGGTGCTGTCGGTCTCCTGCTGCGTGCGGTTCATGACGTCGTAGTCGGCCCCGGCGGCAAGCTTCAGGCTGCCCGGCCCGCGGTAGTCGGCGCCGAGCTTGAAGCGGTCCTGCGTGAAGCTGAACGGCTGATTGGTGCGTGGCACGACGCCTAGGAACATGTCGGTCGACACGGCCGGATAGGCGGCGCTCGGCGTCTGGTTGTCGCGCTCGTTGCGCGTCACGCTCGCGTTCACGCGCAGTCGCTCGGTCGGCGCGGCCGAGAGTCGCACGCTGACATCGAGGGTGTCTGCCTGCCCATGCAGAGACGACTCGGGCAAGGCCGGTACGGCGAGGGCGGAGTTTCGCGTCGCGGCGAGATAGGGGGCGTCCTGCGTCATGCGGCCGACTGCGACTTCGGCACTGGCACGCACCTTGGGACTGATCTCGTATCCGGCCGTCGCCACGATCTGGTGGAACTCGTTGTCAGGAGCCAGCGCGAGCTGGCCGCTGCCGCTGGCGATCACCCCGTTCGTGAAGGGATTCGTCCAGATCAGCGAGTCCTGGCCGTTGCGGAACACCGACGCGTTGTAGGCCAGCGTCGCCTGCCACGGGCCGCTCGCATACGAGGCCGAGGCCTCGAGCTGGTCGGTCACCTGATCGACCGGCGCCGCCAGTTGCGATGTATTGGAGAAGAACGAACCGGCGACGCGCTGGGTGCCATCGCGCACTTCGTGGCGCACGTTGATGCGATAGGTCCAGTCTTGCATCGCGAGCAATGAAGCGCCCACGTCGAGCCGCTTCCTCTTGGACCCCAGATCGACGGGTTGAAGCGTGGTGTTCAGCGGCATCGCCCCGGTGGTCGCCGCCGGAAAGCCGCCGGGCAAGGACAACACGCCGCCGCCGTTGCCAAGGAACGGTGTCATCGCGCTGTCCGACAGGCGGTGCGGCAACTCGGCATATCCGAGCCGAGCCGTGAACACGCCTTCGCGACCGAGTTGCGCCGCGAGCGAGCGGGTGTCGAGCCCGAGGTCGGACGCTGCCAGGTTGCCGAAGAGCCCGTCCTTGCCGAGATAGCGAACCGCGCCACCCGCGATGACGAAGCCTCCGTTGCGGTCCAGCCCGGTGTAGTCACCGAACTTGGCCGACTGCTGCGAGACATGACCGACGCCCACGTCCACCGCGCCGCTCGTGCCGGTCTCGAAGGGGCAGGATTCGCATTTCCACTGCGAGGTGTCGGGCGCGGCCATCGAGTTGCCGGCGGTGGCCGACAGCGCGCCGAGTGTGCCGAGCAACAACAAGGGGCTGGAGGTTCTCATGTTCGCATCCGTTCTTGTGGTCGTTGCGCTTCGACCCTCGAGGGCCCGAGCGCGGCATCGTTCATCGCATCAGCTTGGCGCCGGCAGGGTGGTTGGACCCGTGCACCTGGGAATGGCAGTTCGTGCAGCCACCGGCGACCAGGAACACCGACGTCCCCGCGCCGCCGTTGGCCGGCAAGGCCGCGCCGTTGCGCGCCACGGACGGGTGGCCGGCGGTCGAGTGGCATTGCTGGCACAGCAGCGGCGGGGTCTTGGCCAGCAGGGCCGGACGCACCGAGCCGTGGCTCGTATGGCACAGCGTGCAGTCTTCGGCCACCGGCGCGTGCTCCCACAGCAGCGGCCCGCGCTTCTCGGCGTGGCAGGTGAAGCAGGTCTGGTTCACCGTGGGCTTGTTCAGCATCGCCGTGCTGGTCGAGCCATGCACGTTGTGGCAATCGGTGCAGCCCATGCGGCCGAAGCGCACCGGGTGCGACGACGTCTTGTTGAACTCCGCGCGCTGCTGTTTGTGGCAGCGGAAGCACACCTCCGCCTGGGTGCTCTTGTCCGTCACGGGATCGCGGTCGGCATGCAGCTTGTGGCAGTCGGTACACGCAAGCCCGCTGCGATCGTGTGCGCCAACGTGCCATGCGCTGCGGGCCTGACCCTGGTGGCAGGTCAGGCAAGGCTGGTCGCGTTCTTCGGGTGGCAGGAACGAGCTGGTTTTCAAGCTGTTGATCGTCAGCGTCTTCTTGCCGCCGCTCTTGCCGGAATGCCGCCCGCCGGGGCCGTGGCACGCCTCGCACTGCAGCCCGCCGGGGCCGAAGGGCGCGCGGGCGTCGCCCCGATGCGCGTGCGGTCCCTTGAAGATGGCGGCCGTCGAGAACGGCGGCGCGTCGCTGTCCGGGTCGTGGCAGCGCAGGCAGGTGTCGGCGCCTTTCTCGCTGTACTCGGTGCCTTGGCCCACCGGCGCGGGGGCCGCTGGCGCCGACGCGGCAGGCACGGCGGCTGCGGCGGGTTCGGAGGCTGCGGGCGACGAGGCGGCCGCGTCGGCCTGGGCGATGGCCGCCGATTGCCACGCCAGGCCCGCCAGCACAAGCAGCGCGGAAAGCAGTGATTTGTTGGTCTTCATCGATGTCTGCCCGTTAGCCTTGCCTTGGTACGTGTCGGACCCGACTTCTACTTCACGCCATGCACCAGCTTGACGTCGAACAGCCGCCCGTCGCCGTGGCAGAACGAGCAGTTCTCGACGACCGAGCTGTTGAGCGTCGTCTGTGTTGCCGAGAAGTTGCCGCCGCTCAGCGAATCCTGCATGTGCAGCCGCGCCACCGCGTTGTCGTGGCATGACGAACAGACCGCCGCGGTCGGCGAGATTCTCAGGTTGTCCGAGGAATCGGTCGACGAAGCGCCCGAGCTGAACGTCGATCCCAGGATGCCATTGGCCGTCGGCGCAAGCCAGTTCCCCGCCACCTGATACGAGTTGCCGATGTGGCACGTCGCGCAGTCGTTGAGCTTGCCCGGGAAGACGACATCGCTGAAGTCGTTCACGCTGCCGCCGAACCCATAGAGCGTGATTCCCTTCGTGCGGAAGCCGCCCTTGCCGGCTTGGCCGGCATGGATGCCGTGGATCATCGTCTTGAAGTCGATCGACTCCTCGAGCTTGCCGTCCACGCCGCCAGTGAGCACGCCGGCGCTGCTCGGCCGCTGGTCCGCATCGGTGGCGTTCGGGTTGTGGCACACGGTGCAGGCGCCGATCTCGTTCGTCCGATTGTTGCCGTGCAGGCTCAGCACGTCGTGGCACACGTCGCACTTCGCGACATCGACGACGCTTCGCCGCGCAAGCACGCTGCCGGTGACTGCTGCATCCTTGAAGACGGTCTTCACCGCGAGCCTGTCGGTGAAGCTGCCGGCCGTGGTGACGTCCCCGGCGGGGTGCCCCTCCATCGTCACACGCAGTGTGCCTGTGAGCGAGGCGGGCACGGCCACCGGCGATGTGACCGTGTAGGTGCCCGCCGCACTGCCGGGCACCGCGCTCGTCAGTGCGTTGATGCTGACCGGCTGGCCGTAGGGCAGCGTGCTGCCGTCGGAGCCGAAGTCCACCGTGGTCCAGCCGATCTTCAGGTTCAGCGCGCTGGCGCCGCCGGATGCGGTGAACGCCGCTGCGGCCTTGATGTCGTACGGCGCATCGCCGTTGGTCGGGTCGGTCACCGAGAAGGTGACGACCGGGTTGTTGCCCGGCGCCGTGGCCGCGACGCTGAGGATGTTGAACTTGAATCGCGCCGCCGCCGCCTTCAGCCGCGCCGGGAAGCTGTGCGCGACGCCGATGTCCTTGGAGTCGCTGAACTTGCCGTTGGCATGGCACAGCACGCACTCGCTGCTGTCGGTCATCACGCCGCCCGAGTGCGCCTTCGTCTGGTAGGGCCGCGTCGGGTCGGGTGCCGTGCCGAAGTAGACGTCGTCGTGGCAGGCGCCGCAGGCTTCCATGCTCGGCTGCGTCTTCCAGTTGTCGCCTTGCGGCGTGGCATTGGAAGCGCCGGGCGTGCCGTCGTGGCACCGGGTGCAGTTGCGCACGTCCTGCGTGAAGACGACCGACGAGAAGTCCGTATTGCCGATCTTGTACGGCACGCCCGCCGTCACGCTCGGCAGTGCCGCGCCGCTGTTGTTGTAGTGGATGCGGTGGATCATGACCCTGAAGTCCACCGTCGTGTTGGGCGCCCCCGCGACCCACGACCCCGGGTTGTGGCAGGTCACGCAAAGTGCCGTGCCGACGCGCGTGCCGTGTGCCGTGAGCTCGGCGTGACAGCCGTTGCAGGTGTCCGTCGCGACGATGTCGCGCTGCATCGTCACCGCGGCACCTGAGGGCACGAGGTCGTACGCGGCGGACGCGTGCGGGTAGGCGCTGTTGGCCTGCTGGATCGTCGCGCGGTGCGTCAGGCCGGGCTCGTAATGAAGGTCGAGCGCCTTGCCGGCGGCATCGGTGCACGGCGGCGGACAGAGATTTGCCGCCGGGTCGGTGATGTCGGTGGCAAAGGTGTAGAGGTAGCGGCCGCTGCCCTGGCCGGCGAGGGTGCCGAATCGGTAGCCGCTGGCGACGCGCTCCTGGCTGCCCTGGACCGCGCCGCCCTGGGATCGGTTGATGTAGTTCTGCCAGGTGCCCGGGTCGCCGTTCAAGCCCGGCAGCAGCTTGGCGATGTTGAATCGCAGGTCCGCCGCGGTGAGGCCCGTCATGCCGGCGCGGTTCTCGTTGGTCACCGTGAAGTCCACCACGGGCGGGCCACCGATCGTCACGCGGTTGATGGTGATGTTCAAGGTGGTGGAGGCGGCCAATGCCGCCGCGCCGGGATCGATGACCGACGGCAACGGACCGGTTCCCGACGGCGCCGCTTCGCTGCCCGAGCCGCCGCAGCCTGCCAGTGCGAGCGCCAGCAGGCTTGCTGCGACAAGTTCGATCCAGCGGGTTGACGATCGAGTCTTGTTCATGACCGCACCTTTGTTAGGAGACTAACCCTTGCCGCTCGGCTTGGCCTTCTGCTTGGCAATGATCATCCGCTTGATGGACAGGTAGGTCCCGGCCGGAATCGCGTTCTTGGTGACGAGATCGGCCTTGCTGAGGTACGGCCGGCCCGCGACGATCTTGTCGGCTTCCGTGCTGCCGATGCCCGGGAGCGTCTTCAGCTTTTCGCGGCTCGCGCTGTTGATGTCGACCAGCTGCTTCGGGCGCGCGGGCGGCGCGGCTTTCTTCGACACGGCATTGGCCTGGCTGGCCGGCACCTGCACCGCTGCGGGGCTGGTCCCTGCCGCGACGCTCAGGCTGGCAGATGCCATGAGGCCCAGCGCGATCAGTGCGGACTCGATGATGCGGCGTTGCACGGACTGCTTCTCCTCACTCGGTTTGCCGATGGCGGCAGCTTGCGCGGTGCACATTGTGCGTCGTCGGCGAGAAAACAGGGGACCAAAAAGCAACCCGGAGGCGTTGCCGCTGCCGGGTTGTCTGCTGCGGCGACTGGAGCACTTGCGCTGCGCATCGTGCTCCAGTCTTGCCGATCGTCACCATCCGCTCACATCACTTCGCGTGCATCAGCTTGATGTCCGCCACCTTGCCCGAACCGTGACAGAGCGTGCACTGCTCGCCAGTGGCCAGCGCGGTGCTGCGCGGCGCATAGATCGAGCCGCCATTGGTCGTGATGTGCGCGATGTCCAGTGCCGTGTCATGGCAGGCGACACACGCGGTGGCGATCGGCGAGTTCACCAAGGTCGTGCCGGCTGCTTCGACGCTGCTCCCTGCAGCCACCGTGTAGAAGGTGCCGTCGGGCGTGCAGGCGTTCGTCGCCGCGATGCCGGCGTTGAACGTGTACCCGATGCCATAGTTGGTGACGGCGGCCGCGGTCGACTTCGTGACATACGGCGACACGCTGAAGGTCGACAGAGCCGTCCCGACCGAGGCGTTGCCGGCGACGCACGCCGTGCCGCTCACCTTCCAGCCCGGGATCGATTCAGCCAACGCCGGGTAGATGCCCGTGCCCACCGAGCGGTACAGACGATTCGGCAGTGCGCTGGCCGATGCGGTTGCGCTGAAGTCGTAGGTGCCCGGCAGGTGGCAGGTCTCGCACTCCTTCAGGATGCCCGGGAACTTGATGTCGGCGAACGACTCGGTCGTGCTCGATGCGTGCCATGTGAACGGCACCGACCGCTTGGCCGACGCATGGATCGAGTGGATGTAGCTGGTGGAATCCGCCGACCAGCCGCTGCTCGTCTGGTTGGGCCGGTGACACCAGGCACAGGTCGTGCCGTCGTTGCGCTGTCCGGCGTGGAAGGCATCTTCGGTGAAGGTGCCGAGTTCCTGGTGGCACTTGTTGCACCGCGCATCCTCGACGATCGGCCGGCGCCCGGTAAAGCCGGTCCCGACCTTCTGCCCGTTGGGTGCGATCACGATCAGGCCGCCCGTCATGTTGGGCATGCCGGTGGTCAAGCCACTCGTCGCCGTGGCGGCAGCGACCGGATAGTCCGTCAGGTTGGTCTGCGTCAGCGGCAGCGTGTTGATCACGCTGTATGAGTAGCCCAACCCGCCGGTGAGCATCTTCGCGTTGCTGGGGATGGTCACCCCGGTGAGCGTGGCGGTGTAGTAGCCGTCCGCGTCAGGGCCGCTCAGCGTGCCCTTGCCGGTGCTTGACGACGTCCCGTTCCAGATGCTCCTCAGGTAGCCGTTGACCGTTGCGTTGAAATCGGCCGGCTCGGCGATGCCGTCCTGCGGCACCGAGAAGACGAAGTACACGCTCGGCGCGCCCATGAAATTGTCCCAGAGCTCCGTCTTCGCCACGGGGTCGTTGAAGTCTTGTCGGGCCCCGTTCTGCAGGATCCGGAACACCATCACCGGTTGGCTGCTGGCGTCCACCGACACGCTCTTGATGTCGTAGCTGACCTTGATCGCCCCGGCCGGCAGGCGGCTCGAGTTCGACGCGATCCAGGCTGCGTTGGTGTTGCTGTTGGTGCCACCCAGCAGCAGCGAGTTGGTCGGATTCGGCGGCGTCACCGGGAGGTGGACGACGTCGATGCCCGCCGGCTTGTGACACAGGACGCACAGCGAGTCGTCGGTCTGGGCGCCGCCGACGTGGCCGAACTGGCTCGTCGTCAGCCCCTTCGCGGCGTCGGCAAGCGTCACGCCCTTGCCGGTGTCGAAGTTGATGCCGTCATGGCAACCGCCGCAGGCCAGCCGGTTGGGAACGTTCTTCCAGTTGTCGCCCTGCGCGGTCTTCGCGGTGGACGTGTCCGAACCGTCGTGGCACTTGGTGCAGTTCCTGATGTCCTGCGGGAACAGGGTTTCGTTGTACAGCACGCCGCCGTAGTTGTAGTTCTTCTTGGCCAGCAGCTTGCCCGCGTGGATATGGTGGATGTGGTTGGGCAGGTTGCCGACCGCGCGGCCATCGACCAGTTCAGTCGTGCTGGTGAAGGTCAGCGTGCTGGTGTTGATCTTGGCTTCCGTCCTGCCGTACTTGCGCTGCTCGGTGTGGCAGACCACGCAGTACCTGGTTTCGTTGCGATTTCCGCCATGGAAACCCGCCGCGGAACTCTCGGGATCGTCGCCCGGAATGCCGCCGAGCTGGCGGTGACACTCGTTGCACTTCGAGGTGGCCACGATGTCGCGACTCGGATCCGCTGCCGTCACTGCCTTGCCGGTGGCGGGAATGAAATCGAAGATGACGTCCACCGGGTTCACCATCGGCACGCCGGGCGTCACCTGAACGGCGTTCGCGGTGTTGGTGCCGGTGCCGGGGACGTTGCCCGAGACCTGGATGGTCAGGCGATGCACGAGGCTCGGGTCATAGGTCAGATCACCCAGATCGTCCTTGTTGTTGGTCCCCGACACGGTCATCGCCGCGACGTCGTCCTTGATCTTCGGGATGTCGCGATAGAACGTGTACGTGTATGTACCGTTCCCGTGGTCGACCAGCGTGCCAGTGTTGTCGGTGCTCGGACGGGTGGGCGCGGCCGCCGCTGTGGTCGTCGGCACGGTGGTCACGACGTAGCTGACCCACTTGCTGGGGCTTCCGTTGGTGCCCGGAACCAGCTTGGCCAGCGAGAACGACAGGTTGGGATAGCTGGCCACGGTCGCTGTCGAACTCTTGGCCGTGCTGCCGAAGCCGATGATCGCGTTGCCGTCGATGTCGGTCATCGCGAAGTGCACGACCGGCGGGCTCGCGATCGTCACGGTGCCCACCGTCACCTTCGGCGCCAGCGCGGCGAAGGTGGCTGCCGGCGTGTTGACCGTCAGCGTGATCGGGGACGTTCCGGTTGGAACGGCCACCGGCGGCACTTCGACCACTGGAGGCGGCGCGGCCTCACCGCCGCCGCCGCAGCCCGACAGCGTCGTCAGCGTTGCGATGGCGAACACAGTCGCCATGGCCGATCGAACCAGCATGCTCTTCATACGTTCCTCCGTCAAAGTTCGGATGGGTGTCCAAAACCTGAACCAGTGGGTTGCCCGAGCCGGCCGTTCTTGCGGATCGAAGTCTTCTTGCTCGGCCAGCGTGTCGTCAAGAATCGATTGAAGGTTACGCGCCCTTACCATGCATGTCGCGTGGCTTTCGACGCGGCTTTGATTTGAATCAGAGCAA
>JBGQEX010000166.1:0-8977 GCA_041496605.1 Piscinibacter sp.
GAGTCGGGCGAGCGTTCGTGGTCCATCGTCGGCGGCAACATCCGCAACGACATGCCCGACACGATGGCCGCGCTGATCGCCCAGCGCGGCGAGTACACGCTCGAGACCGTGTCGCCGGCGGGCGAGCGCCACTACGAGCGCATCCGTTCGATTCGCGAGGTGATCCCGTTCGATGCGAGTCTGGCGCGGCTGATCGAGGTGGGCGCCGACGCGGCCACGCGCATCATCTCGTTCACCGTCACCGAGGCGGGTTACTACCTCGACGCGAAGAACCAGCTCGACCTGAGCTATGCCGACCTGCGCGCCGATGTCGAAGGCGGCGCACGCGGCACGATCTACGGCGCGATCGTCGCGATCCTTGCCGAGCGCATGAAGCGCGGCGACGCGCCGGTGACGCTGCTCAACTGCGACAACCTGCGCAGCAATGGCACGCGCTTTCGCGCCGGGCTGATCGACTTCCTCGAGCGCCGCGGCGAGACCGCGCTGCGCCAATGGGTCGAGGCCCACACCAGCTGCCCCTGCGACATGGTTGACCGCATCACGCCGCGCCCGCAGCCCGACGTGGTCGGGCGCGTGAAGGCCGCCACCGGCTGGGACGACCGCGCGCCGGTGATGGGTGAGAGCTTCATCCAGTGGGTCATCGAAGACCGCTTCGTCGCCGGCCGCCCCGCGTGGGAGCAGGTCGGCGCCGAGATGGTCGATTCGGTGCACGCCCACGAGGAAGCCAAGATCCGGCTGCTCAACGCCACCCACAGCTGCATCGCCTGGGCCGGCACGCTGCGCGGCCTGAACTACATCCACGAAGGTGTGGCGGTGCCCGAGATCCGGCAGATGGCCTACGACTACGCGACGAACGACGTGATCCCCTGCCTGGACACGCCCGAGCACCCGAGCCCGATCAACCTGCCGGCGTACCGCGACGTGGTGCTCGATCGCTTCAGAAACCCGTACCTGCGCGACACCAACCAGCGCGTGGCGATGGACGGCTTCTCGAAGATCCCCGGCTTCATCGTGCCGACCTTGCGCGACTGCATCGCGCGCGGCGCACCGATGGCCAGCACCGCGATGCTGCCGGCGCTGTTCTTCGCCTTCCTCGGGCGCTGGCACCGCGGCGAGCTCGTCCACGCCTACCAGGACGGCGTGATGGACACCGCCAGCGCCCACGCCATCTTCGAGGCGAGCGACCCGCTCGCGGCGTTCTGCCGCGACCCGCTGCTGTGGGGGCCGCTGGCCGGCAATGAGGCGCTGCTGGCTGCGATCCGCGCGGCCCACGACCGTGTTCAGTCTTTCATGAAAGGGTGATTCGATGTCCGGACTTCAACGACTCCAAGGGCGCCACGCGATGCTGACCGGCGCCGGCGGAGGCATCGGCCTCGCAGTGACCGAGGCCTTCCTCGCCGAGGGGGCCCGCTGCACCGCGGTCGACCTGGCCGCGCAGCCGAGTGCCGCTCTGGCTGAGCTGATCGCGCGCCACCCCGAGCAGTTGGCCTATGCGAGTGTCGACGTGGCGCGCGTCGACACGCTCGGCGCGCTGGTCGATGGCGCGGCGCGACGCTTCGGCACCGTCGACGTGCTGTTCAACAACGCCGCGGTCTTCGACATGGCGCCGCTGCTCGAGTCCCACGAACGCATGTACCAGCGCATCTTCGACGTCAACGTCAAGGGCATGTTCTTCGTCATGCAGGCGGTGCTGTCGCGCCTGGTTGCCGCGGGCAAAGCGGGCAGCGTCGTCAACCTCGCGTCGCAGGCGGGGCGGCGCGGCGAGGCGCTGGTGTCGCACTACTGCGCCAGCAAGGCGGCGGTGATCAGCTACACGCAGAGCGCGGCGCTGGCGATGGCGCCGCACCGCATCCGCGTCAACGCGATCTCGCCCGGTGTGATCGACACGCCGATGTGGAAAGACGTCGACGCGCTGTTCGCGCGCTACGAAGGCCTGAAACCAGGCGAGAAGAAGATCGCCGTCGGCAAAGCCGTGCCGCTGGGCTACATGGGCGCGCCCGCAGACATCGCCGGCGCGGCGATCTTCCTCGCCAGCGACGAGGCTTCGTACATCACCGCGCAGACACTCAACGTCGATGGCGGTAATGTGATGAGCTGAATCGTCCCGAAAGTCTGAGCATGCGCGCCACCCGTGACCGCAGCCTGCCCCGCCAGCGCCAGCCCGAGCTGGAGCACGACCACGCGCGCCCGACCTCGCTGGGCTACGAGGCATCGGCGGACACCGGCCTGGTCCGCTGCCTGGCGCACGGCTTCCCGACGCCGCTGGCGCGCTGGCATTTCCACGATGAATACGAGCTGCACCTGATCACCGCGACCTCGGGCAAGGCCTTCATCGGCGACTGGATCGGGCCCTTCCAGCCCGGCCACCTGGTGCTGTGCGGGCCGCGGCTGCCGCACAACTGGGTCTCGCTCGACCTGCCCGAAGGCGGCGTCGCCGAGCGCGACCTGGTGATCCAGTTTCGCCACGAGCCGATTGCGCATGCCGCGGAAATGATCCCCGAACTGGCCGAGGTGATGCCGCTGCTCGAACGCGCGCGCCACGGCATCGAGTTCTTCGGCTTGTCCGAGCGTGCCCACGCACACTGGCTCAGCGTCAAGCACGCACGCGGCATGCAGCGCTTCGCGGCGTTCTGCGACTTTCTCGCCGACCTGGCGCGTTGCACCGACTACCGGCTGCTGTCGAACGTGCAGATGCAGGGCGAGGACGACGACACCGGGCTCGAGCAGATCAACGCCATCGTCGACCGCATCACCGGCGACGTCGCCAAGCCCTTGTCGGCCAGCGACCTGGCGGCCGAGCTGGGCATGAGCGAAAGCCGGTTCTCACGCTTCTTCCGCCGTGCCACGGGCAACACCTTCACCGATTTCGTCAATCGCGTGCGCGTCAACCGCGCCTGCCAGCTGTTGATGGAGACCGATCGCCAGGTGACCCATATCTGCTACGAGGTCGGCTTCAACAACGTGGCCAATTTCAACCGTCGCTTCCTCGAGATCAAGGGCATGACACCCACCGAATTTCGGCGCCAGGCCGACCGCCGCTTCAGCCACGGAACTTGAGGATTTGTCGTGTACCTCGGCATCGACCTCGGCACCTCCGAGCTCAAGCTCTTGTTGCTCGACGACCAGCACCGCATCGTTGCCAGCCTGGGCGAGCCGCTCACGGTGTCGCGGCCTCACCCGCTGTGGAGCGAACAGGCCCTAGCCGCCTGGTAGAAGGCGCTCGACGAGGCCATGCAGCGCCTGCGCGCCGTGCTGCCACTTCGCCTGAGCCGGGCCGGCCGGTCGCGGACACGCATCTCGGTCGGATCCCCTTGTTGCTCGCTGGGCGGCATGCGGTGTTACTGTTGCGCCCCCCGCTTCACCACGCCATTCGGCACCTGGTCGCAACGCCAACATGAATGCACCCCACACCCCTTCGATCAAGGTGATCCTCTCCGGTGCCACCGGTTGGGCCGGCTCGGCGCTGGCCCACGGCATCGCGCAGCAATCCGACATGTCGCTGGTCGGCGCTGTCGGCTCGCGCTCGGCGGGCCGGCGACTCGGCGATGTGATCGGCGATGCCGCGCTCGACTGCCTGGTGTCGGCCTCTGCCCGCGCGGCGCTGGCGCAAGCGGCGTGCGATGTCTATGTGGAGTACAGCAAGCCGAAGGACGCGGCGATGGTCAAGGCCAACGTGATCGCCGCGCTGGGCGCCGGGGCGCACGTCGTGGTGGCCAGTTCCGGGCTCAGCGATGACGACTACGCCGAGATCGATGCCACCGCCACGGCAGCGCAGCGCGGCGTGCTCGCCTGCGGCAACTTCGCCTTGACGGCGGTGCTGCTGCAGCGCTTCGCCGAGATGGCCGCCGCGTACATCCCGAACTTCGAGATCATCGACTACGCGAAGGACACGAAGCCCGATGCCCCTTCAGGCACCGGCCGCGAACTGGCACTGCGCCTCGGCCGCGCGCGCCAGCCCGCGCTGGGCGTGCCGCTGGATCAGGTGAATGGGCCGCCGGGCGTGCGCGGCGCCACGGTGAACGGCGTGCAGGTACACGCGCTGCGTGTGCCGGGCTTCGTGATCGGCATCGAGGCGATCTTCGGCATGAAGGACCAGCGACTGCACCTGAGGCACGAAGCCGGCAGCAGCGCCGAGCCCTATGTCGACGGCGCCTTGCTCGCGATCCGCAAGGCCGGCACGCTGGTGGGCGTGGTCCGAGGACTCGACCGGGTGATGGACCTGTGACAAGTCGACGTCCGATCCCCATCGGCGACAGCGATCTGTGCGTTCAGCTTGCGCTCTGGACGACTTGGTACCAGGCCCGTCCGTCGCCGTCGATCTCGCACTGCACCTCACCGCGGTGCAGCAGGTAGTTCAGGCAGGCGACGCTTTCGCCGGTCGCCATGCCGAGCAGGGACACATCGGCTTCGCCGATGGATCGAGCGAACAGCGCCGAGAACACGTCGACGGCGCGCTTCGGGCTCTTGAGTGTTCGTCGCAGCCGTTCGAGCGCCGATTCCTGACCGCGCGCCAACGAATCGATGCGCGCATGCAGGCCCCGAAAACACTCGTTGTGCGCCGGCAGCACCAGCACGTCGTCCGGCACTTCGCGCTTCAACTTCGCCAGCGATCCCAGCCAGTCGGCCATGGGATTCGCGTCGGGCTCGATCGGATAGACCGACACGTTCGACGAGATGCGTGGCAGCACCTGGTCGCCGGAGATCAAGACCTTGAGTTCCGGGCAATACAGGCAGGCATGCTCGGGCGAGTGGCCGTTGCCGACGACGACGCGCCAAGTGCGCGCGCCGATGTTCAACGCCTCGCCGTCGTGCAGCCGCCGGTAGCTGTCGGGCAGCGCGTGGATGTGCTTGCCGAAGTTGCCGAAGCGCACGCGATAGTTCTCGATCGCGGCATCGCCCCAGCCGGCGCGGCGGAAGAACGCGGTTCCGTCAGGCGGCGCTTCGCGGCCGGTGTCGGACACGGTGACCCGGCAGGTGAGGTATTCCAGGCGCGTCATCCACAGGCGCACGCCGAACTTGCGCGTCAGCCAGCCGGCCATGCCGACATGGTCGGGGTGCATGTGAGTGACGAACACCCGCGTCAGCGGGCGCTGGTCAGGCGCGTTGGCGAACAGCTCGCGCCAGACCAAGGCCGTTTCGTCGTTGCTGACGCCGGTGTCGACAATGGCCCAGCCCTCACCGTCGTCGAGCGCCCACAGGTTGATGTGGTTCAGCGCATACGGCAGCGGCATCCGAATCCAGTGCACACCCGGCGCAACCTCGATCGTGCGGCCGCGCGGCGGCGGCGCCTCGAACGGATAGACCAGTGCCGGCTTGCGCTCCGATTCGACGTCACCCAACCCATCCGCCATATGTGCCTCCTGAGCCAAGGTTCGCCTGCAGGGTACCGCTACGCCGCCTCCTGCTCCATCGCCGCCTCGGCCAGCAGGCTCTCCGCATCGCGATAGATCGAGGCGACCGCCAGCACGCGCCCCTTGTGTTTGTAGCGCAGCACGCAGTCGCGGGCTGCGATGTCACCGTCGATCGCGATCTCGTCCCAGCGCTCGGCGTGGCCGACGTAGTTGATCGGCACGTCGTAGTGTTGGCTCCAGAAATACGGCACGGCATCGAACTTCTCGCGGCCACCGAGCATGTTGAGCGCAGCAGTCTGGCCCTGGCGTTGCGCGACGACCCAGTGTTCGACGCGGATCGCCGCGCCGCTGTGCGGGTCGGGCCAGCGGGCGATGTCGCCCGCGGCGAAGATTCCCGGCGCGCTGCACTCCAGATATGCATCGACCGTGACGCCCCGGTCGATCGCGAGGCCTGCCGTTTCGGCGAGCGTCAACCGGGGCCGCACACCGACGCCGGCCACCACCAGGTCCGCGGCTATGCTGCCGCCGCTGTTCAGGGTCACCTGCTGCGCGTCGATCGCGCCGGCCGTGTCCGCGAGGTGGAAGATGACGCCGTGCTCCTCGTGCAGGCGGCGCACGAAGTCGCCGAGTTCCGGCCCCAGCACACGCTCCAGCGGGCGCGCTTCAGGCGCGACGACATGCACTTCGATGCCGCGCGCACGCAACGAGGCGGCGACCTCGAGCCCGATGAAGCTCGCACCCATCACGACGGCGCGCCGCGTCGTCGCCGCGCGCGCGATGATGGCGCGGCAATCGGCCAGCGTACGCAGCGTGCGCACGTGCGGCAGGTCCATGCCCGGGATCGGCAGGCGCAGCGGCTCGGCGCCGGTCGCCAGCAGGAGCCGGTCGTACGCCAGCTTGCTGCCATCGCCGAGAGCGACCTCGCGCGCACGCGGGTCGATGCCGACGGCGGCCGTCTTCAAGCGCAAGTCGATGCCCTGCTCGGTGTAGTAGCTGTCGCCACGCAGCGGGACCCAGTCCTCGGGCGCGCTGCCGGCCAGGTAGTCCTTGGACAGGTTCGGTCGGTCGACGGGCGGCGCGTCGTCGTCGCTCAGCATCACGATGCTGCCCTGATAGTGCTGGCGCCGCAGCATCTCGGCGGCGGCGAAACCGGCCGCGCCACCACCGACGATGACGATCTTCTGCGGTGACCCGGCCGCCGGCGCGACCCGCACGCCCGGTTTCGGCGTCGCCTTCTCGCGCACGACGACCTTGCCGTCGCGAAGCTCGGTGGACCAGCACGCGACGGAGCTGAGCGCCGGCGCGCGCACCGCTGCTCCAGTTCGCAGGCTGAGGCAGGCGTGGTGCCACGGGCAGCGCACCGTGTCGCCGACCATCAAGCCTTCGGCGAGCGGACCGTGGTAGTGGCTGCATTCGGCACCGATCGCGAAGAACTCGTCGCCACGGCGCGCGAGCAGAACGGCGTCGTCGCCGACGTGGCCAGCCAGCATCTGCCCGTCGGCGAGCGTTGTGGTTGTCACGCCCTGAGTCAGATCAGGACCCCTGTCTTGGGATGGGTCAGTGCTCATGTCGACCTCCGGTACGCACGCGACTCGCACGACGATACCGAAGGAAGCGGTCGCGCGGGGCGTAGTCGTCAAGCGCGAAGGGGTTCATCGCGCCGGCCTGAATGACCGGGGCGGGTACGCACCAAGTGCGCACCGACGCCGGTGAACGTTCGCGTGCATCGCGATTGGCACGCGGCCCGACCTGGCCTACATTGGGCCCTCATCCAACCGGGAGCACTCACATGCCGATCCGTACCGCATCACTGAACCATCAGATCCAGAGAAACGGCGCGAGGCTTCATCTGGCGATGGTGAGTCGCGTCCATTCCCAAGGCGCAGACCAGCCGCCGTCCGAGCACGAGCAGGCACTGCTTGACGAACGCCGCTGGCTCAAGGAGGCCAAGGCAAAGCGCCAGGCCCAGGCCAAGCTGCCCAAGCCCAAGGCCGCCAAACTGGTGAAGGAGGCCAAGCCGCCGAAGGCACCGAAGGCACCCAAGGCCGCGAAGGAACCCAAGGAAGCCAAGCCGGCCAAGGGCCATAAGCCGTCGCGCGCCGAAAAGCACAACCAGAAAGCCGCGAACCTCGAGGCGGCAAAGAAGGCCGAGAAGAAGTCGGCCAAGACCTGACGAGAACAATGCGCCGTTGACCGGCCGCGAGGCAGGCGACCGGGGGCCAACCAACCCGGCCCTTCAGGCCAGCCCGGCGCAGCCCGCATCGAATCCCTGGCGGTACTGTGCGACCAGTTGCCGGGCCGTTCGCTGAAGCTGGGTCGGGTCCACCGCCAAGGCACGGCGAAGTCCCTCTGCGATGTCGCGCACGTCAACCGCAGCGGGCAGGTCTGCCTCTTCCCAGGTGTCGGCGAACGCCATCTGCTTGCTCGGCTGGTGGGTGGATGCCGGATGGCGCAGATTGACACGCGGCAGCGCGAACGCCATCGCGACGATCCTGCCGTGCAGGCTGCTGCCGCAATAGGCCCGGCTGTTCGCGATCACAGCGCAGATGTCCCAGAGGTTCAGCGAGTTGAATACCTTGACCGATCGCGCCCGCATGCGCGCCGCGACGCGCCGCAGGCCATCGAGATCGTCATGCCATGGTGCCGCCCCGGCGCGAAAGAGCGTCACGCCCAGCCCGTCCGAGGCCGCCAGCCGATCAAGCTGGGCGGCGATTTGCGTCAGCGTTTCGTCATCGCCGAATTCCGCACTGAACTGCACGGCGAGGTAACCCTGCGGGAAGCTTTTCAGGGTCTGTGCCGGCTCGCCTTCCTGCGAGCAGCGGCGAATGCGCGCTCCGAAAAGCTCGGCCACCATCACGGCAGGATCGGGAACCAGGCGCGCGCCGATACCGGCGCCAGCCAGGTGCGCCAGCGTCTGTTGGTCCCGCACGCTCACATCGGCGGCCGCCTGCAGGTTCGCCAGCACCTCCGCGCGCAATGCGGGGTCGCACTGGTCCAGACCGACGCCGCCCACCGCGTTGTAGATCACCCGTGCCATGTCGGGAAACAGCTGGCGTGACGACGCGTAGGGCGCCAGCGCGGTCGTCCCCAACGTGTTTCGGACCCATCGCGCCCTCTCATCAGGTCGGTCTTCCAGATACGCGACCGTGTCGTCGATCTGTTCCGGCGCCAACAGCATCACCGCGGCTTGCCACGCGCTGCAGGTGAGGATCTCTCCGCCCACATGGATCAATGCGGCGGGGCGCTGACCCGGGTCGGCGGCCAGTTGCGCCAGGGCTCTGAGCTGGTGACCGCCATGAGGGCGCATGTCACGTTCGGCCAGCGCCGCGAACACCAGATCCTGGGCGGGCAACATGGCGGCGACGACATGGGGCAACAGCAGATCGCCGAAGTTGTGGCGATCAAATGCGCCGAACAGAATGATGGGCGTCCCCACCGGTGCATCGTACGGCAGGGCCTATCGCGGCACGGCCGAGGCGGCGCGGTGGACGGGCGCTGCAGCGCGCGCGCAGAATCGGGCGCTCCCGGCCGGACATTCCCTCACCATGCCAACCAAGCCATCGCCTGGGCCGCTGACGGCGCTGATCACCGGCGCCTCGTCCGGCATCGGCGAGGCGCTGGCGCGA
>JBGQEX010000167.1:0-8781 GCA_041496605.1 Piscinibacter sp.
GGGGACGTAGTCGTCCATGCCGGCCTTCAGATAGGCCTCGCGGTCTTCGACCATCGCATTGGCCGTCAGCGCAATGATGGGCGTGCGCGCCGCCGGGCTGGCCAGCGAGCGGATCGTGCGCACCGCGGCCTCGCCGTCCATCTCGGGCATCTGGATGTCCATCAGCACCACGTCGTAGTGCGCCGCCTGGATCTGGCGCACGGCCTCGATGCCGTTGGCGACGATGTCGCAGTAGTGGCCCATCTGGTCGAGGATGGCCTTGATGAGGATCTGGTTCACGCCGTTGTCCTCGGCCACCAGCACGCGCAGGCCCTGCGTGGCGCCGTCCAGCGTACCCAGCCCCGAATCGGCGCCGGTCAGGTGCTCGGCATCGCCGCGCGGCATCGGGATGACGACGCGGAAGGTGCTGCCCACGCCCTCGCGGCTGTCGACGCCGATGCTGCCGCCCATCAGGTCGACGATCTCGCTGCAGATGGCCAAGCCCAGGCCGCTGCCGCCGTAGCGCCGTGCCGTGGTGCTGTCGGCCTGGGCGAAACGCTCGAAGAGCTTGGGCAGCGCCTGCGGTGCGATGCCGATGCCGGTGTCGTGCACCGCCAACGTGAGTTCGACGGACCCGCCGGCCAGCGCCCGGTGCGAAACCTCGACCTCGACCACGCCCCTCTCGGTGAACTTGAGGGCGTTGCCGATCAGGTTGAACAGCACCTGGCGCAAGCGGCTCGGGTCGCCCTTGAGGGCAGGCGGCAGGTCGGGCGGCAGCTCCAGGTTGAGCGCCAGGCCCTTGGCCTGGGCCCGCACCGACAGCAGGGACACCACGCCGTCGATCATGCCGGCCGGGCTGAAGTCGACGATCTCCAGCTCCATGCGGCCGGCCTCGATCTTGGACAAGTCGAGGATGTCGTTGATGATCGCCAGCAGGCTTTGCCCCGAGCTGCGGATCATTCCCGCGTAGCGCCGCTGCTCGTCGGTGAGCTTCGTGTTCAGCAGCAGGCCGTTCATGCCGAGCACGGCGTTCAGCGGGGTGCGGATTTCGTGGCTCATGGCGGCGAGGAATTGCGACTTCGATTCGTTGGCCGCCTCGGCCGCGGCCTTGGCCCGCCCAAGCTCGCGTTCGCCGGCGGTGATGTCGCGAAACACGGTGACCATGCCGCCGTCGGGGATCGGCCGCTCGATGATGTGGATGACAGTGCCGCGGGCTCGCTCCGACTCGTAAATTCCGCTGCCGCTGCGCCGGATCGACATCCGCATGTCGATCCACGCCTGGCGCGCCTGTTCGTCGCCTTCGGGCACCAGGGTTCGTGCCGCCACCTCGACCAGCTGGCGAAACGGCACGCCGACGCGAATCACGTCGCGCATCCACGGAAACAGCTCGAGGTAGCGCTCGTTCCAGGCCACGACAGCATCCTGCGCGTCGCACAGCAGGAAACCGTCGCCCATCGACGCCAGGGCCTGGTCGAGCGTGGACTTCGCGTTGGCGATCTCGATGCGCGCGCGTGCCAGCCGCGTCAGATACCGCTGCGCGAACCAACCCGCCACCAGGATCATCGCGATGAAGGCGAGCGCCATGCGCTGGATGACGGCGCGCTCCTGCTGCCAGTCGGCCAGCGCCGCGTCCATCGGAATGCTGGCGGCGATCAGCACGCTGCGGTAGAGCGTCGGGCGCGCCACGAGAATGGCCGGCGCGCCGCTCAGGCGAGCGGCGCCGCGCGTCGCCACGCCATTGGCGCTCGCACCCGCGAGCGGCGGCGCGATGCGCCGCGCCATCAACAACTCGTTGGGCGGCACGCTGGCCAGCAACTGCCCGTCGTCGCGTTCGAGCGTGACCGACAGCCCCGGGATTTCCACCGCCTGCGCGAGGATCGTGGCGATCATCGACAGCGGAACCTCCGCCGCCATCAGCACACGCGGCCCGCCGGGCAGCTGGACCGGGCGGCTGAAATACAGCGCCCGCTCGGAGGTCGCGAAGTTCACCAGCGGCGCACTGATGGACAGCGCCGGCGCGGCCTGCGCCAGCGCCTCGTGCGGCAGCCCCTTGGGCAACGCGATGCCCAGCCGCACGCTGCTCGGCTGCGCCGAGGCCAGCACCTGCCCGCCGTCGGCCACGATCGCGACGTCGCGCATCAGCAGGTTGCGGCCTTCGACCTCGCGCAGCAGCCGACTGGCGGCGTCGGTATCGAGCGACCCGTCGGAGCGCACCGCCGGGCGCAACAGGGTGTTCATGCCGGCCAGCATCACATCGACCCCCAGGAAGGTGCGGTTGATCGCCGCCTCGGCACCGCTGACGAAGCGCGCCGCGCGGCCTTCACTTTCCGCAATGGCGTCGCGCTCGCCGCGCGCCATCAGCGCGACCGCAGCCGCGATCACCGACGCGACGAACAGCGCGGCAACCGACCAGACCGCGAGGCGAATTCGGCGCGGCGCAACCATCGATCAGGGCCGCGCCTCGAAGCCGACGACCGGTGCGATCGTCTGGTTCCAGAATTGCGCGCATTGCGGGCCGCAGCGTTGAAGCCAGCGCGGCAGCACCGTCATCGTGACGATCTCGCGCAGGCGGCGTTGATCGTCGGCGGTCGGCGTCACCTCGATCATCCGGCCCTTGCGGCCCACGGTGCACGACGCGGCGCCGATGTTGCAGGCGATGCCCTCGCTGGTCTCTCGCTCCGACTCGTCCCAGATCGCTCGTTCCAGCTTCGGCAGTTCGCGGCGCAGCAGCGCCTGCGCCTGCGGCGTCAGCGCGTTCCAGGCGGCCTGGTTGGCCCCGAACACCGACAGCCCCCAGTTCAAGGCCATCGAGTGGACATGCGTCGTCACCTCGTGAAGACCGATGGTGTTGCCCGACATCGTTCCGGTGATCGCGCAATCGATGTTGCCGCTGCGCAGGTTGGGCAGGATGTCGGCGAACCCCGTCTGCACCGGTATGGCGCCCAAGGCCTCGACCAGATCGGACTGGCTGGCGTTGGACGTTCGGACGCGACGGCCGCTCAAGCCGGCGAGACCGGTGAACGGCTTGTTGCAGAACGCCACCTGCGCCGGGTAGACGTAAACGGCCAGCAGCTCAATGCCATAGCGTTCACGCAGCGTCTTGTCGAGGTAGGGCCGGAATGCCGCGGTGACCCGACTCAGGCCCTTCATGTCGGGGGTGAGCCCGGCCAGGTCCGGGGCACTGAGTTCAGGATCCTGCGCCGCGGTCACGCTGAGCAGTGCGGTGCCGAAGGGCACCACACCGAGCTGGATCAGGCGCAGCATTTCCTGGCCGCGGATTCCGGCGCGGTCGAAGGGAACGATTTCGGCGCTCACCTTGCCGCCGCTCAGCCGCGGCAATTCGGTGGTCCAGAACGGCTCTTCGTGGCGCGTGTACTGGTTCACACCGGCCACGCCACCGACGATGCGCAGGTGCTGCGGCGCATCGCCCTGCGCCAGTGCAGGCACGCTGCACAGCCCCACCAGGGTTGCGGCCAGTGCAGCGGTGAATGGAGCACGCAACGGCCACGGGATGGCGCAGTTCATCGAATGCCTCCTTGTTGGCGCATTATCAGCACGGAACTGCCATCGGCAGCGTGTCGGCGCGCACGCTGTTCGATCGAGGCGGCATGACCGCGCCGGACGCTCAGACGGGCAGGTCTGCGAGCAAGCCGCCCAGCATGGCGCGCATGCGCCGGTAGTGGTCGCCCGGCCAGAATACGCGCGCGCACGCAGGGCAATGGCTGAACACCGTCTGGCTCGCGGCGACGCGCGGCGGCAGGGCGTCGTGCACCAGCGCCTTGTCTATCGGCAACAGCACCACGTTGCAGTGCAGGCACCGCGTGAACGGCGTCGCCTGGCCCGCGAGCTGCAGCCGCTCCACCACCTCGCGCAGCTGCGCTTCGGTCTTCAGCGCGTGCACGTAGCAGCCGTGGGTGACGTCGCGGCACATCAGCAGCGCCCGGTCTCGCGTCAGGATGATGCGGCCTTCGTTGCGCGCCACGCGGCGCAGTTCGTCGTCGGTGACGGCGTTGTCGTACAGCGTGTCGAACCCCAGCATCCGCAGCAGCCGGGCCAGCCCGCCCAGGTGCGCATCGGCGGTGAAACGCGACTCGCGCAGCGGCTGCGCGCGCACCCGCAGCAGGGGTCGGATATCGAGCGCCTCGAACTTCGGATAGACGCTGATGCGGTCGCCGTCGCGCACGCGATAGGCAAAGTCGACCGACTCGCCGTTGGCGAGGATCAACTCGACCTCGGTGTGCGGAACGCCCGCCGATTCGATCGCGTTCTTCACCGTCGCGGCGCGCGCGCAAGCCAACTCGAATTCGCGCTGGCGCCGCGCCGGCGCGACGAAGTCGTTCAGCTCTTCATAGAACCGAAACGTTGCAACAACGCTCAATGCGACAGCGGGCGCGTGAAGTGGCCGTGCCGCACGCCGCGCATCAGGCTGGAGAAGTACATGCGCGACAGGCGCAGCAGCTGCTCATGGTCGCCGCACTCGACGTAGATGTCGGAGTTGCGCTCCACATCCTCGTCGACCACCGTCTCCAGGCCCCACAACATGCCGAACGCCGGCACGGCGCCGACTTCGCAGTCGTCGAACATCATGCCGAGCGTTCGTTCGTCGGACAGGCGCAGCGACGAGCGGCCGAGCATGCGCGCCAGCGCACCCACCTGCACGCGGGTGTCGGCGGGCACCACCGCCAGCACGCAGCCGTGTTCGTCTTCCAGGATCACCGATTTGGCCAGCTGATGCTGCGGCACGTGGGCCAGGCGCGCCGTCTCCGCGCTGTTGCGGCTGTGCGCATGGCTGCGGATCTCGTAGCGCGCGCCGCTTTGCTCCAGGTAATTCGACAGTCTGGGCGAGATCGACATGGTGGGCCTCCAGCGAAAAGGGGTGTTGCGCAAAGGGTGCCGGGCCGGGTCGTGGCCGAACCTGGCGCCACTTCAACAGTTTGCGCCATCCGAGGGCAGATCGCCAGCCGCGACTGCGATCTGTTTGAGCCTCTCCTACACTGCCGGTTTCGTTTTCCGGCCGCGGGCCACGCTTGAACATGGGTTGGCACGGCCGTCTGGATCTTCGCTACCGCCGCGACGGCGATCGCAGCGTCGTACACGACCGCCACAGCGGCCCGCTGCGCGTGCTGGCGAGCCTGTACCCCGAGGCGCCCGGCGTGTGCCACAACGTGCTGGTGCACCCGCCCGGCGGCATCGTCGGCGGCGATGTGCTGGCCATCGACGCGGAGCTGGCGGCGCACTCGCATGCCCTGATCACCACCCCCGGCGCCACGCGCTTCTACCGCAGCGCCGGCGAGACGGCGCTGCAAACGCTCGACGCCCGCCTGGCCGACGGCGCGCGCCTCGAATGGTTGCCGCTGGAAACCATCTGCCACCGCGGCGCGCTGGCCGAGAACCGGATGCGCTTCGAACTGGCGCCCGGCGCCGAGGCGATCGGCTGGGACGTGCTGGCGCTCGGCCTGCCGGCCAGCGGCGAAGCCTTCGACGGCGGCCGGTTCACGCAACACATCGAGCTGCCCGGCATCTGGCTGGAGCGCGGCACCATCGACGGCAGCGACAGCCTTCTGCTCGACTCCCCGCTGGGCTGGGCCGGCCAGCGCGTGATGGCCACGATGTGGTTCGCGGCCGGCTCGGCGCTCGCCGAGCCGCGGCGCGATGCCTTGCTCGACGCGGCGCGCGAGGTCTGCGCCGGCCACCCGCTGCAGCGCAGCGCCGGCAGCACCTCGCCGCACGCCGAACTGGTGCTGCTGCGGGTGCTCGCGCCGCGCGTCGAGCCCGCGATGGCGCTGCTGGTAGCGGTGTGGCGGCGCTGGCGCGAAGCGGCCTGGGGCCTGTGCGGCTGCGCACCCAGGGTCTGGCAGACCTGATCCGCGCAACCCCTCGGTCCGATCAGATCGACATGCGCTGCCGCACGCCGTCGGCCTGCATGTCCTTGCCGCGCCCGCGCTGCACGATGTCGCCGCGCTCCATCACCAGGTATTGGTCGGCCAGCTCGGCGGCGAAGTCGTAGTACTGCTCGACCAGCACGATCGCCATCGTTCGGCGATCCGCCAGCATGCGGATCACCCGGCCGATGTCCTTGATGATGCTCGGCTGAATGCCCTCGGTCGGCTCGTCGAGGATCAGCAGCTTCGGCCCCGCCGCCAGCGCACGCGCGATGGCGAGCTGCTGCTGCCCGCCCGACAGGTCGCCGCCACGACGATGGATCATCGCCTTGAGCACCGGGAACAGCTCGAACAGCTCGGCCGGGATCGGCGTGCCGCCCGGCAGGTACGCGAGGCCCATGCGCAGGTTCTCCTCGACCGTCAGGCGGCCGAAGATCTCGCGGCCCTGCGGCACGTAGCCCACGCCCTTGCGCACGCGCTCGTAGGGCGTGTCACGGGTGATGTCGGCGCGTCCCAAGCGGATGCTGCCGGTCTTCACCGGCACCACGCCCATCAGGCTCTTCAACAGCGTGGTCTTGCCCACGCCGTTGCGGCCGAGGATCACCGTCACCTCGCCGAGCTGCGCGTCGAAGCCGACGTTGCGCAGGATGTGCGAGCCGCCGTAGTACTGGTTGATGCCTTCGACTCTCAGCATGACGCGGTCTCCGGCGCAATAGCTGTCATCCCGGCGAAAGCCGGGATCCATCGTGTGAGTCCACGGTGTTGCAAAGAGTGGATCCCGGCGTTCGCCGGGACGACAGCGCCCTCATCGCCCAAGGTACACCTCCACCACCTTGTCGTTCGCCTGCACCTCCGCAAGCGAACCTTCGGCCAGCACGCTGCCTTCGTGCAGCACCGTCACCTTCTTGTCGGCTCGGCCCTGCGTCAGCGCGCCGATGAACTTCATGTCGTGCTCCACCACCACGAGCGAATGGCTGCCCTCGAGCGACAGGAACAGCTCGGCGGTGCGCTCGGTCTCTTCGTCGGTCATGCCGGCCACCGGCTCATCGAGCAGCAGCAGCTTCGGGTCCTGCATCAACAGCATGCCGATCTCGAGCCACTGCTTCTGGCCGTGCGACAGCAGCCCGGCAGTGCGCTGCGCGCTGTCTTTCAGATGGATCAGCGCGAGCATCGAGCCGATGCGGTCGAGTTGCTCGCCGCTCAGGCGAAACAGCATCGACGAACGCACGCCGCGGTCGGCCTTGAGCGCGAGCTCGAGGTTCTCGAACACCGACAGCTGCTCGAACACCGTGGGTTTCTGGAACTTGCGGCCGATGCCGATCGAAGCGATGTCGTTCTCGCGCAGGCGCAGCAAGTCGATGGTCGAGCCGAAGAACGCGCGCCCGGCGTCGGGCTGCGTCTTGCCGGTGATCACGTCCATCATCGTCGTCTTGCCGGCGCCGTTGGGGCCGATGATGCAGCGCAGTTCGCCGGCGCCGATGCTCAGGCTCAAGGCGTTGAGGGCCTTGAAGCCGTCGAAGCTGACGGTGATGTCGTCGAGGTAGAGGATGGCGCCGTGCGCCACGTCGAGCTCGCCCGACTGCACCACGCGCGAATAGCTCGCCTGGCGCCCGCCCGAGGTCCCGGCGCCGGCCGCCTTCTTGCGCTCCATCGCCTCGCGCATGCGCGTGCCGGCCTCCATCAGCTCGGGCGTCATCCGTGCTGCTCCGTCTTCTTGCGCAGCAGGCCGACGATGCCCTGCGGCAGGAACAGCGTGACGGCGATGAACAGCGCGCCGAGGAAGTAGAGCCAGAACTCGGGGAAGGCCTGCGTGAACCAGCTCTTCGCGCCGTTGACGAAGAAGGCGCCGACGATCGGCCCGATCAGCGAACCGCGGCCGCCCACTGCCGCCCAGATCGCGATCTCGATGCTCGCGGCCGGCGACATCTCGCTCGGGTTGATGATGCCCACCTGCGGCACATACAGCGCGCCGGCGATGCCGCACATCACGGCCGAGATGACCCAGATCGTCAGCTTGTAGCGCAGCGGGTCGTAGCCGGTGAACATGACGCGGCTCTCGGCGTCGCGAATCGCCTGCAGCACGCGGCCGAACTTGCTGGCCACCAGCCAGCGCGCGAACAGGAAGAAGCCGATCAGCGTGAGGCCGGTCGTGATGAACAGCGTCATGCGCATGGCCGGCGTGGCAATCGGGATGCCGAGAATGCGCTTGAAGTCGGTGAAGCCGTTGTTGCCGCCGAAGCCGGTTTCGTTGCGGAAGAACAGCAGCATCGTCGCGTAGGTCATCGCCTGCGTGATGATCGAGAAGTACACGCCCTTGATGCGCGAGCGGAAGGCGAAGTAGCCGAACACGAACGCGAGCAGGCCGGGCACCAGGATGACGAGCGCCATCTGCGCGACGAAGGAATCGCTAAAGCCCCAGTGCCACGGCAGCGTCTTCCAGTCGAGGAACACCATGAAGTCGGGCAGGTCACTCTGGTAGTTGCCGTCGCGCCCGATCTGGCGCATCAGGTACATGCCCATCGCATAGCCGCCGAGCGCGAAGAACACGCCGTGGCCGAGCGACAGGATGCCGGTGTAGCCCCAGATCAGGTCCATCGCCAGCGCGCAGATCGCGTAGCACATGATCTTTCCGATCAGCGCGATGGCGTAGTCGCTGAGGTGGAACGGGCTGCTTGCCGGCACGAGGAGGTTGAGCAACGGCGCGAGCAGCCCGACAGCCATCAGCGCGGCGATGACGCCGGCCCAGGCCGGAATGCTCAGGATTCGGGTCGCTGAGGGGGGCTCAGCCCAGGCAATGGATGGATCCTTCAAGACTGCACTCATGTCGTTTGCCTGGCGGTCGAGCTGGTTGGCTTGCGATGCACCGCGCCGGGTGTTCGGCCCGGCGGCCGAGTAACTTTCTTCTGTGGGCCCAGAAGAA
>JBGQEX010000168.1:0-8778 GCA_041496605.1 Piscinibacter sp.
GCGTCCACCAGATCATCATCGGTCGCCAGCTCCAGCGTGTCCACCCCGGCGCGTGTCAGCGCCTCGTGCAGCGCGCGCTCGCGCTGTTCGGCGGCCTGCACGAAACGCGCGCGGAAGGCCGGGTCGTGGGTGTCGACGAACAGCTGCTCGCCGGTTTCGGCGTCCTGGATCGTCACCAGGCCCAGATCGGGCAGCTCCATCTCGGCGGCGTCATACAGGCGCACCGCCAGCACCTCGTGGCGCAGCGCCAGGCGCGCCAGCGCATCGGTCCAACCGGGGGCGCTGATGAAGTCGGACACCACGAACACCATCGAGCGGCGCCGGATCATCTGCAGCGCCCCTTGCAGCAGCAGGCGCAGCTGGGTCTCGCGGTCGGCCGGCGGCGCGGCGTAGTCGCGCATGCGCTGCAGCAGATGCAGCACATGCATTCGCCCGTTGCGCGCCGGCAGCACCATGTCGACCTGAGTGCCGAACAGCAGCGCGCCGACGCGGTTGCCGTGGCGCGTGAGCAGGCGCGCCAGCACGGTGACGAATTCGGCCGACACGGCGCGCTTGGTGCGCTCTTGCGAGCCGAAGTCCACGCTGCCGCTCAGGTCGAGCAGGAACCACGCGGTCAGTTCGCGGTCTTCGGTGAACTGGCGCACATAGGGGCTTTGCAGCCGCGCGGTCACGTTCCAGTCGATATGTCGCACGTCGTCGTGGTGCTGGTATTCGCGCAGGTCCGCCAGGTCGAGCCCGGCGCCGCGGAACAGCGTGCGGTAGTTGCCCTGCAGCAAACCATCGAGACGGCGGATCACCGTCCATTCGAGGCGGCGCAGGATAGCGTCAGAGGTGGGCGCGTTCATCACTGTGGTGGGCCATCGGTTTTTCAGGCTGCGGCACCTTGTGAACAATCTGCGAAATGATGTGGTCGGCGTTCAAGCCCTCGGCCAGCGCTTCGTAGCTGAGCACCAGGCGGTGGCGCATCACGTCGGCCACCAGGTCGGTCACGTCTTCGGGCAGCGCGTAGCTGCGCGCGCGCAGCATCGCCAGCGCCTTGGCGCCTTCGATCAAGCCGATGGTGGCGCGCGGGCTGGCGCCGAAGCTCAGGTACTTGGCGAGATCGGGCAGGCCGTGGCGGGCCGGCTCGCGCGAGGCCGTGACCAGCTTCACCGCGTACTGGATCAGCGACGGGTCCACGTACACCTTGCGACATTCGTGCTGCAGCTCGCCGAGCTGGCTCGTGCTGGCCACCGCATTGACTTGCGCCGGCTCGCCGGTCACGCGTTCGACGATGACGAACTCTTCTTCTTCGCTCGGGTAGCCCACCAGCACCTTCATCATGAAGCGGTCGACCTGCGCTTCGGGCAGCGGGTAGGTGCCCTCGGTCTCGATCGGGTTCTGCGTGGCCATCACGAGGAAGGGCGACGGCACCTTGTGCGTCTCGCCGGCGATCGTGACCTGGCGCTCCTGCATCACTTCGAGCAGCGCGCTTTGCACCTTGGCCGGTGCGCGGTTGATCTCGTCGGCCAGCAGCAGGTTGGCGAACACCGGGCCGAGTGCGGTGCTGAACTCGCTGGTCTTTTGGTTCCAGATGCGCGTGCCCACCAGGTCGGCGGGCACCAGGTCGGGCGTGAACTGGATGCGCTTGAACGAGCCGCGCAGCGTGGTGGCGAGCGTCTTGATGGTGATGGTCTTCGCCAGCCCCGGAACGCCTTCGACCAGCAGGTGGCCCTGCGCGAGCATCGCGACCATCACGCGCTCGAGGAACTTGTCTTGCCCGACCACGACGCGCTTGACCTCGTAGAGGATGCGTTCCATCAGCGGGGCGGAGTTGTGGCCTTCGGATGCATCCATGGTGGGTGGGCTCGCGGGTTGAAGAGGGCTCATCAGAACGGCGGCAGGCCGACCGCGGCGGCGGCGTTCTCGATCGGCACGGCGAAGCCGATGCCGATGAAGGTGCCTTGGTCGCCGGGGTTGAGGATGGCGGTGACGATGCCGACGACGCTGCCGTCCATCGTGACCAGCGGGCCGCCCGAGTTGCCGGGGTTCGCGGCGGCGTCGAACTGGATCAGGTTGGACAGGCGCTCGCCGTCGGGCGAACGGAACTGCCGCCTCAATCCCGACACCACCCCGCCCGACACCGACGGTCCGATGCCGAACGGAAAGCCGACCGCCACCACCTGGTCGCCGGGCAGCAAGTCGCCGGTGCCGCGCATCGTGGCGGCGGCCAGGTCGTCGGGAATGCTCTTGGCGCGCAGCACTGCGAGGTCGTTCTCGGGCTGCGCTCCGATCATCAGGGCTTCGGATTCATGCCCGTCGAAGAAGGTGACCTTGATGCGCTTGGAGCCGATCACGACATGCAGGTTGGTGAGAATGGTGCCGTTGTCGATGATCACCACGCCGGTGCCGGTGGACCGGGTGTGGGCCTTGGGGTCATCGCTTGCCTTGGAGGTGTCGGTGTCGTCGGCCAGCCCGATCACGCGCACCACCGACGGCCGGATCACTGCGGCGGCGCGCGCGTAGGGCGAGGGCAGCGGTTCGCCTTCGAGCGAGCGTCGCACCGCGGCGTCGACGTCCTTCTGGTTGAGGGCGGCGGGTGCGGGGAGCAGCGTGTGTTCCGCCACGCCGCCGAGCACCAGCAGCAGCACGGCTGCCAGCGCCGCCTGCGGGCGCGGGTGGCGCGCCAGAAACAACCTCAACGTGCGCCACCGGGGGCTTCGCAGCGAAGGCTTCGCTGGCTCGGCCGCGGCCAAAGGCGCGTCGGTCACCGCGGGCGACAGGCCAGCCCTGGGGCGAGATCGGCTGTAAAGCGGAGCCTTCTTCATTGCTGCACCTCGTTGACTGCGGGCACGCGCAAACTTCCACCTGAACCGTATCACGGCGGGGCACCGCTTGCACTCCCTTGGTCGAGCTTCCGGGCATGATCGTGAAATGCTCTGGATAGATACCCATTGCCACCTCGACGCGCCCGAATTCGACCCCGACCGCGCGGGGGTGATTCAGCGCGCCCGCGACGCCGGTGTGGCGCAGATCGTGCTGCCGGCGGTGGAGGTGGCGAACTTCGACAGCGTGCGCTCGCTGGCGCACGAGCACGGCTTCGTCTACGCGCTCGGCATTCACCCTTTGTGCGTTCAGCGCGCAAACGATGCCGACTTGGCCGAGCTGCGTGCTGCGCTGCAGCGTGATCGCGCCGACCCGCGGTTGGTGGCGGTGGGCGAGATCGGCCTCGATCACTTCGTCGCCGGGCACGACCGTGCCCGCCAGGAGCATTTCTATGCCGGGCAACTCGAGCTCGCGCACGAGTTCGGGTTGCCGGTCATCGTGCATGTGCGGCGCTCGGCCGACATGCTGCTCAAGCACCTGCGCCGCGTGCCGGTGCGCGGCATCGTGCATGCGTTCAACGGCAGCGAGCAGCAGGCGCTGACCTTCGTCGACCTGGGCTTCAAGCTCGGTTTCGGCGGCGCGATGACCTTCGAACGCGCGCTGCAGATCCGTCGCCTGGCGCAGACGCTGCCGCCCGAGGCCATCGTGCTGGAGACCGATGCCCCCGACATTCCGCCGCACTGGCTGTACCGCACCGCGGCGCAGCGGGCCGCCGGCGACACGGCACGCAACGAGCCGGCGCAACTGCCGCGCATTGCCGCCACGCTGGCCGAATTGCACGGCTGGACGCTCGAGCAGACTGCGCGCATCTGCGCCGACAATGCGCGCGCCGCGCTGCCTCGGCTCGCGGCTCTGGCAGACTGAGCGCCCTTGTTCATGCCGACCGTCACCGCCGCCGTCCCGGACGCCCCCGTACTCACCGGCCTCGCGCCGGTCATTGCGCGCCACACGCGGCTCGTGGTGCTGGGCAGCTTTCCCGGCGTCGCATCGCTCGCCGCGCAGCAGTACTACGCCCACCCGCGCAACCACTTCTGGCCGATCCTGTCGGCGCTGTGGGGCATCGACCTGGCATCCTTGCCCTATGCTGCGCGGCTGGCCGAGGTGCGTGCACGCGGGCTGGGCGTGTGGGACGTGTACGCGGCGTGCCGCCGCATCGGCAGCCTCGACACGGCCATCGAAGCGCCGCAGCTCAACGACCTGGCGCGCCTGAAACGCAGCGCGCCGCAGTTGCAGGCCATTGCCCACAACGGCGGCGAATCGGCGCGCGCGATGCGGGTGACGCGCTCGCTCGGAGTCACCGTCGTCCGGCTGCCGTCGACCAGCCCGGCCAACGCGAGCTGGAGCTTCGAGCGCAAGCTGGCGGCGTGGCACGAGGCCTTCGTTCAACATGGAGTGGCATGAAACGCAGCAGCAAGACCGATGAACTGGCACCGGCCACGATCTCCGAGGCCGACGGCGTGCGCTACCTGCACCTGGGCACGCCGTGGGTGCAGGGCGCGATGCGCATCGCCAAGCCGCAGGCGATCGAGCTCGAATACGTGCAACGCATGATGGTGTGGATGCTGCTGCGCCCCGAGGCCGAAGTGACACGCGGCCACGCGGTACAGCTGGGCCTTGGAGCGGCGACGATCACGCGTTTCTGTCACAGCGTGTTGCGCATGCGCGCGACGGCGGTGGAACTCAACCCGACCGTGATCACCGCCTGCCGCTTGTGGTTTCGGCTGCCCGACGACAGCGCGCGACTCAAGGTGCTGGAGCAGGACGCGGGGCAGTTCGTGGCCGACCCGGCGCACGTCGAATCCGCGCAGGTGCTGTGCGTCGACCTGTACGACCACGATGCGGCCAGCCCGGTGCTCGACAGCGAAGCGTTCTATCGCGACTGCTGGCGCACGCTGGCCGACGGCGGCGTGATGACGGTCAACCTGTTCGGCCGCGACGCCAGCTTCGAGCGCAGCGCACAACGCATCGCGGCGGCGTTCGGCGAAGCGCAGTTGTGGGCGCTGCGGCCGACGCGCGAGGGCAACACCATCGTCGTCGCGGCCAAGGGCGTCACGCTGCCCGAGCGCGCCACGCTTGCCGCACGCGCTGAAAACATTGAAACTCGGTTCGGATTGCCGGCAAGGAAATGGTTGCGGATGTTCCGGCCCATTTCTCCCACGATCGCGCTCACGCCACCGTCCTCGACGCTCGCCGTCGCCAGCACCAACCCATGAACGCAGCCGATCTCGCACACCCTGCCACGCCGACCGGCCGCCTCGACTGGCGCTTGCTGCTCAAGTGGCTGCGCGAAGACCATCTGATCAGCAGCGAGGACGCGGAGCGAACCAAGAAGCGCTTCGGCGCGGCCGACAGTGCGCAGCACCCGCTCGTGCGCCTCGGTGGCGCCGGGCTCACCCGCAGGGGCAGCGGCAAGCCGTTCGACACCGAGGCGCTCACCGAATGGCTGGCCGGCCGCTGTGGCCTGCCCTATCTGCGCATCGACCCGCTGAAGGTGGATGTCGGGCGCGTGGCCGAGATCATGTCGATCAGCTACGCCGAGCGCCGCCGCGCGCTGCCCTTGCAGGTCGGCGCGCACGAAGTCACCGTGGCCACCTGCGAGCCCTTCGACACCGCGTGGGTGGGCGAGATCGAGGGCCACACGCGCAAGGCCTTGAAGCTGGTGCTGGTGAGCCCGCTCGAACTGCAGCGCTACACGACCGAGTTCTACACGCTGTCGCGCTCGGTGCGCGCGGCCATCAAGAGCGGCGAGACCTCGGCCATCGCGAGCTTCGAGCAGCTGGTGGAACTGGGGCGCACCAACAAGCAGCTCGACGCCAACGACCAGGGCGTGGTGCAGGTGGTCGACTGGCTGTGGCAGTACGCCTTCGACCAGCGCGCCTCCGACATCCACCTCGAGCCGCGCCGCGAGCTTTCCGCCATCCGCTTTCGCATCGACGGCGTGATGCACACGGTCTACCAGCTGCCGCCTGGCGTGATGAACGCGATGATCGCGCGCGTCAAGCTGCTGGGCCGCATGGACGTGATCGAAAGGCGTCGTCCGCTCGACGGCCGCATCAAGACGCGCAACCCCGACGGCGATGAAGTCGAAATGCGCCTGTCGACGCTGCCCACCGCCTTCGGCGAGAAGATGGTGATGCGCATCTTCGACCCCGACACCACGGTCAAGCCGCTCGAGCAGCTCGGCTTCGGCAACCACGACGCCAAGCGCTGGGAGACGCTGGTCAGCAAGCCGCACGGCATCATCCTCGTGACCGGCCCGACCGGCTCCGGCAAGACCACCACGCTGTATTCCACGCTGCGCCGCCTGGCCACCGACGAAGTCAACGTCTGCACGATCGAAGACCCGATCGAAATGATCCAGCCCGCGTTCAACCAGACGCAGGTGCAGCCGGTGCTCGACCTCGGTTTCGCCGAAGGCCTGCGCGCGCTGATGCGGCAGGACCCGGACATCATCATGGTGGGCGAAATCCGCGACCTGGAAACCGCCGAGATGGCGATCCAGGCCGCATTGACCGGCCACCTGGTGTTCAGCACGCTGCACACCAACGACGCGGCGTCGGCGATCACGCGGCTCATCGACCTGGGCGTGCCGGCCTACCTGATCGGCGCGACGGTGATCGGCGTGCTGGCGCAGCGCCTGGTGCGCACGCTGTGCGTGAGCTGCAAGCAGCCCGACGACAGCACCACGGCCGAAACGCTGGCCGAGTTCGTCAAGCCCTGGCGCATGACCGGCGCCACGCGGCCCTACAAACCGGTGGGCTGCCTGGAGTGCCGCATGACCGGTTATCGCGGGCGTGCCGGCCTGTACGAATTGCTCACGTTGAGCGACGCGGCGCGCAAATGCATCCACCCGACGCTCGACGCGGCCAAGCTGCGCCAGCAGGCCCTGCACGATGGCCTGCGGCCCTTGCGCCTGGCCGGCGCGATGAAGGTGGCCGAGGGGCTGACCACGCTCGACGAAGTGATGAGCGCGACGCCGATGTGGGAGTAACCTGACCCGTGCCGCAGTGCGGCCGTGGGCCGTCGATCTGTGCGGAAATCGCGCTGCGTTACGTGTAAGCCACAGCAGCCGAAATGGGCTTCATCCATAGAATTTGTGCCATTGAGAAGCCAGCGGTGAGGAGACCAAGCGTGAAGATCAAGAGCCAGCGGGACTTCTGGTCCGGGTTGATGTTCCTGGTGGTGGGCGTCGTGTTCGCGGTTGGGGCCACGAACTATTCGATGGGTGTGTCGGCCCGGCCCGGGCCAGGCTACTTTCCGCTGCTGCTGAGCATCATCATGGGGGTCCTCGGTGCGATCATCCTGTTCAAGGCGCTGACCATCGAGAAGGAAGGCGGCGACCCCATCGGCCACGTGGCTTGGCGGCCGCTGCTCATCATCGTCGCGGCGATCGCGATGTTCGGCTTCGCGCTGCCGCGCCTGGGCATGGTGATCAGCATTCCGCTGCTGATCGTCGTTACCAGCCTGGCCGGCGACGAGTTCCATTGGAAGGGCGTGCTGCTCAACGTCGTCGTGCTCACTGCGGGCTCATGGGCCATCTTCATCCTGGGCCTGAAACTCACGATACCGCTGTGGCCGACCATCATGGGCTTGGGCGCCTGAGGAACAGAACATGGACCTGCTGCACAACCTCGCGCTCGGCTTCGGCGTCGCGTTCACCTTCCAGAACCTGCTGTATGCGTTCTTCGGCAGCGTTCTCGGCACGCTGATCGGCGTGCTGCCCGGGCTCGGCCCGGTGGCCACCATCGCGATGCTGCTGCCGTCGATCTACTCGCTCGACGCCACACCGGCGCTGATCATGCTGGCCGGCATCTACTACGGCGCGCAGTACGGCGGCTCGACCACTGCGATCCTCATCAACGTACCGGGCGAGTCGAGCTCGGTGGTGACCGCGATCGACGGTTACCAGATGGCGCGCCAGGGCCGGGCCGGCCCGGCCCTCGCTGCGGCGGGCCTCGGTTCGTTCTTCGCGGGTTGCGTGGGCACGATCATCATCGCGGCCTTCGCGCCGCCGCTGACCGAACTCGCGTTCAAGTTCGGTCCGGCCGAATACTTCTCGCTGATGGTGCTGGGCCTGGTCGGCGCCGTGGTGCTGGCCTCGGGTTCGCTGCTCAAGGCCATCGCGATGATCATCCTCGGCCTGCTGCTGGCGCAGATCAACACCGACGTGATCTCGGGCGTGCCGCGCTACAGCTTCGACATCCCCGAACTCACCGACGGCATCGGTTTCGTGGTGATCGCGATGGGCGTGTTCGGCTTCGGCGAGATCATCGCCAACCTGGGGCAGCCGGCCGAGCACCGCGAGGTGTTCACCAAGGAGGTGAAGGGCCTGTGGCCGACCAAGCAGGACTTCCACGATGCCTGGCCGGCCGTCGTGCGCGGCACCGCGCTGGGCTCCTTGCTGGGCGTGCTGCCCGGTGGCGGTGCGCTGCTGGCGTCGTTCGCGTCGTACACGCTGGAAAAGAAGGTCGCCGGCAGCCAAGGCAAGTTTGGCCGAGGCGACATCCGCGGAGTGGCCGGCCCCGAGTCGGCCAACAACGCCGGTGCGCAAACCTCGTTCATTCCGATGCTCACGCTGGGCATTCCTCCCAACGCCGTGATGGCGTTGATGGTCGGCGCGATGACCATCAAGGGCATCCAGCCCGGCCCGCAGGTGATGTCCAGCAACCCGCAGCTGTTCTGGGGCCTGATCGCCTCGATGTGGGTCGGCAACGCGATGCTGGTGATCCTGAACCTGCCGCTGATCGGCATGTGGGTGAAGCTGTTGACCGTACCCTACCGGCTGCTCTACCCGTCCATCCTGCTGTTCTGCTGCGTCGGGGTCTACAGCCTGTCCAATGCGCCCTACGACGTGATGCTGACCGCGCTGTTCGGCCTCCTGGGTTACGTCTTCGTCAAGCTTGAGTGCGAACC
>JBGQEX010000169.1:0-8765 GCA_041496605.1 Piscinibacter sp.
CCACAACCCGGAGTTTTCCGACCTCGCGCACCGTCTGTCGAGCCAGATCGTCGACATGCCCACAAGCGCGGTCGCCGAGTTCAGCTTTGACACGAAGGCATGGTCCGATGTTGGCGAGGTCGAGCCCGTGAAGGCGGCGCTTGACTATCCGAAGAAGTAGTTCGGATTGTCGACGGTGTCGCGCTCACATGCTCAGATGACAGCTTCAGGGGCGGCACAACTTGCTGATGCAGCGGACTCGACCCGACCCACTGCTGCCGGTTGAGTCCGTGCCGTCAAGGGCGGTAAGCAGCGTTACCGGTCGGTCGCCGTTGCTTGCTGAACTGATTGCCCCTGCCACTTCCTGTCGTTCGCGAATCACGAAATCCGTTTCACCAACGACAGGTTCCAAGGTACTGCTGACTTTGTTCGTGAGCCAGCACGTTGCGGCCGCCCGAACGGCCTTGCCGTAGCCATCAACGAAATGCTCAAGCGTCGCAGCGTCGCGGAATGGCTCCGTCGTGGCCCAGTGGGTAGAGCATCGTGGACGCCGGCTTCATAGATCTCGACATACTGCTCACAAGAATTCCGCACGCGCAGTCGAAGGTTCATTTTCTCAACGCTGTAAAAGCCTACAGCCGAAAAGGCTGGCGCATCTTTCATGGACGCCCGACGGGGTTCGTTGTAAACATTCCGACCGCTTGATTTCAGAGGAGACGCAGCATGGACCGATTCACGGGCGGTTGCCTGTGCGGGAACGTCCGAATTGTGGCGTTGGGGCTCCCATACCGGGTCGGCCTTTGTCACTGTCTCGACTGCCGCAAGCATCATGGGGCCCTTCTTCACGCTTCCGCGGTGTTCCCTCAGGAAGCGGTGACGATCGATGGCGAAACACGCGACTACGCCGGGCAGTTCTTCTGTCCCCGCTGCGGCTCGTCCATCTTCGCGCGCACCGCAGACGAAATCGAAGTAAATCTAGGATCCCTGGATGCCCCTGACCAACTGATGCCAACCTACGAAAGCTGGATCGTCCGTCGCGAGTCCTGGCTGCCGCCGTTTCCGCTCACGAGACGATACGAGCGCGATCGTGACGCCACGGGTCGCTTTGAGGAGTAGATCCAATCCGCGGCGACAGCTACCGCCTGCGAACGAAGCGCCTCAGTGACATCAAAGCGCTTGCCTTCGGTCAATCAGGCAGCCTGCGGGACCAATCGCCAGAGGTCAGCTCCCTGGCACAGCCACGTACTTACGCTGCCGGCCACCAGCGGGCATTGGCGAATGGCTGGAATAGGGCGTCGTAGCGAACGGACCTTCTTTGGCGTCAGCAGCCCAGCCAGATGAGCCTCTGAATCGCGTCCAGCCGAGCCGACGGTTGGAGCGCGAGGCGCAACGCAACGTCGAGCTGATGTGGCTACCGATGTTGATGGCCGGCGCGGCGCCGGCGTCCTTCTTCTTGGCCATGGTGGACGTTCCTGGCGTGGGGCCCCGAATCTACCCAAGCCGGGGCTCCATTCGTTTCAGCTCAATGGGTGGCCAGATCGAAGCGGTCCAGGTCCATCACCTTGCTCCAGGCGGCCACGAAGTCCCGCACGAATTTCTCCTTCGCATCGGCGCTCGCGTACACCTCGGCCAGCGCGCGCAGCACCGAGTTGGAGCCGAAGACTAGGTCGGCGCGCGTGGCGGTCCACTTCAGCTGGCCGGTCTTGCGGTCCTTGCCTTCGTACACGCCGCCGGCCGGCTTCCACTGCGTGCTCATGTCGAGCAGGTTGACGAAGAAGTCGGTGGACAGCACGCCTGGCCGGTCGGTGAACACGCCGTGCTTGCTGCCGCCTGCGTTGGCGCCCAGCACGCGCAGCCCGCCCACGAGCACGGTCAGCTCGGGCGCGGTCAGCGTGAGCTGCTGCGCCTTGTCCACCAGCAGGTGCTCGATCGGCACGCTGGCCGGACCCTTGAAGTAGTTGTTGAAGCCGTCGGCCATCGGTTCGAGCACGGCAAACGATTCGACGTCGGTCTGGTCCTGCGTGGCATCGACGCGGCCGGGCGCAAACGGCACCTCGACGGCGACACCCGCCGCCTTGGCGGCCTGCTCGACGCCCAAGCCACCGGCCAGCACGATCACGTCGGCCAGCGAGAGCTTGCCCAAGGCCTTCTGGACCACTTCCAGTTTGGCCAGCACCTTCGCCAGCTCGCCCGGCGTGTTGGCCTCCCAGCCCTTCTGCGGGGCCAGGCGGATGCGTGCGCCGTTGGCGCCGCCGCGCTTGTCGCCGCCGCGGAAGGTCGAGGCCGACGCCCAGGCGGCCGCGACGAGCTGCGCGACCGTCAGGCCGGACGCGGCGATCTTCGCCTTCACGTCGGCGATATCGGCAGCGCTCGGCGCCGGCAGCGTGGCCTTGGGCAGCGGGTCCTGCCAGATCAGGTCTTCATTCGGCACCTCGGGACCGAGGTAGCGTGCCTTCGGGCCGAGGTCGCGGTGGGTCAGCTTGAACCAGGCGCGCGCGAAGGCGTCCGCGAAGGCCTGCGGGTTGTCGAGGAAGCGGCGAGAGATCTTCTCGAACTCGGGGTCGAAGCGCAGTGTCAGGTCGGTGGTCAGCATCGTCGGCTTGTGCTTCTTGCCGGGGATGTGCGCGTCAGGAATGATCTCCGGCGCGTCCTTGGCCACCCACTGCTTGGCACCGGCGGGGGACTTGGTCAGTCCCCATTCGTACTTGAACAGGTGCTCGAAGAAGTCGTTGCTCCAGCGCGCCGGCGTGGTGGTCCAGGTGACCTCCAGGCCGCTGGAGATGGTGTCCTTGCCGTGGCCGCTGCCGAAGTTGCTGTTCCAGCCCAGGCCCTGCGCCTCGAGCGGCGCGCCTTCGGGCCCGGGGCCCTTGTGTGATTCCGGCACGGCGCCGTGCGCCTTGCCGAAGGTGTGGCCGCCGGCGATCAGGGCGACGATCTCCTCGTCGTTCATCGCCATGCGGCCGAAGGTCACACGGATGTCCTTGGCGGCGGCGACCGGGTCGCCGCTGGCGTTCGGGCCCTCCGGGTTCACGTAGATCAGGCCCATGTGGGTGGCGCCCAGAGGCTGGTCGAGATCGCGGTCACCGGTGAAGCGCTTGTCGGTGGCCAGCCAGGTGGTCTCGCTGCCCCAGTTGACGTCGTTGTCGGGCTCCCACACGTCCTCGCGGCCGGCCGCGAAGCCGAAGGTGCGGAAACCCATCGACTCGAGCGCCACGTTGCCGGTGAGGAGCAGCAGGTCGGCCCAGCTGATCTTCTGGCCGTACTTCTGCTTGATCGGCCACAGCAGGCGACGCGACTTGTCGATGTTCACGTTGTCGGGCCAGCTGTTGAGCGGCGCGAAGCGCTGCTGCCCGCGGCCGCCGCCGCCGCGGCCGTCGGCCGTGCGGTACGTGCCCGCGGCGTGCCAGGCCATGCGGATGAACTGCGGCCCGTAGTGGCCGAAGTCGGCCGGCCACCAGTCCTGCGAATCCGTCATCAGCGCCAGCAGATCCTTTTTGAGCGCGAAGTAGTCGAGCTTCTTGAATTCCTCGGCGTAGTCGAAGCTCGCGCCCAGCGGGTCGGACTTGTTCGAGTGCTGGCTCAGCAGCTCCAGCCGAAGCTGGCTGGACCACCAGTCCTTGTTCGTCGTGCCGCCGCCGGCGGCATGGTTGAACGGGCACTTTGCTTCGTTTGACATCGGGGTTCTCCTGTCTCGGGTCGTTGCATCGAACTACTTCGCCCGCCTTGTGATCGAGCCTTGAAAGCTTAGGCCCGAGTCATGGTCGCAGCCAATTGACGATCCGAAACGCATCGATAGAGAGAACGTTTCCCCCGTGCGATCAGTCGCTCAGCCGCTTCACGCCCGGCAGCTCGCAGGCATAGATGGCATTGCGCAGCGCCGCGATCGCCTCGTAGAGCGTGAAGGTACGCCGCCAGGCGAGCACCACGCGGCGCGTGGGCGCCGGCGCGGCGAACTTGACGTAGCTGACATGCGTCTGCAGCTCCTTGGGCACCGAGAGCTGCGGCACCACTGTCACGCCCATGCCCGAGGCCACCATGTACTTGATCGTCTCGAGCGAACTGCCCTGAAGCTCTTGCGGATGCCCTCGGCATAGCTGGAGAAGCGTGCTCGTAGTGGACCGGCGCCACATCCCGGCGCCCGGGCGGCTGCTGAAGCGTGGCTTGCACGCGGTGCTCCCGAGGTTGTGACCTCGGACGGTCTCAAGCCCCGCGGCGCGTCTCAATCGCTCTGTGGCCCGCCTACCTGTGGGTGCCTACCTCCGTGTGGCCACCCTCTGTTGACTACCTTGCGGTCGCTCCGGCGCGAGGACGGCGAGATGAGATGCCAGGAAGCTGCCCGTGGCCAGCGGCATGAAATGGCCGGGACCGACGATCTCGAGCGACCGCTGTCGCGCTTGCAGCATCGGCCGGCCTGGATGCCTAACCTTACGGTTCATCGGACTCAACTCGACCCCAAGCCGACAGGCACCGCCCGTCAAGACCGACCACCGCGCCGACTCATCTCGGCCATCGCGGGCTTCCTCGACGTTCCCCAAGCCTTGCGTCAGTCGGCGGCGGTCCACAGCTGAGGCCCGAGCAGGCTGTCGAAAGACTCCTCGGGGGCCACGGCAGAGTCCTTGCGGGATGAGCGGTTGGGCGCGACGCCCGGTTGGGGCTGGTGGCCGCAATCCGATGGCGCAACGACACCTATCGCCCCCAACGGCCCGCGCCATGCAGGTTGGTGAGACAAAGGGCCTTCTCCGTCGTTGCCCTGCTCGGCTGTCGTACCGACGCGTACGAGCTTCGCAGTTCGCCCAGGTTCAAGCCCTGTCTCTCGCCAACGCGCCCCCCCGAGCGTCACTGGTGGCGACGACAGCGGTTTGACTAGGCGCAACGTGACCCCCTTGCCCTCGCCTAGCATGACGCAAGCGGCGTGCATGGACACGAGACCGCTGAATGGAGTCACCATGTCAATCAAATGGAAGAGCTGGGTACCGATTGCGGTCGGCCTCGCGCTGCTGATGTCACCTGTACCGTCCGGCCTCAAGGCCGACGCATGGCACTACTTCGCCGTCTTCGCCGCGGTCATCGCCGGGCTTGTGCTCGAGTCGATGCCGGTCGGTGCAGTCGGCCTGATCGGGCTCACGGTGGCCGCGCTGAGCGGCTGGGTCGAGAAGGATCCGAACAAGGCACTGCGCTGGGCGCTCTCGGGGTTCTCCGAAAGCACGGTCTGGCTGATCGTCGGCGCCTTCATCTTCGCGATCGGCTACCGCAAGAGCGGCATCGGCCGGCGTATCGCACTGCTGCTCGTGCGCGCGCTCGGCCGCAAGACGGTGGGCCTCGGCTACGCGGTGCTCCTGGCCGACCTAGTGCTGGCGCCGGCGACGCCGTCGAACACCGCGCGCAGCGGCGGCACGATCTACCCGATCGTCTCCAACATCCCCAAGATCTACGGCTCAGAGCCGGGTCCGACCGCCGGCCGCATCGGCACCTACGTGATGTGGACGGCCTTCGCAGCCACTGCAGTGACCAGTTCGCTCTTCCTGACTGCGCTGGCGCCCAACGTCGCCGGGCTGGCGATCGCGAAGAAGACCGTTGGCGTCGATGTGGCGTGGGGCCAGTGGTTCATCGGTTTCCTGCCGCTCGGGTTGCTGCTGATCGCGACCGTGCCGCTCCTCGCCTACGTGGTTTGTCGGCCGGAGATCAAGGCCAGCCCCGAGATCGCCGACTGGGCATCGAAGGAGTTGACGTCGATCGGGCCGATGTCCCGCAACGAAATCGTGATGGCCGCGCTCGTGCTGCTCGCGATGTTTCTCTGGATCACCGGATCGAACCCGTCGATTGCGCTGCCGGTGCTCGGCGCCAACTACATCAATCCGACGATGGTCGTGCTCGTCGTCATCTCGCTGCTGCTGCTCAGCCGCGTGATCGAGTTCGCCGACATCGTCGCCGAGAAGAGCGCCTGGGAAGTGTTCTTCTACTTCACCTCGCTGCTGACGCTTGCCTCGGGGCTCAACGACGTGGGGTTCATCAAATGGCTGGCCGAGAGCTTTGCGAAGAACCTCGGCGCGATATCTCCGGCGATGGCAACGATCATGCTCGTGACGCTATTCTTCTGGATCCACTACGGGTTTTCGAGCATCACGTCGCACGCGGCGGCCGTGCTGCCGGTGGTGCTCGCGGTCGGCAGCGGGATCCCCGGTGTCGACGTGCAAACGCTGGCCCAGCTGTGCCTGTACTCGCTCGGCCTCATGGGCGTGATCTCGCCCTTCGCCACCGGCCCGGCGCCGATGTATTTCGGCAGCGGCTACATCGAAAAGCGCGACTTCTGGAAGTTCGGCCTGATGTTCGGCCTCTTGTACTTCGCAGGCCTGGTCGTAGTGGTGTTCCCGTGGCTCGCCATGATCCGCTGAGAATCTCCCTGCCGCCGCCGGCCCCTGGGGGGCGGCGATAGCGCTGTCGAACGACCGCCATTGGCGACATCACCGTACGGCCTGTTGATGGCCGGCTGCGTCGGCAACGACTGGTCTGGAGGAATAGGCCCGACGGCTGCTGCTGGCCGGCGTTGCGCGCCAACTCCGCAACGGGGGGAGATCGAGAAAGCCAGACCGGCGCGATCAACGCGACTTCATGTAGGCACCGTAGAGAATGGGGTGCATGTCACGCAGTGCCTTGCGCCGTTCGATCACATTATGGTGGCGGCCCTGGCGCTCCAAGCCGATGAGCTCGATCAAGAGTCGCATCACCCGCTCGGGTGCACTGTCGCGCGATGGCTGTGCTTCCCCCAGCCAACGTGCCAGCCCGGCCCTTTCCGTCAGGACCCACGCAGGAAACCAAGCGAGGTCCCGTCTAACTTCCCGCTGCAGCGGACTCACATCGACCCTTACTTGCCGCTCATCAACCGGGCTTGCCTGCCTGATAGCAGCCATCGGAGCAGACCGTCGGCGCGGGCACAGAGGACGTCGACCTTCGACCAAGCCCTGTCCCAGTAGTGTCGCGGCCAGCCTCTTCGCGATGGCAATACCTGTTCGCATGACAACCCGTCGCTCTGCCCTCCCCATGACTTGCGTCAAACTTCGCATCGCGAGATGCTGCAGCCAACGCAATGCGGGAGACCGGCAGCGTCCTCTGCAACGCTCTGCACTGTGTCGAGCGATAGCGTCGTCCAACACCACGAAGGACGGAGTCGGCATCGTGCGTACTGCCATCTGCTGGATACTCTTCGGGCTCGCGCTTGCGGGCTTGTGCCAGCCCCTCGTCGGTGTTGCCGCGCCTCTCGGCATGTCATACGTCCGTCAACTGGTCGCTGAGAAGAACATCAGCTCCGTCGATGAGTTGCTTTCGAATCTGCCCGCTTACTACCGCTCGCGCTTCACCCTTGTATTCGACAGCCGAAGCCTTCAAGCGGCGAGTTATGAGAATCCGCGGGTCATCCTGTATGGCCTCAACGGCACGTTCATCTTGACGTTCAACGGGGATGCGAAGCACAGGGACAGGGGTTTCGATTCGATCGAAATGTTGGAATTTGACGAGCCAACCAAGCAATTTTTCCTGCAGGAGCTGAGGTTTCCGCAGGCACCTGATCTTTCCAGTAGAGCGGAGTTCTCGGAGGTCAACCCGGAAAAATGCACGGGATGCCATGGCAAGGTGCCACGCCCTGTTTGGGACACGCACCCGTTCTGGCCCGGTGTCTATGGCGAGCTGTATCAGATCCGTCCACCGCAGCCGGAAGAAGTCGGATTTGAAAGCTTCCTTCGCCACCAATCCGTCCACCCGAGGTACCGGTACCTGGTTGGAGTTGAAAGCTTCGCCTATCGGTACCGATTCAACCCCAGTTCGAAGGACAAATACGACGGTGTTCACGTTGAGACCCCCAACGCGGAGCTGACGAACCTGCTGAGCGGGCTCAACGCAGAGGGCATTGCTGCGACGGTCATCCGCCACGAAGGGTTCCCAACGTACAAGTACGCGCTGCTTGCGTCACTCAGTCCAAGCTGCGCCGACATTGATGAGTTCTTCCCAGCCGAACTCTGGCCGTCAGTCAGGAAGAGCCATCGAGCGTTCTCGGATCGATCCGATTCCGTCAATCAGAGGCAGCTCGAATCCAAGAAATCCAGGGCGCGGCAGCGCCTTGCTGCCGATCGATTCGCAACGGAATCGTCGATTGACAAAGTCCAGTCGCTCAAGGAGTTTCGCTTCATCGTCGAATTCGCTCTTGGCCTTGACACAGGGGACTGGACTCTTGCCCTGGAAAAGGGCACGTACGACTTCACTGCGCCGCGATCCGCCGCCGACATCATCAAGCGAAGGATGCTCGACGAAGTTGCCAGAAGCGATCCCGACGTTGAAGAGCTTCGCGTCTACGAGTCGCAGACCAGCAACAACAAGTACTGCTCCTATTTGTTGCGGCAAAGCCGATTCGCCTTGGATCAATCCAAGGCGAGGTAGGCAGCTGTCAGCGAGGACCGGAACTCACACTGCCGGCCGGTTGCCGACGTTCAGATTGGCTGGACGACCGACAACTCCAGACTGATCGCAGACAGTCGCGTCTTCGGTCAAAACCGATGCGTTCGAACCAGAGCTGCCCATCGTGATTCTTGGGACGGATGACAGGTTCAATCTGCAAACAGACACTCGTCGAACTCGTGTAGAAAATCCGATGTCGGCGATAGTACGGGCAACAAACGTCGACTCGCAAAGGCTCACGACCGAACGACTGCATTCGAACGTCGTGACCCTACGCTCGCGACCCGCAGGAGACATACGACAGGCGAGATTCAACGCCGCAAAGCCGACATTCGTCGAAG
>JBGQEX010000170.1:0-8740 GCA_041496605.1 Piscinibacter sp.
CCACTGCAGCAGAAAGCCGAACATGATCAGCATGAAGCCCGCGTATTGCGGATGCTGGATGCGTGCGTAGGCACCGGTGGTGGCAAGCGTGCCGCTGCGCTGGTGCGCATACAGCACACGCCACGCTGCCGACAGCAGCCAGAAGCCACCGCCGATGAACCCGAAGCTCAGCAGATGGAAGGGCCCGAAGTGCGGGTTGGCGCGCCAGCCGAACATCACTTCCAACAGATGGCCGGCGTCGTGCGAGAGGAAGTCCACGCCGGGGAAGCGCGTGCCGAGCCAGCCCGACAGCAGGTAGATGGTCAGCGGGTAGCCGTACATCTCGGCGAACAACGCGACGATGAAGCCCGAGAAGGCGCCGAACGAGCGCCAGTCGCGCGGACTTTGTGGCTTGGCAAAGCTGAACGCGAAGATGATGAACACCAGCGAGTTGATGATCACCAGCGACCATAGCCCGTAGGACGGTGCGGTGTCTTGCATGTTGATTCCCCTTCAGGACTTCGGCGCCGGTGGTTCGTCGCTTCGATGGTTGGCGTGGTTCTTGTGTCCGCCGTGGCCGTGGTGGCCGAAGAGGTGCATCAACGGGCAGGCGAGCACGACGAGAAACGGTGCAGCCTGAAGCAGATGCACACCGTGGCCGAAGACCAGCCAGGCCACTGCCGCGGCGAGCCCTATCCACAACAACCACTGATTGATGCTGGACCAGTTGGGCCTGCGACCGCCGGATTCGGGGTGCTGGTGATTCGACATGACATTGCTCCTTGGCAAGCCGCGGGCGAGCCGCGGCGCTGCATCACTGGTTCTTGTGGAACTTGGCGTGGTCGTGCCTCAGCTTCGGCTTGGTGGCGGTCGAGATCGCCGACGCCGCGCCCGCGGCGGGGCAAGGCATGGCTATCGCGTTCGAGCCGGTGGTCTCGCTCGTTGGAACGCCGCGTTCCGCACCGTGGTCGTGGCGCTTCATCGGCGCCTTGGCGCAGTCCTCGTGCATCGGCATGGGCATTGACATCGGCATCGACGCCGTCATCGCCGGCATGGGCGCTAACGCAGCGTTCTGCTGCGCGACCGCAGGAACCGCCGAAGCGGCAACAACGAGAGCGAACGAAAGAAGGTGCAGGTTCTTCATGGTGGATCTCCAGAGATGGGGTGAAACCACGCGGCTGCCACAGGCAGCGCGTTGGCGATGTAGGGCGGACTCGGTGGGCACGGGCCACTCGGTCCGTGCCGCGCGGTGCGCGCGGGCGGCGCGCTATAGCGCCAGGCGCAGGAAGGCGATCGGGATGGGGATCGCCGCAGGCCTGAGCGTGCCCTCGACGGCGACCGCGCTCGCCACATCAGCCGTGGCATCGAAGCGCAACCCGTGGCCCGGCACAGCCGGCAGCCCCAGCACAGCGAACACGTCGGTCTGCTGCTTGAGCACCTGCGCTGTGGTCGATGGCTGTTCGCAGAATTTGGCGCAGGAAGCGTTGCCGGCGTGCAGCGCGCCCTCGTCATGTCCGAGGGGCGACGACCGTTCGTTCGCATGAGCCGCCATCGGGTCATGCTGTTGATGTGCCTGCGACGACGTGTTGTGCCGAAATTCAGGCGCGACGGTGCACGCGTTGACGACGCCGGTGACCAGCGCGAACAGCCACACGACCAGCATGCGAGCTGCGAGTTGACGGAGTCGTTGGCGTTGACCGAACATGAGTGTTATCGAGTCATTCGAGAACGGTGCGGCTCCAGCATATGACCCGGCTGCCGAAACATGTTGATGCCGATCAAAGCCGCGACGCCTGCGCGAACCGCCCTCAGCGATACGACGGGTGGGCACGAGAGCCACGACCGCGCTGGATCAGCACACACTTCGCATGGGTCGAGTTGATTCGCGAGCTGCGGCCTGTCAATGCCCGGCCGCTCAGGCTCCACGCGATGGAGCTCGACGTTGGCGCCGCATGCGTTGCTGCTTCGCGGCGCCGGCCCCAAGGTCACGGCGGCAGTGCCCGGTCCAACGATGCCAGGAATTCGTCCGGCGGCATGTATCCGATCAACGGGAAGTCGACTTCGTGGCCCATCTTGTCGAAGAACACGATGCCCGGGGGGCCGAACAACGAAAACCGGTCAAGCATGGCGCGATGGTCCGCGGCGTTGGCGGTGACGTCGGCTCGAAGCAAGACCGTGTCCTTCAATCTCGCTTGGACCCGCGGATCACTGAACGTGAGCCGATCCATTTCCTTGCATGAGACGCACCACTCCGCCCAGAAGTCCAGCATGACCGGTCGGCCGCGCGCCGCGTGCAGGCGGCTCTCCAGATCGGCGACGCTGTTCACGGGCTGGAACACGAGCCCCCGGCGTTCGGCGCTGGCTGCGCTGCGAAAGCCGGCCAGCGGCTGCAGGATGTCGCGATGGCCCGACAGCGCGCCGACCAGCAGGGCAATGCCCGCCACCAGCGCCAGCACGCCCGCGCCTTTGAACAGGCGCCGGTGGCCCGGCGCGTCGGCAGGCAACGGGTCGAGCGCGTGCAGGTAGATGGCGGGCACGATCAGCAGCGCCGCCCAGAGCAGTTGCTGCACGACGACCGGAATCACGGGCGAGACGAGGTAGATTGCCACCGCCAACATGGCCACGCCGAAAACCTGTTTGACGGACTGCGTCCACGCGCCGGCTTTGGGCAGCAAGTGGCCGGCCGTGGCCCCGACGACGAGCAGCGGCAGGCCCATCCCGATGGCCATCGAGAACAGCGCCAGCCCGCCGAGCCCGATGTCGCGCGTCTGACCGATGTACAGCAACGCCCCCGCCAGCGGCGCAGCGACGCAGGGGCCAACGATCACTGCCGAGAGCACGCCCATCAGGAACACCCCCGCCACCCTGCCCCCCTTCAGCCGGCTGCCCGCAGTGGCCAGCTTGCTCTGCAGCGAAGCGGGCAACTGCAGCTCGTAGAGGCCGAACATCGACAGTGCCAGCAGCACGAAGAGCGCTGCGAAGCTGCCCAGTACCCACGGACTTTGCAGGTAGGCCGACAGCAGCGCGCCGGCGAGCCCGGCAGCCACGCCGGCCAGCGCGTAGGTGATCGCCATTCCAAGCACGTAGGCCGATGACAGACCGAGCGCGTGACCTCGCGTCATGTGCTGGCCGTGGCCCACGATGATGCCGGACAGGATGGGGATCATCGGCAGCATGCAAGGCGTGAAGGCCAGCAGGAGGCCGAAACCGAAGAAGGCCGCCACCAGGGCCCAGGCGCTGCCGTGCGCGAACAGCCGCCGAATGTGCTCCCCGTCCGATGAACCACCGGTTGGCGAGCCCGATGCGTCGGCCACCGGCGCTTGCGATGATTCACCCGGCGAGGCCACGCCGGACAGCGCCACGGGAATCATTTTCTCGATCGGCGGATAGCAAATGCCCAGCGCTTCGTTGCAGCCCTGGTAGGTGGCACGCAGCTGGAGCTGGTCCGCGTGAGCATCTGATCGCTTCAGGCCGATGACGGCCTCGAACGGGCGGTGGAACACTGCCACGGTCCCGAAAGTCGGATCGGCCTTGGGCTCGCCCTTCGGCAGCGACACGCTGGCGATGCTGATCGTCGGCGGATCCGCGATGCTGAAATTGATGCGGTCGCGGTAGAGGTAGTGGTTCTTGGCCGGCGTCAAAACGGCGACGAGCGTGTTCGCATCCCTCACCCGCACCGCAAGCTGGAAGGCCTGGTCCGGCGGCAACAATTCGGGCTGCGACGTGGAGCCGCCCAACCATTTCTTGATCGAATCGAACGGCCCCGACGCCGCTGCCGCGGCACTGACCTGCGGCGCGGCGCCGGGCGCGGACGCATCGCCTTGCGAATAGGCGGTGACGGACGCAGCAAGCAGCAGCCAGACGAGGCTGCGCACTGCGCTCGCCAAGGTGCGACGGGCTGATCCGGCAGGACGTGCCGTCGGCTCGGCGATGTCTGCATCGCGGGGTTGTGTGCCCGTCGTCATGGCGGCCTCCTTGTTGTGGTCGTCGTCATGGTCGCCAGGTGACGTCCACCGCCGCCTGGATCTTCGCCGCATCGGTGATGCCCTTCTGGCTCATCTGGTACGCGATCTCGGCTGTCCCGAGGCAAACCGGGCAGTCCGTCGCCATCTCGTCCTCGAAACACTGGAGGTTCGAACGGTGGATGCCGCGGTTCTCGCAACCGCACCAGCAATAGAGCTTGTTCAGCTGCGCCGGAATCTGCGTCGCGATCCAGTAGCCGTGCCTGACCTCAGGCCGTGAGAACTGCTGCGGGTCGAGAACCTGCGAAGCGTCCTCGCGTCCGGTCACGATGATCCGCAGCCCGTCGGGGCGCAGCATGCCCACGGTCCATTTCGCGTCGGCCGATGCCTGTGGACGGTCGCTGTTCGTGGCGGGTTGGGAGGTCCGCTGCATCGCGATCAGCGCGATCGCGAGCAACGTGACGCAGGCCAGCGTCAGCATGGCGATGAACGCTGCAACGGGATGCCGTCGATGCGGTTGCGGGGCGGGCGGTTTCGGTTGTCGAGCGCTGAGTGGTTGGCTGCGGTGTTTCACGTGTCGTCTCCTCGAGGATCTCCTGTCAGCGGGTCATTGGAGTACCTTCGTGCTGCGCACTCCGGTATTCGCCCTTGGGGCGGCCCGGCGGGCTCATGGCTTCGCCACCTTGAGCAACTGCTTCTCCAACTCGGCGCGCGGCACGGCGCCGACAAGTCGACGCCCGTTCGCGAGAACCGTGGTCGGCGTGGCAGTGATCCGGTGTTGCTTCGCGAAGGCGGCGATCTTCGCGATCGGGTTGTCGCACTCCGCTGCGTTGACGGGCGCCACGCCCGTGCGCATGACCTCGTCCCACGCCTTGCCCCGGTCCTTGGCGCACCAGACCGCCTTGGACTTTGCCGCCGCGTCGGGATGAATCTGGTCGATGGGATACAGAAGGACGTAGACGGTCACGTTGTCGATGCCCTTCAACTCCTGCTCGAGCGTCTTGCAATAGGGACAGTCCGGATCCTCGAAGATGGCCATCGTTCGGGCGCCGGACCCCTTGACCCGCTTGAAGGCCCAATCGAGCGGGAGGCTGTCGAAGGGAATGGCATTGACGCTCTCCAGCCGGGCTGCGGTCAGGTTCCGGTTGCCTTCGACATCGAGCAGCGGGCCGCCCAGGATGTACCGCCCGTCATCCGTGATGTAGAAGATTTGTCCGTCGATCGCTGCCTCGAGCATGCCGGGAATCGGCGTCTTCGAGATACTTTGAATCTGGCTTTGCGGAAATGCGCGCTGCAGCGCCGCGCGCACCGCAGCTTCGTCGGCGCCGGCCAACGTCGTCGCGACGGCAGCCGTGATGAGTAGGAACAGTCGTTTCATCTCGATCTCTACGCCTTAATGAGATAGTTGCGCATCAAGCCGGAGTCCTCATGCACCAGCATGTGGCAGTGGTAGAGGAACAGCCCCGGGTAGTCCGCGAAGCCGAGCAGGATGCGCACACGCTCCCCCGGCATCACCAGCGCCGTGTCCTTCCAGCCCTCGTCGACGAAGCCGGCCTTCACCGTGTCGTGCTGGCGCGAGAACTCTGCGGCAACGGAGCGCCCGATCACCCGGAATTGCAAGCCGTGCACATGCATCGAGTGGGGCATCGTCATGCCCATCATCCCGGTTCGCCCATCGTTGCGGAACTCCCAGATTTCGTGGGTGCCCAGCTTGACGGTTTCAAGCGGGCTGGCGCCTTGCATCTCGAAGCTCTGGCCGTTGATGCCCCAGACCATCATGCCCATGGTGAGATCGAACACCTTGGGGTGGTTGACGTTGACAGCGGCGCGCGAGTCCGGGCGCTGCAGCTTGGACAGGCGCTGCGGCGGCGCCACCACATTGCCTTTCGCATCGCCCTGGATCCGCAGTTCGAGCACAGGGAACGCAGCGCCATCGGGCAGCGCCGGTTCGCTCATCATGCCGCCCATATGTGTCCCGCCCTCGAAGGAGAGGCTTCGCAACGTCAGCTTGGTGCCTGCCGGCCAGCGGCCGAAGTCCACCCACAGGTCGACGCGCTCGGCGGGCGCGAGCATGACGTAGTCGCGCTGAAGTGGCGCCGCCAACAAGCCACCATCGGTCCCGATCACCGTCAGCGGCGACCCGTCATGCCACGCCAGCTTGTACGTGCGCGTGTTCGAAGCATTGAGCAGCCGCAGCCGATGAGGTCGCGGTTCGACGTCCAGGTTCGCGCCGGGCTGGCCGTTGACGAGGACCTGGTCCCCAAGCACGCCGATCATGCGGGCCATCATCTGGCCCATGCCGCCGCCCATCATGCCGCCGCCCATCATCCCCGGGCCCATCATCCCGTTACCGCGAGGCGCCGCACGGTCCGAGCGCTCCGACAGGTACACGAACTGGTTGTCATCGCCGAAGCTGCGGTCCTGGATGACCATAGGAAGGTCGTGACGCCCGGTGGGTAGTCCGAGGGCCGCTTCCTCGTCGTCGCTGACCAGGAACAGGCCCGCCAAACCGAAGTAGACCTGCTTGCCCGTTCTGCCATGGGGGTGAGGGTGGAACCAGTAGCTGCCAGCCCGGTTCAAGACGGTGAAGTCGTAGACGTAGCGCTCGCCCGGCGCGATCGCGTAGCGCGGATGGCCATCCATGGCTTCCGGCACATGCAGCCCGTGCCAATGAATGATGGTCGACTCCGGCAACTCGTTGACCAGGTCGATGCGTACGCGCTGACCACGGCGCACGCGGATGACGGGTCCGAGGTAGTTGCCGGCCGTCGCGTCGAGCACGCTCGCATCGCCGCGCAACAGCTTGCTCTGGTAGCGCCACACGCGCGTCTTCGCTCCCGGGTGGATGACAACCCGATCCTGAACCGCGTGCAGTTCGATGTGCACGTCGATGCCCGACGAGGCGCGCTCCTCGCCACCGGCCCGTACGCTCAAGCCCGGCAGGCCAAGCGTGGCGACGGCCGCAGCGGTCGCGGAGCGAATCAGCACGCGACGCCGTTGACGGTCGATGCGGACGGGCTCGGATTTGCCTTTGGAGTCACTCATGGGTCGCACCGTCCTTCGCGATCTGCGTCCAGGTCCGACCCTGGTCCTTGCTGACAAACACGCTTCGCTTGAAGGTCGCGATGGCGATCTCCGTTCGCTGAACCGGGTTCTGCGCGATGTACGCCACGGCATCCTCCGTCAGCGCCGGGAGTGGGACATCCTCGGCCTTGGAGCCGGCCTTCAGTGCGATCCTCGCCAGCGCCGCCTTGCCCGCATAGGTGCTGAACCACAAATGCTGCCCGTCCAGGTCGAAAGTCTCCGCGACCACCTGTTTGCCACCGACCAGCCGCTCGAAGGTCTCGGCCGAGTTTCGCGACAGATAGAGCCCGTCGTCCGAGCCGACGGCGACGACCTTCGGGTCGGAGGGATGCACGGCCAGGCTGTTGAGCTTGGCGCCCAGTCCCTGGGCCGCGGCGCGCTGCCACTTGAGGCCGTCGGTCAGCGTGTGGTAGATGCCGGCCTGGCTCATGCGGGTGTTCGCCTGGTGGTTGAGCACGTACACCGCATTGGTCTCGTAGCTGGTCGCCAACGCATGGAAGTCCGACTCGCCCGTGAGCCCGAGCTGCTGCCAGGTCTTGCCGCCGTCGCGGCTCTTGATCAGCCCGAACGGATTGGTCAACCCCGAGCCCGGCGCCGGATGTCCGCTGCTGTACAGCGCGTCGCGCGTGGCTGCGAAACCCATGTAGTCGTGTGCCGGCCCCGCGGCCTTGGACCAATGCCCCTGCGCGAACACGGCCAGGCCATCGTGGCTGGGGATCAGGAGCTGTTTGCCGTCAGCGCTGTAGGACAGCCCGTGGACGTGCATCAGCGTCACGGGCGAACCGGCGCGAACCGGCGACACCGCGACGACGCCCAGTGCCAGTGCGATCATCAAGGCTTGGAAGCTTCGTTGTCTGTGCAGCATGGCTATCCTCCATGGTCGATGGCCGCAGGGGCCAGGTAGGGCCGAATCAGCTGGACCATCTGCGGGCGGTCCCACGTGGCCGGTCCCAGCTTGCGGCCGATCTCGCGGCCGTCCCGATCAATGAGCAGGGTCAGCGGGATACCGCCCGCGCCGAGACTCGACGATATTTCGCCAAAGGTGTCCACGTACGGATGCAGATGCCCGATGCCCGCCTGAAGGAAAAACTCGCGCACCATCGGCATGCCGCCCTGGTCGATCGAGAGCGCGACGACTTCGAAGCCCGGGCCACCCAGCGTTGCCTGCAAACGATCGAGGGTCGGCATTTCTTCGCGGCAAGGCGCGCACCATGTGGCCCACACGTTGAGCAGCACGACCCTGCCGTGGAAGGCGGCCAGACTCGTCGGTGTTCCCTGGCCGTCCGCGAACCGCAGATTCGGCAATTCTCGCGGGCCGGAATAAATGCTGAGCTCAGGACCGGCGGGCTGCGAACCACGCAGTCGACGCAGCATCGGCACAGCGGCGAATACGCCCGCCACGGCGGTCAACACGAGCAAGACCCTCCTTCTGACCGCGGCGTCCGGGCGGCCTGTCGTTCCGTTCTTCATGGGCACTCCCTGCGAATGAACGCCGACATTTCTTCAGGCCGAGAGAAGACCACCGCCGCTCGGTCGCCCTGCATGCCGGTTCCGACGACGACCGGCTTGCCGATGGGCGGCCCGTCGGCGCTGCCGTCCGTCTTGAAGCGCAGGTTGAATTCCCAGAACGTGTGCGTCTTCCGGTCGCCGGTGACGACTCGGTAGGCGTCGCCGCAGTAGCGGATGGCGGTCACCTGCTTGGCCGCGTCGACGCG
>JBGQEX010000171.1:0-8699 GCA_041496605.1 Piscinibacter sp.
GCCGCCGAACTGGCGAGGCCAAACTCATATGGCCTATCCCGTCGACCTGTCGGAGCGACGACGGGTGCGCGTCGACTATGCGTTGGGCTGGTTCCGGATCCGCCACATTCCCCTGGTCGCTGACCAGGTGCAGGCGGACACGTACCTAGCCTGCGGGCTGCTTGCCGAAACGCTCAAACACATGGTCGATACCTTCGTCCGCGACTACCTTGTCGAACGCATCGAGGGCATGGTCGAGCACCGTGTCGTCACGGGCTACTATCCGCGCCTGACACTCGGGTCCGGCCAGCGCTTTGCGTCCAAGGGTGGATACCTCGTTCATTTTTCAGAATCTGCAGGCACTCGGCTGGTCGCCGAAGGCGAGTGGACCGTTCCGTGAACAGGCCCTAGACGATCGCGTCGTCGACCAGCCGCGACACCGAGCCGGGCCGTTGGATCAGTCCCAGTTCGAGGGCGACCAGGATCAGCTCCGCGGCGTTGCGCAGGCCAAGCTTGTGCATCAGGCGAGCCCGGTGCTTCTCGACCGTCTTGGGGCTGACGCTGAGGAACTCGGCCGTCTTGCGGTTTGTGCGCCCTTCCGCGATGAGTTGCAGGATGCTGCGTTCGCGCGCCGTCAGTCGCGTCAGCGGCGAGTTGTCGGCGTTCACCTGGCCCGGGTGCAAGAAACCGTCAACCAGATGGGCGGACACGTCGGGGCTCAAGTACTTCTTGCCGTGGATGACGCTGCGCACCGCGGTCAACAGCTCCTCGTACGACGCGTTCTTCAGCAGGTAGCCGTCGACCCCGACGCGTAGCGCCTCGCGCAGGTAGTCTTGCGACTTCAGCGACGTGAGCATGATCACGCGCACCGATGGAAAACGGCGCTTGAGGTGCGATGTGACTTCCATGCCGTTCATGCCGGGCAGGGCAATGTCCATCAGCACGACGTCGGGCTGCACGACCAGCGCTTCGCTGATCGCCGACTTGCCGTCGCAAGCTTCGCCCACCACGACGAAGTGTTCCGACAACAGCGAACGCAGACCCTGGCGCAGCAGGTTGTTCTCGTCGACGATCAGGATGCGTGCGGTCATGGCGATGTATTCTCGGTTGGCGCTTTGTTCAGTTTCGTGTTGCGCGCGGCGGCAGGAACAAGAAGACCCAATCCCGGTAGCTCGACTTGGTCTCGAAGCCCGCATTCGGGCCGTCGAAGCCGGTCTGCTTGAGTGGCTGCGCCTGCGACATGCTGTACACGCCGGCGATGCGGTCGCCGCGCATGAGCAGGCCCCACTCCGCGCCGTCGGTGATCGGGTCGGGGTAGAGGCGGCGCAGATGCTGCACTGGCTGCGGGAAGCGGTTGTCGGCGAGCAAGTCCTCCAGCTTGGCCGGCAATACCCGGGCCTGCCCGCGCGGCGATGCGTAGTAGTAGTGCCGGATGGCCCGTCGGTATTGATCCCCGACGAACAGCAACTCCTGTTCCCGCTCGCGTTGGCGGGTGGTGGCCCAGACCTCGGCTGCGGCCATCGCGGCAATGGCGGCCAGCATCAGCATCAACAGCAACCCGAGCAGCATCACGCCGCGCGTGCGGCACTGTTCACGGCGGGCGTCGAAGCGAACACGTGCCTTCATCGCGTCAGCCTCCGGCAGGGCCCGCGTCGGCCGCGGGTTGCTGCGTCGGGCGCACGTCGTAGACTGCCCCCTGTGTCGTGTCTTGCGGCGCCACGATCGTCCAGTCGCGGCGCTCGGTCAGCGGGTCGATCGGCACCTCGCGCAAATAGCGCTTGGTCACCAGCTCGTCCAGCGTGTCGGGGTAGCGCCCTTGGTCGCCGAAGAACTTGTCGATGGCGTCGCGCAGCGTCGTCACGTTCTGCCGTTGCACCATCGCACGGCCGCTGTCGAGCGAATGGAAGTAGCGCGGCAGCGCCAGCGTGAGCAGCAGCGCGATGATGCTCATCACGACGATCAGCTCGATCAGCGTGAAGCCACGCCGGCCGCGGCGGGCCGATGCCGAGTGCATGCGGGCGAAGGGTCGCGGCGCCATGGGTTCACCAGCTGTTGTAGGGCGCACCGTTGAGCGCGATGCGCGATGACTTCGACGACACGTCGAAGACATCGACGCCGGGTTGTGGGTCGCCCGGCGGGCTGCCATAGGCCCGCGTGTTCCACGTCTGCTCCGGCGGGGCGGTCGCGTCGGCGTAGAACGGATCGCGCGGAATCTGCCGCAGGAACATGAGGCGTTTGGGGGCGGCCTGGCCGCTGATCGTGGTCGCGTTCTTCACACCGACGTCGACGCCTTGCACCAGGATGTCGAGCGTTGGCGGGTAGCCGGATTCACCGGCCTGGATCGCGATGTTGCCGCTGTCGACCGCCGCCTTGTACGCGTCGAGCGCCGAGCGGATCGTGCGCAGCGCGACACGCAACTCGGCCTCGCGCATGCGCGTCGACACCACCTCGTAGATCGGCAGCACGGCCATCGCGACGACTCCCACCAAGGCCAGCGTGACGACCAGCTCGATGAGCGTGAAGCCGCTGCGGCCGGCGCGTGAGGCTTGCCGCGTCATGGTGTGATCCTCAGCAGGTGCGTGCGCGGGCCGGACGGCAGCAGGCGAGTTGTGCCGTCCTCGCCCTTGGCGTCGACCTGGGCCGCGATGAGCTGCGTCTGGGCCTTGCCCGCCACCACGGTGAAGTTGAGCGTGACCAGCGTGCCGTCGGCCGCGAGGGCGGGTGGCTGACTGAACGTGAGTGGAATCTCCACACGCCCGCGCAGCCCGTCGGCCTTGGCGTTGGCCTGTTCTGCCCCCGCGCGCTGGGCCAGCGGCCCGACCGCTGCATCGACGAAGCGCAGCACCGTGGGGTCGAACCGCACGCTCAACGGCAAGCCTTTCAAGGCAGGCAGGGCGCTGCCGATCAGGGCGACCTGGAAGGTCTCGCCCAGGCGCACGGTGCCCGGGCCGGACCAGGTCAGATCGCCGGTGCCTGCGGTCGGCGCGGCCGTCACATCGGGCGCGGGTGCAGGCGTTGCCGCGGCCGCGTCTGCGGTGGAAGCGCTGTCGGTGGCGGCCTTGGCTACCGTTGCGGCAGGCACGGTGCCGCTCGAGACGCCCGATGCGGCGCGTGCCGGTGCGGGCGCCGCTGGCGCCGGCGTGGCGCGATCGGATTGACCGCGGAACTCGCCCACCGGGTCGAGCCGCAAGGCGCGCTCGCGAATGCTGCTCTCGGTGCCCGAGAAGATCTCGCGCAAGCTGCTGTCGGTGACAGCCGGCGCCCGAATGATGCGCGGCGTGATCGACAGCACCAGCTCGGACTTGCTGTGCGTGCCGTTGTTGTTGCCGAAGATGGCGCCGACGATCGGCAGGTGCCCGAGCCCCGGCACCTTGGCGGCCGTGTTGCGGTCCTGGTCGGAGATGAGCCCGCCGAGAATCTGCGTCTCGCCGTCGCGCAGACGCAAGGAGGTCTGCGCGTTGCGCGTGCCGATCTGGTACGAGCGGCCGCCCTGTCCGTCGGTGAACTCCTTGACGATGTTGCTGACCTCGAGGCTGATCTTGATGCCCACGTCCTGGTCGTTGTAGACAGTCGGCTCGAACTCCAGCTTGAGCCCGACCTCCTGGTACTGGACCGTGCCGGTGATCACCGGGGTGCCGGTCTGCACCGGCGTGACGGTGTTGGTGATGGTCGGCACGCGGTCGCCGATGAGGATGCGCGCTTTCTCCTTGTTGCGCGCCCGGATGCGTGGGCTGGCGAGCAGGTTGGCGTCGGTGTCCTCGAGTCTCAGGTTCAAGCCCACGCTCAAGGGCGTACCGGTCAGCTGGCCGCCTCTGAGGTGCCTGAAGTCGCTCAGCGTCTTGGCGCTGGCCGGTGTCGCGATGGTGAACGAGTTCGGCAGTGTCAGCCCGATGTCGGTGAGCCGGTCGCGCGAGACCTCGAGCACCTCGACCTCCAGCATCACCTCGGCGTCGGGCACGTCGTGCGCGGCGATCACCTTGCTCGCGACGGCCACGGCGTCCGGCGTGTCGCGGATGACCAGCGTGTTGGTGCGTTCGTCGGCCGACACGTCCTTGATTTTCAGCACCGTCTTCAGCACCGTCTGCAGGTACTTCACGTCGGCGTTGGTGACCTGGTAGGTGCGCACCTGTAGGTCCTGGTACTCCTTCTGCTTTGCCGCCGTTGCTGCATAGACGAACAGCGTGTTCGCGTTCAGCGTGCGCTTCTCGAGCTGGTTTTGCAGCAGGATCAGGTCCACCGTGTCTTCGACCGAAGCGTCCTTGACGAAGATGGTGGTCTTGAGGTCGGCGCGCACATCGCGGTCGAGGATCACGTTCAGCCCCGTCGTGCGCGACAGCGCTTCGAACACCATGCGCAGGTTCGCGTCGCGAAACTGCAGCGTCACCGGCTTGCGCAGGATCGACTGCGCGGCGAGTTGCGCGGCCTTGGCCTGGTCCATCTTCTCCTGCTGCTCGACGATGGCCGCGAAGAGTTTGCGGGCTGCCGCGTTGGAGGCGCTTTCCGTGAGCACGATCTTCACCGCGGCGCGGGCGCTGTCGAGCCGCCCCTCTTTCAAGGCCTGCTCGGCGTCGGCGAGCAGCCGCATGTGCTTGACGTCGCGCTGCAGTTCGGACAGGCCGCGCGTTGCGCGTTCGTTGCCCGGGTCGACGCGGCTGGCCTTGGAATACAGCACCGAGGCGTCGTCGATCTTGCCGATGCGCCGCGCTTCGTCGCCGCGCTGGATCAGGTCGCGCGCATACGCGGCCTGCTCGCTCAGCAGGTCCAGTTTGTAGCGCGAGTTCGTCGGCTCCTGCCGATTCGCCTCGCGCAGCTGCGCGATGGCCGCGTCGCGGTCGCCGGCGGCGAGCAGGCGCATCCCTTCGTTGTGGAACTGGCTGCCGGTCGCGCAGGCCGCGAGCAGCAAGGCGAGCAAGGGCGCGCCGAGGCGGCGACGCATTGGGAGAGTCGGTCTGCTCACGGTGCGCCCCCTGACACATTGATGGTTTGTTGTTTGCCCATGGGCAAGTAGGTCAGCACCACCGACGTCGGCGACAGCGAGTCGATGCGGTAGTTGTTGTTGTCGATCACGTCGCCTGCCGCCACGACCAGCAGCTGGTCGCCCTTGGCGAGGAAGGCGCGCGGTTGGCCCGCACCACGTTCGACCATGCCGACAAAGGAAAACGGCAACGGCGGGGCGGTGGGAACTGCCGGCGCGGGCGCGGGGGCCGGCGCCGGAGGCGGCGGCGGGGGTGGCGGCGGGGGCAACCAACTGAGCGTGCCGAACGCGTCGCCGCCGCTGGCCGGAATCGACTTTTGGCGGTCCCCCAGCTTCACGGCACTGGCCGGCTTCGGCGCGGCTTGCGCGTTGCTGGGTGCCGATGCGGCTCGGCTCGGCTTGGTCGCCACCTCCACCACGTCGGCCGAGGCGGCTTGGTTCGTCGTCACCCGGGCGACGACCACAAAGGCGCCGAGCCCTGCGGCGGTGGCGAACAGGATGTGCAGGGGTCTGAGCGAGCGCGCCATGTCACACCCCCCTGTAGACGAAGGTGATGCGAATGCGCGCATCGAGGAGCGGCGAGCCGGCGTCGCTGCGTTCCAGGCGCAGATCCTCCAGCGCGGCATGGGGCAGGCTTCGCAACAGGTCGGCCGCAAAGTCCTTGATCCGGCCGTAGTGCTCCTTCACCGGGAAGGTGGCGGTGTAGGTCACCACCGGTCCATTCGGCTCGATGTTGAGCTGGTATTCGCCTTTGGCCAGCGTCACCCTGTTGCGCTGCGCGGCGGCAAACACTTCCATCAGGTCGGCGGCGGTGCGGCTCGGCAGCGGCAAGGCGCCGCTGAATTCCTGCAGCTGTTGGCGCGTCGAAGGCACCTGCCCGCGTGCCGCGCTCGTCTGCGCGAACGAGCGCTGGGTCGCCTCGGCGATCTGTTGCATGTGCGCGGCGTTGTGTTGCAGCTGCGGGGCCCACATGGCCAGCAGGGTGGCCGACGCCAGCAGCGCCAGACCCGCCATGCCGCTCGTGCCGATGCGTCGCAGCAGTCGGTACCACAGTCGGATCGCGAAGCTGCTCATGGCGTGCCTCCCCAACTGGCCTGGATCTGGAATCGCACGGGCATGCCCGGCGATTGCAGCTGCACTTGGTGCGATACCAGCACGACTTGCGACAGCCGGTTGTCCAGCTGCAAGGCGGTGAGGTAGACGAGCATCGCCGTCGGGTCACGCGCCTCTGCGGTCAGGCGCACGGCCTGCTTGATCGTCGATGGCTCGACAGACAGCAGCGCCACGTTGTCGATCGACGCCGCCTCCAGCGCGGCCAGCAGATCCGACCACGGCGTCTGCAGGATTCGCGCGGCTTGCAGCGTGGCGCGTTCGCGCGCCACTTCGGCCGCGTTCGCCGCCACCGGCCGCGCCGAACGCGTGGCGGCCTGTGCTTCCTGCTGCTGCGCCACCGAAAGTGCGCGCGCGTATTGAGCGCGGGCGGACCAGGCTTCGCTCCAGCCGAACACACCCACCGCCAACGCAATGCCGCCGATCAGCAGCAGCACCCGCCCGAGGCGGCGCGGGGAGCGCGCTGCGGGCGCGAAATCGAGATAGAGGGTTGCCGGTCTCATGGCTGCACTCTCGGCGCTACGCGCCGTTCTTCCAGCGGCGGCCGAGCCGCGCCCGGGCGCTGTCCGGCGCAGGGTCCGCTGCCAGCGTCGGCTCAGTCGACACGATCCGCCAGCGTTTGGACAGGGCGGGCTGCGGCTTCGCTGCCGTCACGAGCAGGTAGACCAGCGACTGCTCGCCGTCGGCGCCGAGACCGGCCAGCAACCGGTCCACGTGAAGATCGAGCGGGGCGTCGCCGATTACGCTGGACAAAGCCGCGGCCCGGCGGGCATCCACGCCGGCCGACGACCCGGGCCCCGCGCTCATCGTCGTGATGACGCCGTGGCGCACGCAAGCGATCGTGGTGTTGTTGGTCGACGCCACCGCGAACACCGCGGCGTCGGGCCACCTGCCGCGCGCGTGCCGGTTCCATTGCGCCGCAAAGCTCGGCGACAGGCTGGCCAACTGCAGCCGCTGCGCGATGGCCGCGTCGGCCAAGGCGCTGATCACGGCGTTCGGCGTGGCACACAGCAACAGGTGCCGCTCGTCGCGCTGCAGTTGCCAGCGCACGGTGCAGTCCTTGGCCTGCTCGCCCAGCAGCTCGGCGACGCAGGCGCTGGCAAACAGACTCAACTGGTGTGCGCTCTTGCCGGCGAAGTCGCCGCTCGCGACGTCGAAATGCACCAGCGCATCGGCCAATTCCACATGCAGCGACGCGCCGGCGACCGGGGCCTGGCCGGCCAGGGCCGCGAGCACGTCGCCCGCCGCGGCGATGCCGCCGTCGCGGACCTGCTCCGCGACCTTCGACGACTTCGGCCAGCCGCGCCACAGCGACGCCCGCACGGCGGTCGGCTGAACCAGCAGGTGCACTCGCCTATTCGACAGGAGTGACACGATTGATCTCCTCGAACGTGGTGGCACCCGACACTGCCAGCGCCACCGCCGCGCGGCGCAGGCTGATGAAGCCCTCGTTGCGCGCCGACTGGCGGATCTGCGAGAGCGGCGCGCGCTGCACCAGAAGTTCGCGCAGCGTGTCGTTCAACGGCAGCGTCTCGGCAATCGCGCGCCGGCCCTTGTAGCCGGTTCCGCGGCAGTGCGCGCAACCGAGGCCGCGCTGGAAACGCGCCCCGTCGATGGGCTGCGACCCAAGCCCGCTGCGCTGCAGCAGCTCCGGCGGCACCGTCACGCTGGCGCAGCACTTCGGGCAGTTCAGCCGCACCAGGCGTTGCGCCACGATGCCGTTGAGCGCGGCGACCAGGCTGTAGCTGTCGACGCCCATGTTGGCGAACCGCCCGATCACGTCGAACACGTTGTTGGCGTGCACGGTCGTGAACACCTGGTGGCCGGTGAGGGCCGCCTGCACGGCGATGTGCGCGGTCTCGGGGTCGCGGATTTCGCCGACCATGATCTTGTCGGGGTCGTGCCGCAGGATCGAGCGCAGGCCGCGGGCGAATCCCAGGCCCTTCTTCTCGTTCACCGGGATCTGCAGCACGCCCGCCAACTGGTATTCGATCGGGTCTTCGATGGTGACGATCTTGTCCAGCCCGGTGTTGATCTCCGAGATCGCCGCGTACAAGGTGGTGGTCTTGCCGCTGCCGGTGGGCCCGGTCACGAGCAACAGCCCATAGGGCATGCGCGAGGTGTCGCGAATGAAGTTGCGCACGCTCGGCTCGAATCCGAGCGTGTCGAGCGTCAGCGCCTGGAATTCGCCGGTCAGGTGCTTGCGGTCGAGCACGCGCAGCACGGCGTCCTCGCCGAACAGGTTCGGCATGATCGAGACGCGGAAGTCGATGTCGCGGCCGTCGGCAACGACCTTGAAACGCCCGTCCTGCGGCACGCGCCGCTCGGCAATGTCGAGTTCGGACACCACCTTGATGCGCGAGATCGCCTGGTGGGCCAGGTCCAGGCTGTCTATCTGCTTGACGATCACCAGCACGCCGTCGAGCCGGTACTTGATCGTCAACCCGTTCGCTTGTGTCTCGAGGTGAATGTCACTCGCGCCGGCACGCAGCGCATCGAGCAGCGTCGAGTCGACCAGACGCACCACGGGGCTTTGCGTGGCGTCGATGTTCGAAATCGAGATGGCCAGCGTCGACCCGTCGACACCGCCGGCCGATGCCTGGCCGACCTGCACGGCGTCCATCGCCCGCACCGA
>JBGQEX010000172.1:0-8654 GCA_041496605.1 Piscinibacter sp.
ACAACAAAGGGAACCCACCATGACTTCGCCGCTTGCCGCCATCGCAACCGCCACGCGCGAAAGCGGCGATTCGCTGGGTTCACAGGTCGTGCCGATCCCGCGCTATCTCGAGCAGGTGTACTGGTGGGCCTATGTCCACCCAAAGGCCGTGCACCTGTTCGAACGTGAATGGCTCGTCAACGCGATCCTGTTCGGCAACTACGGGCAGCTGCGTGACGCGGCGCTGGCCGAATTGGGTGACACCGTGCATGGCGCGACGCTGCAGGTCGCCTGCGTCTACGGCAACCTCACGCCGCGGCTGCGGCAGCGCCTGGCGCCCGACGCCAGCCTGGACATCGTCGACATCCTGCCGATCCAGCTGAAGAACCTGAGCAGGAAGCTGCCGCCGGACGAGCGCGTTGCGCTGCTGCAGGGCGACTCGTCGTCGCTGGCCGCTCCCGACGCCTGCTACGACCAGGTGCTGCTGTTCTTCCTGCTGCACGAGCAGCCCGAGCATGTGCGGCGCGCGACGCTGGCCGAAGCGCTGCGGGTCGTGAAGCCGGGAGGCAAGATCGTCATCGTCGACTACCACCGGCCGCGCCGCTGGCACCCGATGCGCCCGCTGATGCGGCTGGTATTTCGCAAGCTCGAGCCGTATGCGATGGACCTGTGGAAGCACGACGTCGAGGAGTTCCTCCCACGCGGCATCAAGGCGGCCCTGCACAAGCGAACCTACTTCGGCGGCCTGTACCAGAAGCTGGTACTGACGCGCTGACACCGTTGCGACCGGGGCATATTCATGGACATCTTCAAGGCTGATGTGGCCATCGTCGGAGCCGGTGGTGCGGGGCTGCGCGCCGCGATCGCGGTGGCCGAGGCCGACCCGAAGCTGACGATCGCGCTCGTCTCCAAGGTCTACCCGATGCGCAGCCACACGGTGGCGGCCGAAGGCGGGGCGGCGGCGGTGACGCAGCCGCACGACAGCCTCGAGCACCACTTCAACGACACCGTGGGCGGCGGCGACTGGCTGTGCGAGCAGGACGTGGTGGAGTACTTCGTCGCGCACTCGCACGAAGAGATGGTGCAGATGGAGCACTGGGGCTGCCCATGGAGCCGCAAGGAAGACGGCCACGCCAACGTGCGCGCATTCGGCGGCATGAAGATCGAGCGCACCTGGTTCGCCGCCGACAAGACCGGCTTCCACATGCTGCACACGCTGTTCCAGACCTCGATCAAGTACCCGTCGATCAAGCGCTTCGACGAGCACTTCGTGGTCGACCTGGTGGTCGAAGACGGCCGCGCGCAAGGCGTGGTGGCGATCGAGATCGCCACCGGCGAATTCAGGCTGATCCAGGCCCGTGCGGTGATCATCGCCACCGGTGGCGCCGGGCGTGTGTTCCGCGAGAACACCAACGGCGGCATCGTCACCGGCGACGGCATGGCGCTCGCGTACCGCCACGGCGTGCCGCTGCGCGACATGGAGTTCGTGCAGTACCACCCGACCTGCATGCCCGGCACCGGCCTGCTGTTCACCGAGGCCTGCCGCGGCGAGGGCGGCTTCCTGCTGAACAAAGACGGCTACCGCTACCTGCAGGACTATGGCCTGGGGCCCGCCGAGCCGACGCCGCGCAACAAGGCGATGGAGCTGGGCCCGCGCGATCGGCTGAGCCAGGCCTTCTGGCACGAGAAGCAAAAGGGCCGCACCATCGAAGGCCGGCACGGCTCGGTGGTGCACCTCGACTTGCGCCACCTCGGCGAGCAAAAGCTGCGCGAACGGCTGCCGCAGATCTACGAGCTGGCCGAGGAATACCTCGGCGTCGACCCGGCGCGCGAACCCATTCCCGTGCTGCCGGCGGTGCACTACACGATGGGCGGCATCCAGGCCGACGGCAAGACGGCGTCGCCGCTGCCGGGGCTGTATTCGGTGGGCGAGTGCTCCAGCGTCGGCATCCACGGCGCGAACCGGCTCGGCTCGAACTCGCTGACCGAGCTGATCGTGTTCGGCAAGGTGGCCGGCGTAGCGGCCGCGAACTTCGCCAAGAACGTGGCGCCCGGCAATGCGGCGGCGCTGCATGCGCAGGCCGAGGCGGCGCGCACGCGCGCCCACAGCATCGTCACGCGGCCGGGCGGCACCGAACGCATGGCGGTGCTGCGCAGCGAGATGGCGCAGAGCATGGAAAACGGCTGCGGCATCTATCGCCTCGGCCCCGACATGCAGGCCACCTGCGACACCATCGATGAGCTGAAGCAGCGCTACAAGTTGCTGCACATCGACGACCACTCCAAGGCCTGGAACACCGAATGGCTGCTCGCCATCGAGCTCGGCTACCTGCTCGACGTGGCGCAGGCGATGGTCTATTCGGCAATCAACCGGCGCGAGTCGCGCGGCTCGCACCAGCGGCTCGACGGTTATGAGCAGCGCGACGACGTGAACTTCCTCAGGCACACGCTCGCCTACCACGCCGGCGACGACCCGCCGCGCATCACCTACAGCGACGTGAAGATCACCAAGTCGCAGCCGGGCACGCGCGCGTACGGTGCCGCGGGCGAAAAGGCTGAAGCAGAGCGCAAGGCGCAAAAGGCGGCGCAAGGGGCGGCCCATGTCTGAGCAAACCAAGACCATCGCCATCGAAGTGCTGCGCTACCGGCCCGAGCAGGACGCGGAGCCGGTGTTGCAGACCTTCCAGGTGCCGTTCACCGACGACATGTCGGTGCTGCAGGGGCTGCAGTACATCAAGGACTACCTCGACGGTTCCTTGAGTTTTCGCTGGTCGTGCCGCATGGCGATCTGCGGCAGCTGCGGGATGATGATCGACGGCAAGCCGAAGCTGTCGTGCAAGACCTTCCTGCGTGAGTACTACCCCGGCGGCTTGCGCGTCGAGGCATTGGCGCACTTCCCGATCGAGCGCGACCTGGTGGTCAGCGTCGACGACTTCGTCGGCAAGCTCGAGAGCATCAAGCCCTACATCATCCCGAAAGAGCCGCGCACGCTGGAGCAGGGCGAGTACCTGCAGACGCCGGCGCAGCTCGAACAGTTCGAGCAGTTCAGCTCGTGCATCAACTGCATGCTGTGCTACGCCGCCTGCCCGCAGTACGGGCTCGATCCGAAGTTCATCGGCCCCGGCGTGCTCGCGCTGCTGCACCGCTACAACGCCGACTCGCGCGACGGCGCCCGTGCCGAACGCATGCAGATCGTCAACGCCGAAGAGGGCGTGTGGAGCTGCACCGCGGTGGGCTACTGCTCGGAGGTCTGCCCCAAGCACGTCGACCCGGCCAATGCGGTGAACCAGAACAAGGTCAACAGCGCGAAGGACTACTTCCTGCGCTTCTTGGCGCCCAAAGGAGCGGGCACATGAGCAAACATGCCCACAACGGCGTTGCGCGTCGCCCCTACGTTCGCCCGATGGCGGGCTGGTGGCGCCGCGATCCGTTCTTCGTGCGCTACATGGTGCGCGAAGCCACCGCGCTCATCGTCGCGCTGTACGCGATCGTGCTGCTGGTCGGCGTGCTGCGCCTCAGCCAGGGCGAGGCCGCGTGGAACGGCTGGCTGGCCGCGCTGCGCAGTCCGTGGTCGGTGCTGTTCCATCTGGTGATGTTGGTTGCGATGATTTACCACACGGTCAGCTGGTTCGAGATCATGCCGAAGACGATGCCGATGCTGATCGTCGGGGGAAAACGCGTCGCGGCACAGACCATCACGCGCACCGGTCTCGCCGTGGCGGTGCTGGCGGCGCTGGCGCTGTTCGCTCTGGTATGGGGGCTCGCGCCATGAAGCGATCCAACGCGCCGATCTTCTGGGCCTTGTTCGGTGCCGGCGGCATGCTGTCGGCCTTGTTTGGGGCCATGCTGGTGTTCATCACCGGCGTCGCCGTGCCACTGGGATTCCTGCTGCCGCGCGACACCATGAGCTACCCGCGCATGCTGGCTTTCGCGCAGCAGTGGGCCGGCAAGGGTTTCGTGTTCGCGGTGATCGCACTGTTCGCCTGGCACGCCGCGCACCGCATCTTCCACAGCCTGCACGACGTCGGCATCCACACCGGCGCCCTGGCGAGGGGGGTCTGCTACGGCGGCGCGCTGGCGATTACGTTGCTGGCGGCCTGGCGTTTGCTGGCGATCGGGTTCTAGGCCGCGCTTGATTCGCGTCAAGTCGTGCCGGCCGCGCTGGCACAATGATTCGCTTCGTCCTGCGCCGTCCCGGCCGCGGGCGTACTGATCAACGCCACACGCCGCCCCACGACATGCTCACCGCCACTCACCTTGCCTGTTCGCGCGGCGAGCGCAGGTTGTTCGGCGACCTCAGTTTTGCGGTCGCACCGGGCGGCTGGCTGCATGTGACAGGTGAGAACGGCGCCGGCAAGACCACGCTGCTGCGCACCTTGGTCGGCCTGTCGCCGGCCGATGCCGGCGAGATCCTCTGGAACGGCACGCCGGTGCGCGACCACCGCGACGACTACCACCGCTTGCTGATCTACCTGGGTCACCAAGCCGCGCTGAAAGACGAACTCACCCCGCTGGAAAACCTGCAGCTCGCGCTGGCGCTCGAAGGCCACCCCGTCAGCGAGGCCGAAGCACTGACCGCGCTGGAGACCATGGGGCTGCGCGGTCGCGAGGACCTGCCTGCGCGCTACTTGTCGGCCGGCCAGAAGCGCCGCGTGCTGCTCGCGCGCCTGCTGCTGCGGCCGGCGCCACTGTGGGTGCTCGACGAGCCCTTCAACGCGCTCGACAGCGCCGCCGTCGAACTGCTGGGCGTGCTGCTCGAAGCCCATCTCGAACGCGGCGGCATGGTCGTGCTAACCAGCCATCAGGCGGTGCCGATCGCCAACGGCGAGGTCGTCAGCCTGTGAGCACCGTGTGGGTGACCCTAAGGCGCGACTTGCTGCTCGCCGCGCGCCGGCGCAGCGAGGTGCTGACGGCGCTGTTCTTCTTCGTCGTGGTGGTCAGCCTGTTCCCGTTGGGCATCGGGCCCGAGCCGGCGCAGCTGCGCCGCATCGCGCCCGGCGTACTGTGGGTGGCTGCGCTCCTCGCCACCTTGCTCGGGCTGCCGCGCCTGTTTGCCGCGGACCACGCCGACGGCACGCTCGAACAAATGGCCTTGTCGTCGCAACCCTTCGCGCTGCTGATGGCCGGCAAGGTGGCGGCGCACTGGCTGCTGTGCGGCCTGCCGCTGGTGCTGCTGGCGCCGGTGCTCGGCCTGCAGTTCGGCCTCGACGCCGGCGCGCTCGGCATCCTGATGATTTCGCTGCTGCTCGGCACGCCGCTGCTGAGCCTGATCGGCGCGATCGGCGCGGCGCTGACGCTGGGCGTGCGCGGCGGCGGGGTGCTCTTGTCCCTGCTGGTGCTGCCGCTGTTCATTCCGGCGCTAGTATTCGGCGCCGGTGCGGTCGAAGCGCACAGCGCCGGGCTCGGCGTGCGCGGGCATCTCTCGGTTCTGGGGGCGATGCTCGCGGTCGCCATGTTCTTCGCGCCGTGGGCCACCACGGCCGCCCTTCGCATTGCGATGGAATAGATGAATTCAAACTGGATCAACAAGTTCAGGTACGCCTCGCCGGCGACCTTCTATCCGCTGGCCGGCCGCATGCTGCCGTGGTTCGCGCTGCTCGCCGTGCTGTTCGCCGCCGCCGGCTTGTGGGTGGGCTTGTTCGTTGCGCCCACCGATGCGCAGCAGGGCGAGGGCTACCGCATCATCTTCGTGCATGTGCCGGCGAGCTGGATGTCGATGTTCATCTACTGCGTGATGGCGTTCTGGGCCGGGTTCGGCCTCGCCTTCAACATCCGGCTGTCGGCCATGATGGCCTCGGCGCTTGCCCCCACCGGCGCGATGTTCGCGTTTCTGTCGCTGCTGACCGGCGCGCTGTGGGGCAAGCCGATGTGGGGTGCCTGGTGGGTGTGGGACGCGCGCCTCACCTCCGAGCTGATCCTGTTCTTCCTCTACCTCGGCTTCATGGCGCTGCAGGCGGCCATCGACGACCCGCGCCGGGCCGACAAGGCGGGTGCGGTGCTCGCGCTGGTCGGGGTGGTCAACGTGCCGATCATCTATTTCTCGGTGCGTTGGTGGAACACGCTGCATCAAGGCGCGTCTATATCGATGACCAAGGCGCCGACGATGGCGCAGACGATGTTGTGGGGCATGTTGCTGATGGCGCTGGCGTTCTGGATGTATTCCATCGCCGTCGCCCTGATGCGCGTGCGCAGCATCATTCTCGAGCGCGAACGACATACCGAATGGGTGCAGCATGCAGTGGCATAGCGTCAGTGAATTCTTCGAAATGGGCGGTTACGCGTTCTACGTCTGGGGCAGCTTCGGCGCCTGCGCCGTGGCGATGCTGGTCGAGCCGTGGCTGCTGCGCCAGCACAACCGATCCGTCATTCGCTCGCTGAAGCGCCAGCAGCGTGCCAACGCAGGAGCTGCGTGATGAAACCCCGCCACAAACGCATCGCGATCATCGTCGGCGCATTGGCCAGCCTGAGCGTCGCCGCCGCACTCGTGCTGAACGCACTGAAGAGCAACGTCGCGTTCTTCTACACCCCCACCCAGGTCACGTCGGGCGAGGCGCCGCGCGACCGGGCGTTTCGTGTCGGCGGGCTGGTCAAGCAGGGCACGCTCAAGCGTGACCAGATGACCGTGCACTTCGTCATCACCGATACCGCAATGGATATGCCCGTCAGCTACACCGGCATCCTGCCCGACCTGTTCACCGAGGGCAAAGGCGCTGTCGCGCAAGGGCGGCTCGACCCGAGCGGCCAGTTCGTTGCCAGCGAGGTGCTGGCCAAGCACGACGAGAACTACATGCCGCCCGAGGCCAAGCATGCGGTCGATGTGGCGCACCAGAAAGCGAAAGGCGCCCCCAAGGTGAATTCCGCAGCGCGTAGCGCGGAGGTTTCCCAATGACGCCCGAACTCGGACACCTCGCGCTGATCCTCGCCTTGCTGGTGGCGCTCACGCAGGGCGTGTTGCCGATCGTCGGCGCGCAGCGCGGCAACGCGGCGTGGATCGCGCTGGCGCGGCCCGCCGCGCAGACCCAGTTCGTGCTGGTCGCGTTCGCCTTCGGCTGCCTGACCAGCGCCTTCCTCGCCAACGACTTCTCGGTGGCCTATGTCGCCCAGCATTCCAACTCGAAGCTGCCCACGGTGTACCGCGCCGCCGCGGTGTGGGGCGGTCACGAAGGTTCGCTGCTGCTGTGGCTGCTGATGCTCAACGGCTGGACGCTGGCGGTGAGCTTCTTCTCGCGCCAGTTGCCGCAAAGCATGGTGGCGCGCGTGATCGGCGTGCTCGGGCTGGTGGCGGCCGGCTTCCTGATGTTCATCCTGCTCACCTCCAACCCGTTCGAACGCCTGCTGCCGGCGGCCGCCGATGGGCAGGACCTGAACCCGCTGCTGCAGGACCCGGGCCTGGTGTTCCACCCGCCGATGCTCTACATGGGCTACGTCGGCTTCTCGGTCGCCTTCTCGTTCGCGCTTGCCGCGCTGCTGGCGGGCCGACTCGACGCGGCCTGGGCGCGCTGGTCGCGGCCCTGGACCACCGTGGCGTGGATCTTTCTCACGTTGGGCATCGCACTCGGCTCGTGGTGGGCCTACTACGAACTCGGCTGGGTCGGCTGGTGGTTCTGGGATCCGGTGGAAAACGCCTCCTTCATGCCCTGGCTGGTCGGCACCGCGCTGATCCATTCGCTGGCCGTCACCGAGAAGCGCGGCAGCTTCAAGAACTGGACCGTGCTGCTGGCGATCGGCGCGTTCTCGCTGTCGCTGCTCGGCACCTTCCTCGTTCGTTCGGGTGTGCTGACCTCGGTGCATGCGTTCGCCTCCGATCCGCGGCGTGGCATCTTCATCCTGCTGTTCCTCGTCATCGTGATCGGCGGGTCGCTGACGCTGTTCGCCTGGCGCGCGCCGAAGGTGAGCCTGGGCGGCAGCTTCGCACTGCTGTCGCGCGAAACGCTGCTGCTGGTCAACAACGTGCTGCTCGTCGTGGCCTCCGGCTCCGTGCTGCTGGGCACGCTGTACCCGCTGATCATCGACGCGCTGGGTCTCGGCAAGCTGTCGGTCGGCCCACCGTACTTCAATAGCGTGTTCGTGCCGATCATGGTGCCGCTGTTGTTCCTCGTGGCGGTCGGCCCGCTGGCACGCTGGAAGCAGCTCGATGCGCGCGACATGGCGCAGCGGCTGCGCATCGCTGCGGTGATCGCTCTCGTGGCCGGTGCGGGCCTGCCGTGGTTGATGGGCGGCTGGACGCCGCTGGTCGGGCTGGGCATGCTGCTGGCGGCGTGGATCGTCGCGAGCACGGTGTTCCAGATTCGCGAGCGCCTGAAGGCGGGCCGGCCGGCGCGCTCGTTCTGGGGCATGAGCCTCGCGCATGTGGGCGTCGCGGTGTTCGTCGTCGGCGTCACGCTGGTGAAGGGCTACGAAGTCGAGAAGGACGTTCGCATGGCGGTGGGCGACACCCTCAACATCGGCGGCTACACCGTCCGCCTGCTCGGCGTGAACGAGGTGATGGGGCCGAACTACCGCGCAATGCGCGGCGACATCGAGTTGTCGAAAGACGCAAGCGTGCTGCGCCATCTCTACCCCGAGAAGCGCAACTACTTCTCGTCGGAAATGCCGATGACCGAGACGGCGATCGACAGCGGCTTCACGCGTGATGTCTATGTCTCGCTCGGCGAGCCGCTCGACGGCAACGGCGC
>JBGQEX010000173.1:0-8640 GCA_041496605.1 Piscinibacter sp.
GCCGGCAAGAAGACGCTGGCGCGCCGTGCCATCGCCGCCCATGTGGCGGTCGATGGCATCCGGCGCTCGGACTGGGTGTACGTGAACAACTTCGAGCGGCCGCACCAGCCGGTTGCACTGCAACTTCCGCTCGGGCGCGGCGCGCAGATGCGCGCCGACATGCGCGCGCTGGTGGACGATCTGCGCGCGACGATTCCGGCGGCCTTCGAGTCCGAGGAATACGGCGCGGATCTCGAACGGCTGAACACCGAATACAAGGAGCGCGCCGAGAGCGGCCTGATCGAAGTCGGCGACGAGGCACAGCGGCGCGGGCTGGCGATGATCCGCACGCCGGTGGGATTCACCTTCGCGCCCCAGAAGAGCGGCGAAGTGATGTCGACGCAGGACTTCGACGCGCTGCCGCAGGAGGAGCGCACGCACCTGCAACAGGCCGTGGTCGACGTGCAGGAGCGGCTGGTGCACGCGTTGCGCGCGTCGATGCGCCTGCGCAAGGAGCACGCGGACAGGCTGCGCGCGCTCAATCGGTCGACCACGCTGATCGCCGTCGAGCACGCCGTCGACGACACGAAGGCACGCTACGTCGACCTGCCGCCGGTGTGCAGCTATCTCGACGCGGTGCGCAGCGATGTGATCGAGAACGCCGACGCGTTCCGCGCGCGCGAGGACGGCGAGTCCGGCGGCGAACGCGGCGAGCTGGCGCGCTACGAGGTCAACCTGGTCGTCGACGCCGCCGGCGGCGACGGCGCACCGATCGTCGAGGCCGACCTGCCCACCTACCAGAACCTGGTCGGCCGGGTCGACCACATTGCGCATTTCGGCATGCTGGTCACCGACTTCCGCCACATCAAGTCCGGGCTGCTGCACCGGGCCAACGGCGGCTACCTGCTGGTCGACGCCGTCAAGCTGCTGACCCAGCCGTTCGCCTGGACCGCGCTCAAGCGCGCGCTGCTGCGCCGCGAAATCCGCATCGAGTCGATGGCCGAGATGTTCAGCATGGTCTCGACGATCCAGCTCGAACCGCAGCCGATTCCGCTCGACGTCAAGGTCGTGCTCGTCGGGCAGCGCGAGATCTGCTATTTGCTGCAGGCCTACGACCCCGAATTCGACCAGCTCTTTCGCGTCGTGGCGGACCTGGGAGACGACCTGCCGCGCGAGCCCGGCACGCAGCGCGAGCTGGCGCGAACACTGGTGGCGCAGATGCGCGAGCACGCGCTGCTGCCGGCCAGTGCCGACGCGCTGGCGCGCGTGATCGATCACGGCGCACGGCGCGCCGGCGACGCCACGCGCATCAGCGCCGGCGTGCGGCACCTGCTCGACGTGCTGCACGAGGCCGATCACCTGGCGCGCAACGCGCGGCGCGAACGCATCGAGGCCGCCGACGTCGCGACGGCGATCACCGCCCGTCGCCAGCGCGCGAGCCGTGTCGACGAACGCCTGCGCGATGCCACCGTGCGCGACATCCTGGTGATCGCCACCGCGGGCGAGTGCGTCGGTCAGGTCAACGGGCTGGCGGCGTACCAGATCGGCGACGAGCCGTTCGGCCTGGTCGCGCGCATCACCGCGACCACGCGGCTCGGCGACGGCGAGGTCGTGGACATCCAGCGCGAGACGCGACTGGGCGGCCCGGTGCACGCCAAGGGCGTGCTGATCCTGTCGTCGTTCCTGGCGTCGCGCTACTCGCGCTTTCAGCTGCACTCGATCGTCGGCAGCCTGGTCTTCGAGCAGACCTACGGCCTGGTGGAGGGCGACAGCGCGTCGCTGGCCGAACTGGTGGCACTGCTGTCGTCGATCGGCGCGGTGCCGGTCAAGCAGTGCATTGCGATGACCGGTTCGGTCGACCAGTTCGGCAAGGTACAGGCGATCGGTGGCGTCAACGAGAAGATCGAGGGCTTCTTCGACCTTTGCGCAGCGCGCGGCCTGGACGGCACGCACGGCGTCATCGTGCCGCAGAGCAACGTCACGCACCTGATGCTGCGCGACGACGTGATCGCCGCCGTCGCCGCCGGGCGCTTTGCGCTGCACGCGGTGCGCAGCGTCGACGACGCCGTCGAAGTGCTGACCGGGCTGGCCGCCGGCGACCCGGGCGTGCCGTGCGACGACACGGTGAACGGCCGCATCGCCAAGCGCCTGCACGAATACGCCACGATCCGGCGCGGCGAGCCGCGCTTCGCTCGCCGCCGCGCCGCGGGCACGCTTCGGATCGTGCCCGCCAAGGGCACCACATGAGCAGCGGCGCAAGGTCGCCTCAGGTGCTGGCCGTGCTCGACGACGCGGCCGCCGGCAGGGCCCTCCTCGAGCTGTCGTCGACGCTGGCGCAGGCCGTGCAGCGCGACCTGTCGGTCGTGTATGTCGAGAGCGCGCAGTCGCTCGTGGCGGCCGCGTTGCCGTTCGCCCAGGTGCTGTCGCATGCCACGACGCAGTGGGTTCCGCTGCTGCCGCAGGACGTGGAACAGGGCTATCGCGCCCAGGCCACGCGCTTGCGCGAGCTGACCGCCCGCATCACCGTGCGGCACGCGGTGAGCTGGAGCTTGCGCGTGGTGCGCGGCAGCCTGCCGGGCGCAGCCATCGAGCTGCTGGCCGAGTCCGACCTGTTGCTGATGGCCGCCACGCCGCCGACGCCGCCGTTGGCCATGCATCCGGCGCACGACACGCGCCACCGGCCCGTCGTCGCCGTCGTCAGCAACGGCAGCGCGGCCAGCGAGCGGGCACTCGGCGTCGCGGCGCAGCTCGCACTGGCGCTCGGCGGCTCGCTGCAGACCGCCCGTGTCGACGCCACCGCGAAGCTGATGCACCAGGCCAGCACTGTCGCCGCGCTGCTGCGGCCCGACGTCCTCGTGCTGCCGGGCGCGTCGCTCGCCGCCAGCGAGCTCGCGACGATGCGCTGCCCTGTCTTGCTGGTCGGTTGAAGCGGCGCGGGCCTACTTTGCCCTCGCGCCCACGTAGGCGACGATGGTCTTCAGCGACGTCAGCTTCGCGTAGTCGGATTCCGGGATGTCGACCCCGAATCGCTCGTGCAGCCCGATGATCACGTTCAGCCAGTCCATCGAGTCGAGATCCACCTGCTCGCGCAATGCGCGATCCGCGACGAGCTCGCCTTCCTCGACCTCGGGTGCGATGCCCTTGATCGTCGCGATGACGCCCGACAGGATGTCTTGCTCGTTCACACATTTCTCCTCACAAGGCCTCGGGCTGCTGCAACAGGTCGCGCAGCCGCGCGAGGAACAAGGCGCCGCGGTGCCCGTCGCTGACGCGGTGGTCGGCGCTGAGACTCGCAGTCACCGCCGGCATCGCCGACACCTTTCCCTCCTCGACCCAGGGCCGCTCGCTGACCCGGCCGAACCCGACCAGCGCGACCTGCGGCGGGTAGATGACGCCGAACACCGACTCCACACCCTGGTCGCCGAGGTTGGTGACGGTGATCGTCGGGTCCGACATTTCCGAACTGCGCAGGCTGCCGGCGCGGCAGCGCTTGACGAGGTCGCTCAGGTCGCGCATCACTTCGTCGAGGCTCTTGCCTTGCGCGTCGTGCAGCGCCGGCGCGATCAGCCCGCCCTGGCGCAGCGAAATCGCCACGCCGATGTGCGCGTCGGCGCTCGCACGAAACGCGCCGTCGACGAACAGCCCGTTCATCTCCGGAACGTCGCGCACGGCGATCGCCACCGCCTTGAGCAGCAGCGCCGCCGGCAGCAGGCGCGCCGTGACCGGGCGTTGCTCGTTCGCGCTTCGCAACCAATCGAGCGCTTTGCGCATCGGCACGGTCTCGGCCAGGTAGTAGTGCGGGATCTCGCGCTTGGAGCGGCTCATCGCCGCGGCGATCGCGCGGCGCATCTCTGCCGCGCGGTCTATCGGTGCGCGCGCGGCGCCCGCGGCTGCGAACTCGACATCCTCCCGCAAGACGACGCCTTCCGGGCCCGTCCCGACCACGGTCGCGAGATCCAATCCCAGTTCATGCGCGCGCTGCCGCGCCGCGGGGGACACCCGCTGCCGCGACACGGGCGCCGTGGGCACCGCGGCCTCGGCTTCCACGGGTGGCGCCGTTTCACCCGGCGCCAGCAGCATCGCCATCACCGTGCCGACAGGAATCGTCTGGCCCACCTCGGTGATCAGTTGGTGCACGGTGCCGTCGAACCAGATCTCGACGTCGACGGCAGCCTTGGTGGTGTCGACGACTGCCACCACGTCGCCCTTCTTCACGGATTGACCGGGAGCGACGTTCCACTGCAGCAGCTTGCCCTCGTCCATGTCGGCGCCGAGTGAGGGAAGCTTGAAGTCGAGCATCGCTACCGTCCCAACATCTGCCTGACCGCGGCGACGATCCCGGGCACCTGCGGCAACGCGGCCTCTTCGAGATGTTTGGCGTACGGAATGGGCACCTCCTGGCTGCACACGCGAGCCGGCGGCGCGTCGAGGTCGTAGAAGTTGTTCTCGACGATGCGCGCCATCAGCTCGGCGGCCAGACTGCCGGTGCGCCAGCCTTCGTCGACCACGACGGCACGGCGCGTCTTGCGCACCGAGGCGGTGACCGTGGGCGTGTCCAGCGGGCGCAGCACGCGCAGGTCGAGCACCTCGGCCGAGATGCCCTGCTCCGCCAGCGCGTTCGCGGCATCGAGCGTCTTCCACAGGCTGCCGCCATAGGTGATCAGCGACACATCGGTTCCGGCGCGCCGCACGCGGGCATGCTCGATATCGGCGGTGAACGGCTGCGGCAACTCGCCTTCCATGTTGTAGAGCTGCGCGTGCTCGAAGATCACCACCGGATCGGGGTCTTCCAGCGCGGGCCACAGCATGCCGCGCGCATCTTCGACCGTGGCCGGGGCCAGCACGCGAATGCCGGGAATGTGCGCGTACCAGCATTCGAGGCTGTGCGAATGCTGCGCCGCGAGTTGCCGCCCGGCGCCGGTGGCCATGCGGATGACCAGCGGCACGCCGAACTGCCCGCCCGACATGTGGCGGTACAGCGCCGCGGTGTTGACGATCTGGTCGAGCGCCAGCAGGCTGAAGTTCACCGTCATCACCTCGACGATGGGCCGCATCCCGCCCAGGGCGGCACCGATGCCGGCGCCGACGAAACCCAGCTCCGACAGCGGCGTGTCGCGAACCCGTTCGGCGCCGAACTCGTCGAGGAAGCCCTTGCTGACGGCATAGCTCCCGCCGTACTTGCCGACGTCCTCGCCCAACAGGATCACGCGCGGATCGCGCAGCAGCGCGTCGCGCAGCGCCTGGCGCATCGCCTCGCGGTAGCTGGTCGTGGGCATCAGGCGGCCTTTCATCGACCCGGCGGGTCGCCTGCGCGAGCCGTGCTCAGCCAGGTCGCGCTGTGAGTCATGGCAACACGCCGGCCCAACACGGCCGTCATCCCGGCGAACGCCGGGATCCACTCGTCCGAGGTCCGCGCGCTCGGTCGACGCTCGCTGGATTTCATGCGGTGGATCCCGGCGTTCGCCGGGATGACGATCTTTTTGCCCGACGCAAACCGCTGGGCGAAAGGAACGAGCTGAACGTCGTCGCTAATCACGAAGCTCATGCAAGATCTCCTTGCCCTGCGGCACTTGCCGTCACATCCCTCAACAGGTCTTCGACCGGCTCCCAGCTGCCGGCCTCGGCGAATGCCACGGCGTGCGCCACCTCGTCTTCGACGCGAGCGTCGATCTCGAGGAACTGCGCCTCGGTGAGCAGGCCCTGCGCCTTCAAGCGCGCCGAATAGGTGTGGATCGGCCCGCGCGTCTTCCACGCCTCGACTTCGGCCTTGTCGCGGTAGAGCTCGGCGTCGAACATCGAGTGGGCGCGGAAGCGGTAGGTGCGCAGCTCGACGAAGATCGGCCGGCGGTCGGCACGGATTTGCTTGGCAGCGGCGTTGATGGCCTCGTGGACGGCCACCACGTCCATGCCGTCGGCGCTCTGCACGGCCATGCGGTACGAAGCTGCCTTCGCGCACAGATCGGTCTGCGATTCCGAGCGCTCCAGTGCCGTCCCCATCGCGTAGCGGTTGTTCTCGCAGCAAAACAGCACCGGCAGCTGCCACAGCGCCGCGAGGTTCATGGCCTCGTGGAACGCCCCTTCGGCGACCGCGCCTTCACCGAAGAAGCAAGCCGTCACGCGGCGCTCCTCCTGCAGCTTGGCCGCGAGCGCCAGTCCGACCGCGATCGGCAATCCGCCGCCGACGATGGCGTTGCCGCCGTAGAACCGCGTCGGCGCATGGAACAGATGCATCGACCCGCCGCGTCCGCGCGAGCAACCTTCGCGCTTGCCGTACATCTCGGCCATGATCAGGTCCATCGGCACGCCGCGCAGCAGCGCGTGGCCGTGCTCGCGGTAGGTCGCGACGATGTTGTCTTCCGGCATCAAGGCCGGCATCGCACCGGCGGCCACCGCCTCTTCGCCGATGTACAGGTGGAGAAAGCCGCGGATCTTGCCGGCGCCGTACAGCTCGGCCGACTTCTCTTCGAGCCGCCGGATGCGCAGCATGTCGGTCAGCAAGCGCAGCGCGAAGTCGCGAGCGTACGGCACCGGACCGGTGGGCGGCGGCAAGACCTCGTGCGACGACTCGGGCTTCACGTCGCCTCCAGCGTGGACGTGTCGCCTTCCGGCAAGCCCAGCTCACGCGCCTTCAACAGCCGCCGCATGATCTTGCCGCTGCGTGTGCGCGGCAGCGACGCCACGAAGGCGATCTCCTTGGGCGCCACGGCCGCGCCGAGGCGCTTGCGCGCGTGGCCCAGCAATTCCATGCGCAGCGCCTCGGTGGGCTCGAACCCATGCTTGAGCGACACGAAGGCCTTGACGACCTCGCCGACGATCGGATCGGGCTTGCCGATGACGCCGGCCTCGGCCACGGCCGGGTGCTCCATCAACGCGCTCTCCACTTCGAACGGGCCGATCAGGTGGCCGGCGGACTTGATCACATCGTCGGCGCGGCCGACGAACCAGAAGTAGCCGTCGGCGTCGCGCCGCGCCAGGTCGCCGGTCAGATAGAGGTCGCCGGCGAAGCACTTGCGGTAGCGCTCGTCCTGGCCGAGGTAGCCGCGGAACATCGCCGGCCAGCCGGCGCGCAACGCCAGTTCGCCTTCGACGTCGGGCTGCTCCACCACTTCGATCGCGCCGTCGTGGCGCCGCACGATCACGGCGTCGACGCCGGGCAGCGGCTTGCCCATCGAGCCGGGCTTGATGTCCATGGCCGGCGTGTTGGCGATCATGATGCCGCCGGTCTCGGTCTGCCACCAGTTGTCGTGGATCGGCAGCCCCAGCACTTCCTTGCCCCACCAGACGGCCTCGGGGTTCAGCGGCTCACCCACGCTCGCGATGAAGCGCAGCTTCGGGAACTGGTACTTGCGCGCCAGCTCCGGCCCCGCTTTCATCAGCATGCGGATCGCGGTCGGCGCGGTGTACCAGACCGAGACCTCCTGCTCCTGCAGGATGCGATACCAGCGCTCGGCGTCGAAGTCCGCTTCGTCGACGATGCTCGTCACGCCATGCAGCAGCGGCGCGACGATGCCGTAGGAGGTTCCGGTCACCCAACCCGGGTCGGCCGTGCACCAGAAGATGTCCTCGGGGTGCAGGTCGAGCGCGTAGCGGCCGGTGGCGAAGTGCGTCAGCGCCGCTGCGTGCACATGGATGGCGCCTTTGGGCGCGCCGGTCGTGCCGCTGGTGAAATGAAGCAGCGCCATGTCGTCGCCGTCGGTGCTCACCGCCGGGGTTTGCTCCGACGCCCGCGACATCCAGGCCGAGTAGTCCAGCGTGCCGGGAATCGCGCTCGACGTGCCGCCCTCGCCGACGACGATGACGTGCTGCAGCGTCGGCAGCGAGGCGCGCATCTTCTCGATCTTGCGCCGGTACAGCGCTTCGGTGGTCACCAGGACCTGCGCCTGCGCGATGCCGATGCGGGTGGCGATCGGTTCGGGCCCGAATGCGGAAAACAGCGGCGTGACCACGCTGCCGTTCTTCAGGCCGCCGAGCACTGCCACATACAGCGGCGCGATGCGGCCGGCCAGCACGAACACCCGGTCCCCTTTTCCGATGCCCAGCGCGCGCAGCCCATTCGCAAACCGATTGCTGAGCCGTTGCAGCTGCGTGTACGAGAGGGCCTGCGCGTCTGCGTTCGGGGACAGGAATCGCAGCGCCACGCGGTCGGCCCGTGCACCGAGCGTGTGCCGATCGACCGCGAGGCTCGCGATGTTGAAGTTCTGGGCGCGGCCGACGAGTTCCTCGCGAACCCGCTCCCACGAGAAGGCGGCACGTGTCTCGCCCCAGTCCGCCAGGTTCGGCGCGACCCGCAGATCAGCGGCCGTCTTGCGAATCAATGCGTCGCGCATGGCAGCCCCTCATTTCGCGGGCCCGACGAATGCGTCGAGCACTTTCGCATCGATGGCGCCCACCGCTCGCTGGGCCAGCTCGGTCAGCGTCTGCGCGGCTTCGCGCGTGGCGACGTCGATGCCCAGGCCCGCCTGCGCCGGCCAAGGCGCGTCGATGCGCAGGTAGCGATCGCCGAGACGGTCCTCCATCATCGCCTGCACATGCTGTTGCTGCACCGACGCCAGCGTCAGCAGCAAGCGCCCGTCGCTGAGCCATCCGACGGCACCATCGTCGCTCTCCACGCCGCCAGCCGGCTGGTAGCCCATGGTCGCGGTTCCGACGGACAGCATGCGC
>JBGQEX010000174.1:0-8601 GCA_041496605.1 Piscinibacter sp.
GCTGTGTGCCGGCGGCGCGGTGCTGGCCTTCGTGGGCGCGGTCTCCGCCTTGAGCATCACGCGCGCCTTCGGTGTTGTTTTCCTGGGCGCAGCGCGGGATGCCGACGTGAAGCCGCCCAGCGAGGTCAGCCGCTGGATGCTGCTGCCGATGGGCGTGCACGCCGCCGGTGTCGTCGCGCTCGGCGTGGCGCCAATGCTGGGCTTCATGCTGGTGCGAGTCCCCGCCGAGCTGGCGCTGGCGGCCTTGCCCGCACCGGCGGCCGATGTCCTGTGGCCGATGTCGGCCTCTCTCACGCGCATCGGCATGATCTCCGGCGCGCTCGCGCTGGCTATCGGCGTGTTGATCTGGCTGCGCGCCAAGGGCATGTCCGCGCCGGCCGCCCGCCACGTCACCTGGGGCTGCGGCTACACGGCGCCGAACCCGCGCATGCAGTACACGGGATCGAGCTTCTCGTCGGACTTCAGCATGCGCTTTCGGGGCGTGATGGTGATGCTGCGCCGGCGGAAGGCGCCGGCCGGGTACTTCCCGAGCGACAGCTACCTCATCACCGATTGCGTGGACGCCGTGGAACGACGGCTGTACTCGGTCATCGGCCATGGCGATGCTTCGGCCACCGACCTGTCGGGCAAGCTGCGCGAGGATGACCCGCGCGTCGCTTTCGGCGCCGCGCTGATCGCCATCGTCCTGATCGCCGGTCTGGTGGTGCTCTCCGGAGGCCCGCTGCGATGAACATGCCAGCGGACCTTGCCCACCTGCTGATCGTGCTGGCGATGCCGATCCTGATGGTCGGCATCGTGAACCGGACCAAGTCGCTGTGGGCCGGACGCAAGGGTCCGCGCCTGTTGCAATCGCTCTGGGACCTGTGGCGCCTGCTGCGCAAGCGGCCGGTCTACAGCGCGGTGACCACGCCGCTGTTCCGGGCCGGCGCCTGGGTCGTGCTCGCCGCCTCGCTGCTGGCCGCGATGATTGCACCCATCCTCGGCCCGGTGGCCCCGCTTCAGTTCAGCCACGACTTCATCGTCTTTGCCTACACGCTGGGCCTGGCGCGCATCTTCCTGATGCTGTCGGCCATGGACGTCGGCAGTTCCTTCGAGGGCATGGGCGCCGCGCGCGAGGCCTCGTTCACCGCCTTCGTCGAGCCGGCGCTGTTCCTGCTCATCGGCACGGCCAGCGTGACCACCGGACAGACCAGCTTCGCCAGCTTGATCGGCCAGTGGCACCAGGCAGCGTCCTTCCCGTGGCTGGCGGTTCCCGCGGTCGCCGTGCTCTTCGTTCTGCTGCAGGCCGAAGCCTCGCGGGTTCCGGTGGACGACCCGCTGACCCACCTCGAACTGACGATGGTGCACGAGGTGATGATCCTCGACCACAGCGGCCCGGAACTGGCGGCCATGCAGTACGGGTCGGCGATCAAGATGACAACCTACGCGGGCCTGATCGCCGCGCTGCTGAACCCCGTCGATCCGTTGCGCGATCCGGCAACCTGCGTGGTCGCGTCGCTGATCGTCATGGTGGCGGTCGCAGTGGCGGTGGGCTGTGTCGAGTCGCTCGTCGCGCGACTGCGCATGCGTCTGGTGCCCCGCTATCTGATGCTGGCGTCGCTGCTCGCTGCCGCGAGCCTGGGCGCCGCGGGCTGGCTGATGAGGTCCTGATGACGCTGCCGCTGGTCGCCTTCCTGGTCGCTGCCATCATCCCGGTCTTCTTCGGCAAGATCCGCTCGGCGCCGTTCTGGCTCGCCGCCCAGGCGCTGGCCCTGGGCTGGAACGTGGTGGCGCACGGTGGCGACCTCTCGGGCCACACCCTGGTGGCCTTGCTCGAAGTGCTGGTCGTGCGCGCGGTCATTGCGCCAACGCTGCTGCGTCGCTCGATCCGGCTGCGCGCCGAGCCCAACTTCGACCTGATGCCGTCCAACCTGTTCGCCTGGACCATCGCCATCGCGCTGATCGTGCTGGCCTTCGAGTTCGGCGCACCGGCCATGACCGACCGGCAGGCGCTCACGCTCGGCGCCGTGGGCGCGACCGTGACCGTGGCCCTGCTGCTGCTGTCGACCAACAACTCGCCCCCGGCGCAGCTGGTGGCCGTGCTCTTCATGGAGAACGCGCTGGCGCTGTTCGAATCGCTGCTGCCCGAGCCCTGGCCGCTGCCGGTACACGGCGCGTTGAGCCTCATCTACCTGGTGACCGTGGGGGTCGGCGGCTGGCTCATCGGGGCGCCGGAGGCACTTCCGTCGGCCGGCGCCGCGGCCGTGGCAGAGGATCGCGCATGAGCCCATCGAATGTGATTCGATTGGGCCAGGTGGCGCGTGAACCCGTGCGCCAGGCGTGGGTCGGCCCCACACTCGTGGCAATCGCGCTGGCGAGCGTGCTGCTGTGGGTCACGGTCTTCGTGCGCACGCCCCTCACCGAACTGCCGCTGTATTTTGCGCAGCGCTACTTCGTGCTCGACGCGACATCCATGCTGTTCCTGCTCGTCATCAACAGCGTCTTCCTCGGCATCAGCGTGTACATGTCCTCGCGTGTGAGCACCTCGCGCGTGTTGGCGCGCAACATGCTGCCGCGCGCCGCGCTCTCGCTCGCCTTCATGGTGGCCATGAACCTGGGCGTGATGGCGAACCACCTGCTGCTGCTGTGGGCGTTCATTGAGCTGACCACGCTGTGCGCCGCTCCGCTGGTGGCGCAAGGTGATGGGCTGGCACCGCGCCGCGTGGCCTGGCATTACCTGCTGTACTCCAGCATGTCGCTGGCGCTGACCTTCCTGGGAATCATGTGCCTGACCCGGTCCGCCCACCTGCACGGCCTGGAGCTCACCCTCGCGCTCGACGAAATGGCCAAGGGCATTGCCACGCCCGGCGACAGCTGGCAGCGCCTGGGCCTGGCGCTGATGCTGTTCGGCCTGGGCAGCAAGCTCGGCCTGGCGCCGCTGTACAGCTGGCTGCCAGAGACCTACGAAGCCGCGCCCACCAGCACCAGCGCCCTGCTGGCGGCCGTGCAGTTCAATATCAGCGTGGTCGCGGTGTTCCGCATCCTGCAGGTGTTTCGTGGGCAGGACATAGGCTTCGTGTCGCACGAGCTGCTGATCATGGGCTGCCTGTCGCTCACGGTCGCGGCCGTCCAGGTCATGGCCGCGCGCAACTACAAGCGGCTGATCGCCTACGCCTGCGTCAGCTCCTCGGGGGTCATCGCGATCGGGCTGTCGGTCGGCAAGGCCGCCGCCTACGGGGTGCTGCTCTACATCGTGAGCAACGCCTTTGTGAAGGCGCTGCTGTTCCTCACCGCCGGCCGCCTGCGCGCCGTGTACGGCACCAACGAGGTCAAGGCGCTCAGCGGCGTGATCCGGGTGCTGCCGTTCTCGGGGCTGCTTTTCGCGGTGGGCACCTTCGCGCTGCTGGGCTTCCCGCCCTTCGGCAGCTTCATGGCCGAGATGCTGATCCTGTCGGGCATCGTGCAATCCGGCAACCTGATCGCGTTCACGCTGATGTGCACGATGCTCACCATCATCTTCGTCGCCACCGGGCGCTCGATCTTCCCGATGATCTGGGGGCCCACGGATCGCCACGGCCCGCCGGTCACCGAGACCTGGGTGACCGCGGTTCCCAAGCTGGGCTTCGTCCTGGCGCTGGTGCTGCTCGGCGTGTACACGCCAGCCCCGATCAGCGAGCTGTTGGTCGTCGTGGCGCAGTCCATCGGGGGGCAATGATGGGTCCGGCCAAACCGATCGCCATGATGCTGACGCGCGAGCTCGCGCAGCTCGGGCTCGACGAATGGGCGAGCGCCTGTGCGCAGGCCCTGGACGCGGGCGAGCGGATGGTCTCCCTGTTCGGCCGCCCGGCGTCTGGTCAGCCTGACGCGGCCGACGAAGTCATCACCACCGCGGTGTTGCTGGGCGGCGATGGCGGCCTGCGCCTGCTGCGTGGCCGTGGCAGGCGCGGCCAGTCCTTTCTCTCGCTGACCGCGCGGCACCCCGCCGCACAGATGTTCGAGCGCGAGCTGTGGGAACAGTCCGGGCTCGTGCCCGAGGGGCACCCCTGGCTCAAGCCCGTGCGCTACGAAGGCGCACGCCAGCAATGCATGGCCCAGCACCCGTTCTTCAAGGTGCGCGGGCAAGAGGTGCACGAGGTCGGCGTCGGCCCGATCCACGCCAGCGTCATCGAGCCCGGGCACTTCCGCTTCATGTGCCACGGTGAGCAGGTGCACCACCTGGAGATCCAACTCGGCTACCAGCACCGGGGCGTCGAGGCGCTGCTGCTGCGCCGGCCCCCTTTGTCGCTCACCTCGCTGGTCGAATCCATCGCAGGCGACACGAGCATCGCCTACGCCTGGGGCTACTGCGCCGCGATCGAGGCACTGTGCGGCGCCCAGTCCAGCCCGGAGACGGACGTCGTGCGCGGCATCGCGCTGGAGCTCGAACGCGTCGCGATGCACCTGGCGAGCCTCACGGGCCTCGCCACCGACATCGCGTTCCTGCAAGGCGGTGCCACCTACGGGCGCCTGCGCACGGCCGTCATCAACGCCACCATGCGCGTTTGTGGCAGCCGCTTCGGCCGCGGCTGGTTGCGTCCGGGCGGCGTGCGATTCGGCATCACCGATGCGCTGCGCCAGGACCTGCTCGCCACCCTCGCGGCGTTCGCCAGGGACATCGCGCAGGTCAATGACCTGATGCTCAGCGCCCGCAGCGTGCAGTCCAGGTTCCGGGGCGTGGGCGCCGTTACGAGAAAAGCAGCCGAGGACATTGGCCTCGTCGGCTTGCCGGCGCGTGCGAGCGGTGTGGCGGTAGACACGCGCAGCAGCCTGCCCGGGCGGCTCTACACCACCCATCCGGTGGCCACCCTCACAGAGGACACGGGCGACTGCTGGGCGCGCCTGAAGCTGCGCATGCGCGAGATTGACGAGTCCGTGCGCTGGATCACCAACGTGCTGCAGTCGACGGAGCTGAGCAACGCGGCGCCCGCACCGGCCACATTGGGGCCGCTGTGGCACGACACGCTGTGTGTCTCGGTGCGCGAAGGCTTCCGCGGACCGGTGGTGCAGGCACTCGAGACCGGCCCCGAGGGCCGTCTGCTGCACTACAAGGTGCAGGACCCGTCGCTGCTGAACTGGTTCGGCCTCGCGCTCGCCGTGCGCGACAACGAGATCTCGGACTTTCCCATCTGCAACAAGAGCTTCGATCTTTCCTATTGCGGGAACGATCTCTAATCCGCCATGTTCAAGTCGATCGCGGTCAGGGTCTCTCAAGGAACCCAGTACATCAAGGATCCCCGCAAGGCGAACCCTGTCGGTTTCCGCGGCCGGCCCGTCATCGGCGAGACCGCCTGCAAAACCGGTTGCGAGGCCTGCATCGCCTCGTGCCCGACCGAAGCGATACGGCTGGACCCGGTGCAGATCGACCTGGGTCGCTGCGTCATGTGTGGCGACTGCGCGCCAGCCTGCCCGACCGGAAAGCTCACGTACACGAACGACTTCCAACTGGCGTGTACCGACCGCGTCGGGTTGACGATCAGCGCGTCGCGGTCGATGCCCGATCCGGTGAAGGTCTCCGAGGCGCTGCGCAAGCGCTTCGGCCGCTCCCTCAAGCTGCGGTCGGTCTCGGCCGGAGGATGCAACGGCTGCGAGCTCGAGGTCAACGCGCTGACCAACGTCAACTTCGACATCGGCCGCTACGGCATCGACATCGTCGCTTCACCGCGCCACGCCGACGGCCTGGTGCTGACCGGTCCCATCACGCGCAACATGGCCGAGGCGCTGCAACTGTGCTGGGACGGCATGCCCGACCCCAAGCTGGTGATCGCCGTCGGCGCCTGTGCGATCTCGGGCAGCCCGTTCGAGGGGTCGCCAGCGGTCGAGCGAAGTTTCCTGGAGCGGTTCAAGCCCACGCTCTACGTGCCCGGCTGCCCGCCCCACCCGCTGACCTTCGTCTGTGGCGTGTTGGACCTGCTCGGAATCACGACCTGAGCGCACATACCGTCGTGACGCCGTCGGCCACAGTGCGTCGCATAGTCAACATGACCGCACTCATGGTTGCCGAGATCCACACGTCGCGCTGACTCGACCCGCAGATTCAGCCCCTTCAAACCGCCTCATTGCCATGCCCGACAGCCCAGAGTCCGCCCAATACGTCAAACCCTTTGTCTACGAGAGCCTGTGTTCCAAGGCGCTTCACTTCTCCATCAGCGAGATTCAGAGTCGCATGCAACTGCGCGATCCGTATGCGCTGGACCTGGAGTACACGCGCACGATGATGGGCTTCCTGTTGTTCAACCCGAGGCCGGACAGCATCGCGATGATCGGCCTCGGCGGCGGGTCACTGGCCAAGTTCTGCCATCGCTATCTGCCGAGTTCGCGCATTCAGGTCGTCGAGATCAATCCCCACGTGATCGCCTTGCGCGACGAATTCCACGTACCGCCTGACGACCCACGGTTCAGTGTCATTCGCGGGGACGGAGCGCACTTTGTTCGGCATCGTCCAAGCCGCGTCGACGTGTTGGTTGTCGATGGCTTCGACAGTCACGGACAGCCCGCCCGCCTGTCGTCACAACGCTTTTACGACGACTGCTTCGAAATGCTGCAGCCGGGCGGGATCATGGTCGTGAACCTGCACTACGGCCACCCTCGCTACGACATCTACGTCGACCGCATTCGGCATAGCTTTGCTGACTCGGTTCTGCTGGTGGACGACGGCGAACTGAGCAACAGCATTGTCTTTGCCTGCAAGGGTGACGCGCTCGACAATCACCGCCCCGGGCTGGTGCGGCGACCCAGCAACATCGAAGCCGTGGCCGCCGACCAGTTGCTCGCGGCGTTTGTGCTGATCACGTCGGCGCTGAAGGACAGACGCCCTTAGGTGTCACTCGTGAACCGCATGGTATTCGTGTACGATGTGCATGCAATGTAATTGCCTGACAGCCATGCCAAGGCTCCATGGAACTCAAGACCGCGCGACTGACGCTCCTCATTGATCCGAACAAGAAGGAGGCCTTCGAACGCCTGTGTGCGAGACAGGACCGTACGGCCTCGCAGGTTGTGCGGCAGCTTATCGGCGACTACCTCGCCCAGCATGGCGTCGAGTTCGTTGCCAGCGGCTCGGTGGCCGTCGAGCCCGCGCACAAGATTCCGTCGCATTCGAAGCCGGGTGCCAAGCGCAAGGTGGTGCCAGCCACGAAAACCAGCTGGGCTCGTCGCAAGGCCTGAGTCGTGAACAGCTTGCCCCCCGCCTCCCAGTGGCTCACTCTTGACTGGATGTTGGCGGTCATGGCCGGCTGGCTGGTCCTGGGAGTCGCAGGCGTGTTCGCCCTGCGTCGGTTCACGGTCGTGTCGCACGTGCTCTTTCCTGCCGGAGGAGTTCTCGGGCTTGCGCTGTTCGGCTTGGCCCTGTTCGCGGTGCTGGGCACACCCGAGGTCGCAATATTGCCCATCGGCCTGCCGGCGTTGCCATTTCACCTGAGGCTCGATGGTCTGTCGGCCTATTTCCTGATGGTTATCGGCGCCGCATCAGCCGGCATCTCGACCTTCGCGGCCGGGTACTTTCGCAAGGGCGAAGGCACGCCGCCCGGCCTGCTGTGCCTGGAGTACCACGTCTTCCTGGCCAGCATGGTCGGTGTCGTCCTGGCCGACGATGCCTACTCGTTCATGGTGATGTGGGAGACGATGGCCTTGTCGTCGTTCTTCCTGGTCACTGCAAACCACCGCATCCCCGAAGTTCGCAGCGCCGGATACCTGTACATCACGATGGCGCGCATCGGCGCGATCGCGATCCTGCTGTGCTTCGGCGTGCTGCAGGCGAACACCGGCGACTACACCTTCGCCAACATGCGGGCCCAGACCCTGGGCCCGTTCTGGGCTTCGATCGGCTTCCTGCTCGCGGTGTTGGGTTTCGGCGCCAAGGCGGGCGTCCTGCCGTTGCACGTGTGGCTGCCCGAAGCCCACCCGGCAGCACCCTCGCCGGTGTCGGCCCTGATGAGCGGTGTCATGCTGAACACCGCCATCTACGGCCTTCTGCGTGTGTCGCTGGACCTGCTTCACCTGCGCCTGTGGTGGTGGGGGGGTCTCCTGCTTGCGATCGGCCTGGCCACCGCCCTGTTCGGCGTGGTGTTCGCCGCGGTGCAGACGGACATGAAGCGCCTGCTCGCCTACTCGTCGATCGAGAACATGGGCCTGCTGTTCGCGGGCATGGGCCTGACGCTGATCTTCGCCGGCTACGACATGAAGCCGATGGCTGCGCTGGCCTTGACGGCGACGCTGTATCACGTGGCCAGCCATGCCTGCTTCAAGAGCCTGCTCTTCCTCGGCACCGGCAGCGTGCTGCATGCCACGTCGGAAAGAAGCCTTGGCAAGCTGGGCGGCCTGATCCGCACGATGCCCTGGGTCGGCTGGCTTACGCTGCTCGGGGTGCTGGCCAGTGCCGGCCTGCCGCCGTTGGGTGGATTCGTGTCGGAGTGGCTGCTGCTGCAGAGCTTCCTGTTCACGCCGGGCCTGCCGGTGCCGCTGCTGACCATGCTGATCCCGGTGGTCGCGGCGCTGATCGCGCTGGTGGCCGCGCTGGCCGGCTACACGATGGTCAAGTTCTTCGGCGTGATCTTCCTCGGCCAGCCGCGCGAGGAGAAACTCGCC